>NZ_QBTZ01000001.1:3905714-4242142 GCF_003058055.1 Acidovorax sp. 107 | reverse complement strand
CCACTCGGCCACATGCGCATTCCACACCACGCGGTAGAACGCCGGAAAGCCCGCTTCGTTGGCCCGGATCACGCGCAGATGCGCATCGCGCCAGACGAGCGCGCCGCCGTCTTCGGCGCACAAAGGGCACGCCGTCACACGAGAACCCGCTCGATGCCGCCCTGGTTGGCACGCTGCACATATTCGGGCAGCCAGTTCTCGCCCAGGATCTGCTTGGCCATCTCGATGACGATGTAGTCGGCTTCGAGCAAGCCGGTCTGCAGGTCGTCGCCGTAGCGTGTGATGCCCTGCAGGCAGCTGGGGCAGCTGGTCAGGATCTTGATGTTGTCCTGCGCGCCCACGGCGCCGCTGGCGCGCAGCTGGGTCTCGCCCTTGCGGATTTCCTCTTCCTTGCGGAAGCGCACCTGGGTCGACACGTCGGGCCGCGTCACGCCCAGCGTGCCCGATTCGCCGCAGCACCGTTCGCTCTTGAGCACCTTGTCGCCCACGAGAGCGCGCACGGTCTTCATCGAGTCTCCCTGCTTCATCGGGTTGTGGCAGGGCTCGTGGTACAGGTAACCGCCCTGGCCTGCGGGCAGCGTGATGCCTTTTTCGAGCAGGTATTCGTGGATGTCGATGATGCGGCAGCCCGGGAAAATCTTGTCGAATTCGTAGCCCTGCAGCTGGTCGTAGCAGGTGCCGCAGCTCACCACCACGGTCTTGATATCCAGGTAGTTGAGCGTGTTGGCGACGCGGTGGAAGAGCACGCGGTTGTCCGTGATCATCTTCTCGGCCTTGTCGAACTGGCCGCTGCCGCGCTGCGGGTAGCCGCAGCACAGGTAGCCCGGCGGCAGCACCGTCTGCACGCCTGCATGCCACAGCATGGCCTGGGTCGCCAAGCCGACCTGCGAGAACAAGCGCTCCGACCCGCACCCGGGGAAGTAGAACACCGCCTCCGTCTCGGCCGTGGTGGCCTGCGGGTTGCGGATGATGGGCACGTAGTCCTTGTCCTCGATGTCCAGCAACGCGCGCGCGGTTTTCTTGGGCAGACCACCCGGCAGCTTCTTGTTGACGAAGTGGATCACCTGTTCCTTGATCGGCGCCGTGCCCACCGTGGCAGGCGGCTTGGCCGTCTGCTTGCGGGACACCTTGCGCAGCAGGTCCACCGCCATGCGCTGGGCCTTGAAGCCCACGCCCACCATGGCCGTGCGCAGCAGCTTGATGGTGTCGGGGTTGGTGGCGTTGAGCATGGTCATGGCCAGCGCGTTGCCGGGCCGGAAGCTCTTCTTGCCCATCTTGCGCAGCAGGTTGCGCATGTTCATCGTGACATCGCCGAAGTCGATCTTCACCGGGCAAGGGCTCTCGCACTTGTGGCACACCGTGCAGTGGTCTGCCACATCCTCGAACTCCTGCCAGTGCTTGATGCTCACGCCCCGGCGGGTCTGCTCTTCATACAAAAACGCCTCGACCAGCAGCGACGTTGCCAGGATCTTGTTGCGCGGGCTGTACAGCAGGTTGGCGCGCGGCACGTGCGTGGAGCACACGGGCTTGCACTTGCCGCAGCGCAGGCAGTCCTTGACCGAATCGGCAATGGCGCCAATGTCGCTCTGCTGCATGATCAGCGACTCGTGTCCCATCAGGCCGAAGCTCGGCGTGTAGGCGTTGGTCAAGTCGGCATGCAGCGCAGGTTTTGAGGCCAAATCGGCATCAAGCGCCGGTGAAACATGCCCAGATTGCTCCTGATTTCGGAGCAACTTACCCTTATTGAAACGGCCCTCCGGGTCCACCTTGCGCTTGTACTCGGCAAACGGGCGCAGTTCGTCGTCGGTCAGGAACTCCAGCTTGGTGATGCCAATGCCGTGTTCGCCAGAGATCACGCCATTGAGGCTGCGCGCCAGCACCATGATGCGCGCCACGGCCTCGTGGGCGGTCTGCAGCATCTCGTAATCGTCGCTGTTGACGGGGATGTTGGTGTGCACATTGCCGTCGCCGGCGTGCATGTGCAGCGCCACCCACACGCGGCCCTTGAGCACACGCTTGTGAATGGCCACGGCCTCGTCCAGGATGGGCTTGAACGCCGCACCGGTGAAGATGCCTTGCAGCGGCGCGCGCAGCTGGGTCTTCCAGCTGGCACGCAGCGTATGGTCCTGCAATTGCGGGAACAACGTCTCCACATCGTGCAGCCACCCTTGCCACAGGCCGCGCACCTCGTCCACCAGGGCGATGGCTTGGGCCACGCGCTCTTGCAGCAGTTCGGGCGAGGGCACTTCGTCGTCGGCGTCGTGCTTGCCCAGGGGCAGGTTGCCGCGTTCGAAGAACTCGGTCAGCGCATCGCACAGCTTGAGCTTGTTGCGCAGGCTCAGTTCGATGTTGATGCGCTCGATGCCGTCGGTGTACTCGGCCATGCGCGGCAGCGGGATCACCACGTCTTCGTTGATCTTGAAGGCGTTGGTGTGACGGCTGATGGCCGCCGTCTTCTTGCGGTCGGCCCAGAACTTCTTGCGCGCGTCAGCCGTGATGGCCACAAAGCCTTCGCCGCTGCGGGTGTTGGCCAGGCGCACGACCTCGCTGGTCACGCGGGCCACGTCGTCGGCGTTGTCGCCGGCAATGTCGCCAATCAGCACCATCTTGGGCAGGCCGCCATTGCCCTTCTTGCTCTTGGTGGCGTAGCCCACGGCTTTCAGATAGCGGTCGTCCAGGTGCTCCAGCCCGGCCAGCAGCACGCCACTGCGCTTTTGCTCGGCGAACATGAAGTCCTTGATTTCCACAATCGAAGGCACGGCGTCCTTGGCGTTGCCAAAGAACTCCAGGCACACGGTGCGCGTGTGCTCGGGCATCCGGTGCACCACCCAGCGCGCACTGGTGATGAGGCCGTCGCAGCCTTCCTTCTGGATGCCGGGCAGGCCCGCCAGGAACTTGTCCGTCACGTCCTTGCCCAGGCCTTCCTTGCGGAAGGTGCGGCCCGGGATGCTCAGGCGCTCGGTGCGCACGGGCGTCTTGCCGTCGGCCTCGAAGTACTGCAGCTCGAAGGTCGCCACTTCCACATCATGGATCTTGCCCATGTTGTGGTCCAGGCGGGTCACCTCCAGCCATTGGGCGTCGGGCGTGACCATGCGCCAGCTGGCCAGGTTGTCGAGCGCCGTGCCCCACAGCACGGCCTTCTTGCCGCCTGCGTTCATGGCGATATTGCCACCAATGCACGATGCCTCGGCACTGGTCGGGTCCACCGCAAACACAAAACCTGCACGCTCGGCGGCGTCGGCCACGCGCTGGGTGACCACGCCGGCTTCGGTCCACACCGTGCCCACCTCGCGGTCCAGGCCCGGCAGGCGGCGCATTTCCACCTCGGTCATGGCTTCGAGCTTTTCGGTGTTGATGACAACGCTCTTCCAGGTCAGCGGGATCGCGCCGCCGGTGTAGCCGGTGCCGCCCCCACGGGGAACGATGGTCAGGCCCAGTTCGATACAGCCCTTGACCAGGCCCGCCATCTCCACCTCGGTGTCGGGGGTGAGTACCACGAACGGGTACTCCACACGCCAGTCGGTCGCATCGGTCACGTGGGACACGCGCGAAAGGCCGTCAAACTTGATGTTGTCCTTGGCGGTGAGGCGGCCCAGCGTGCGCTGGATCTGGCGGCGCAGCTGCGCGGCCTGCTCGAAGGTGGCGTTGAACTCGGCCACCGCACGGCGCGCGGCGACAACCAGCTCGCCCACGAGGCGGTCGCGGTCGGCGTCGTCGGCGGGGGTGCGGCGCTTCTCAATCTCGGCCAGCCGGTGGTTCAGTGCATCGACCAGCAGCTTGCGGCGGCCCGGGTTGTCCAGCAGGTCGTCCTGCAGATAGGGGTTGCGCTGCACCACCCAGATATCGCCCAGCACCTCATACAGCATGCGGGCGGAGCGGCCGGTACGGCGTTCTTTGCGCAGTTGGTCCAGGACCTCCCAGGAGGCGGAGCCCAGCAGCCGGATCACGATCTCCCGGTCGGAGAACGAGGTGTAGTTATAGGGAATTTCTCGCAGTCGGGCAGGCTCGGCGGCCTGCGTCTGCAAGGCCGCCAACGCGATCGGTACATTCATGGGGGTCTACCTGGGGTGGGGGCGCGATTTTAAGCCACCGGCCTGTGCCTTGCCGGGCCAGGGGGCCCCTGCACGCATCTGGCGGAAAGCGCTCGCCGCAGATCGGGGCGGGTGGCCGGGCGCAAAAAGAACGTGCAAGGCCGTGCGCGGCCTTGCAATAGTGTCAGAACAGCACGCGGCTGCGCAGCGTGCCGCTGACCTGCGCCAGCTTGTCCAGCGCCAGGTCCGACGAGGCGGCATCGATGTCGATGACCACGTAGCCGATCTTCTCGTTCGTTTGCAGGTACTGGGCGGAGATATTGATCTGGTTGTCCGAGAAGATGCGGTTGATCTCGGACAGCACCCCTGGCACGTTGCGGTGGATGTGCAGCAAGCGGTGCTTGCCGGGGTGGGCCGGCAGCGCCACCTCGGGGAAGTTGACCGACGAGGTGCTGGTGCCGTTGTCGCTGTACTTCACCAGCTTCTCGGCCACCTCCAGGCCAATGTTGGCCTGCGCCTCCATGGTGGAGCCGCCGATGTGGGGGGTGAGGATCACGTTGTCCAGGCCGCGCAGGGGCGACTGGAACTCATCCTTGTTGGTACGTGGCTCGACCGGGAACACGTCGATGGCAGCGCCCAGCAGCTTCTTGGCCTTGAGCGCGCCCGCCAGCGCTTCAATATCCACCACCGTGCCCCGCGCAGCGTTGATAAGGATGCCGCCCGGCTTCATGGCCGCGATTTCGGCGGCACCGATCATGCCTTCGGTGGACGGCAGCTCGGGCACATGCAGGCTCACGATGTCGCTCTGGCCCAGCAGGTCGTGCAGGTGCTGCACCTGCCGCGCATTGCCCAGGGGCAGCTTGTTGACCACATCAAAGAACGCCACGTGCATGCCCATGGCCTCGGCCAGCACCGACAACTGTGTGCCGATGGAGCCATAGCCGACGATGCCCAGGGTCTTGCCCCGGATCTCGTACGCGTTGTCGGCCGACTTGAGCCAGCCTCCCCGGTGCGCCACCGCGTTCTTCTCGGGCACGCCGCGCAGCAGCAGGATGGCTTCGGCCAGAACCAGCTCAGCCACCGAGCGGGTGTTGGAGTACGGCGCATTGAACACTGCAATGCCCCGCTCGCGCGCCGCATTCAGGTCCACCTGGTTGGTGCCAATACAAAAGCAGCCCACGGCCACCAGCTTGTGAGCCTGGGCAAACACTTCCTCAGTGAGCTGGGTGCGCGAGCGAATGCCCACAAAGTGCACATCAGCGATCTTGCGCTTGAGCTCTTCATCGGGCAGCGCGCCGGACACGGTCTCGATCTGGGTATAGCCCGCCGCACGGATCACGTCCACCGCAGAAGAATGGATGCCTTCGAGCAGCAGAAACTTGATTTTGTTCTTGTCCAGCGAGTTGGTAGCCATGGCGATGAGGATGAAGAAGGGATGGAAGAAGGAAGCGGCGCGCGACGGCGCGAACGAAACGGTGCTGCACCGATGTGCGAACAGCCCCCAGCATGGTGCATTGCACAAAACCTTGCAAGCCTCGGCAAATGCACCACACATTGTCACAAAAAGGTCACAATCGCTCCCCTCACGGGTACCCCAAGGGGTTTCCCCGGTTGTTGCAGGGCGCGGGCTCATGCGACAACGACATATCAATGTCACAGAGGCTGCATAGCATCCGGCCCTTGTGCTTTTCGTCATCCTCGGAGGAAATATTCATGAAAACGAAGCTTCTGGCGGTCTGCGCTGCTGTTGCCATGTCGGTCTGCGCACCTGCGCAAGCACAGGCACCCATTGAGATCCAATGGTGGCACTCGATGAGTGCAGCGCTGGGCGACTGGGTCAACGACCTGGCCAAGCAATACAACGCCAGCCAGACCCAGTACAAGATCGTGCCCACCTACAAGGGCCAGTATGACGAATCGATGACCGGTGCCATCGCCGCCTTCCGCGCCGGCAATGCCCCCCACATCCTGCAAGTGTTCGAGGTAGGCACCGCCACCATGATGGCCAGCAAGGGCGCCATCGTGCCTGCGGCCAAGGTGCTGAACGACGCCGGCTTCAAGTTCGACCCCACGCAGTACGTCTCTGCCGTGGCCGGTTACTACACCGCCCCCAACGGCCAGATGCTGAGCTACCCGCTCAACAGTTCCACCACCATCTTCTATTACAACAAGGACGCCTTCAAGAAGGCCGGCCTGGACGCCGACAAGCCGCCCAAGACCTGGCCCGAAGTGTTCGCTGCCGCCTCCAAGCTCAAGGCCAGCGGCCATAGTTGCCCGTTCACCACCAGTTGGGTGAGCTGGACGCAGCTGGAAAGCTTCTCGCTGTGGCACAACACCCTGTTCGCTTCCAAGAACAACGGCTTTGACGGCAACGACGCCCAGCTGCAGATCAACACCCCGCTGCACGTGCGCCACTTCGAGAACCTGGCCAAGGCCTCCAAGGAAGGCAGCTTCGTCTACAAGGGCCGCAACAACACGGCCGATGCGTCCTTCCCCTCGGGTGAGTGCGCCATGATCACCGGCTCGTCGGGTCTGTATGCCCGCGTGGCCAAGGAAGCCAAGTTTGCCTACGGCATCTCCACCCTGCCCTACTACCCCGATGTGAAGGGCGCCCCACAGAACACCGCCATCGGCGGTGCCAGCCTGTGGGTGATGGCCGGCAAGAAGACGGAGGAATACAAGGGCGTGGCCAGCTTCCTGAACTTCCTGAACGACACCAAGGTGCAGGCCGCCAGCCACCAGCGCACCGGCTATCTGCCAGTGACCATGGGCGCGTACAAGCTGACCGAAGCATCGGGCTTCTATGACAAGAACCCCGGCACCGACGTGGCCGTGACGCAGATGATCCGCAAGGCCACCGACAAGTCGCGCGGTATCCGCCTGGGCAACTTCGTGCAGATCCGCACGATCATCGACGAGGAAACCGAACAGATCTGGTCGGGCAAGAAGTCGCCCAAGGAAGCCCTGGACACCGCTGTGACCCGTGGCAACGAACAACTGGCCCGCTTCGCACGCGCCAACAAGTAAGTACGGTCCCACCATCTGTCGATGCCGCCCGCCACCTGGCGGGTTGCATCGAAAGCCCGCCGCCCCGTCAACCATCTTGGTTCACGGGGCGGTGGGGTTTTCTTTTTGAGAGTTTCGTCATGGAAAAACGCGTACTTTTCCGCTCCGCATGGCTGCCCTGGGTGCTTCTGGCGCCTCAGCTGGTCATCATCAGCGTGTTCTTCTTCTGGCCCGCAGGCCAAGCCCTGGTGCAGTCGTTCCAGATGCAGGACAGCTTTGGCATGTCCACCGAATGGGTGGGGCTGGACAACTTCAAGGCCCTGTTTGAAGACCCGGGCTACCTGGCGTCCTTCAAGACCACGGCTTTCTTCTCGATCCTGGTGGCGGTGGTGGGCATTGGCCTGTCGCTCATCCTTGCAATCTTTGCCGACCGCATCGTCAAGGGCGCCATCGTTTACAAGACTGCCCTGCTGCTGCCTTACGCCGTGGCCCCTGCGGTGGCAGGCGTGCTGTGGATGTTCATGTTCTCGCCCTCGCTGGGGGTGGTAGCCTACATGCTGCGCCAGTCGGGCTTTGACTGGAACCACATGCTCAACTCCGACCACGCCATGGCACTGATCGTGATTGCAGCGGTGTGGAAGCAGATTTCCTACAACTTCCTGTTCTTCCTGGCAGGGTTGCAGTCCATCCCCAAGTCGCTGATCGAAGCCGCCGCTATCGACGGCGCCGGCCCCTGGCGCCGGTTCTGGAGCATCCAGTTTCCGCTGCTGTCGCCCACCACGTTCTTCCTGCTGGTGATCAACGTCGTGTACGCGTTCTTCGACACCTTTGCCATCGTGGACTCGACCACGCAGGGCGGCCCGGGACGCGACACCTCCATCCTGGTCTACAAGGTCTACCACGATGGTTTCAAGGCCATGGACATGGGCGGCTCGGCGGCGCAGTCGGTGGTGCTGATGGCCATCGTGGTTGTGCTCACGGTCATCCAATTCCGCTACGTCGAGAAGAAAGTGCAGTACTGAATATGAAGCCCCCCCTGAGTCGCTTCGCGCCTTCCCCCTCCAGGGGGACGCCGCCCTCACTGCGGGGCGGCTCTTGCTCGGCGGCCCTCGCCTGCATCGTGCCCTTTGCGGGCGCTGCGGGCCATGCTTCGATCCTGAAAGATTCCAATGGTTGAACGTAGTCCTTACCTCACCGCGTTCTCGCACCTCATCATGGTGCTGGGCGTGATCATCGTCGGCTTTCCGCTGTACCTGGCCTTTGTGGCCTCCACCCACACGGCGCAGGACATCGTGCAGGTGCCCATGCCCATGGTGCCCGGCAGCAACTTCTGGCAGACCTACCACGACGCGCTGTTTGGCGGCGGCGCGGGTGCGGGCTCCACCGCCCCCGTGGCGCGCATGATGTGGGTGAGCTTCGTCACCGCCATCGTGATCACCGTGGGCAAGATCGCCATCTCGCTGCTGTCGGCGTTCGCTATCGTGTACTTCCGCTTCCCCTTCAAGGGCATCTGCTTCTGGCTGATCTTCATCACGCTGATGCTGCCCGTGGAAGTGCGCATCGGGCCTACCTATCAGGTCGTCTCCAACCTGGGCATGCTCAACACCTACGCGGGCTTGACGGTGCCACTGATCGCCTCGGCCACCGCCACCTTCCTGTTCCGGCAGTTCTTCCTCACGGTGCCCGACGAGCTGGTGGAAGCGGCGCGCGTGGACGGCGCCGGCCCGATGCGCTTCTTCAAGGACATCCTGGTGCCGCTGTCGCGCACCTCGATTGCCGCGCTGTTCGTGATCCAGTTCATCTACGGCTGGAACCAGTACCTCTGGCCCCTGCTGGTGACCACGTCCGAAGACATGTACCCCGTGGTGATCGGCATCAAGCGCATGCTGGCCGGCGGCGATGCAGGCAACGAGTGGAACATCGTGATGGCCACGGCCCTGCTGGCCATGCTGCCCCCAGCCTTCGTGGTGGTGGTCATGCAGCGCTGGTTCGTCAAGGGCCTGGTGGATACCGAAAAATAAGACAAAAACCCCTGCAAGTGCTTTCTCAATAAGCCTCTGTAGCTATCAAATTCATTGCAAATATGGCATCCCTCTCTCTTCGCAACATCGTCAAGCGCTACGGCGTCGGCCCCAAGGCCAACCAGGTCATCCATGGCGTGAATGCCGAGGTCAAGGACGGCGAATTCGTCGTCATCGTGGGCCCCTCCGGCTGCGGCAAGTCCACCCTGCTGCGTATGGTGGCGGGCCTGGAGGAAATCTCCGGCGGTGAGCTGCGCATTGGCGACCGCGTGGTCAACAACCTGGAGCCCGCCCAGCGCGATATCGCGATGGTGTTCCAGAACTACGCGCTCTACCCGCACATGACGAACTTCGAGAACATGGCCTATGGCCTGAAGATCGCCAAGGTACCCAAGGAAGAAATCCAGCGCCGCGTGGACAAGGCCGCCAAGATCCTCGAACTCTCGCACCTGCTGGAGCGCAAGCCACGCGAGCTGTCCGGCGGGCAGCGCCAGCGCGTGGCCATGGGCCGTGCCATCGTGCGCCAACCGCAGGTGTTCCTGTTCGACGAGCCCTTGTCCAACCTCGACGCCAAGCTGCGCGCACAAACCCGCCTGGAGATCCAGAAGCTGCACCGCGAACTGGGCATCACCAGCCTGTTCGTCACCCACGACCAGGTCGAGGCCATGACGCTCGCACAGCGCATGATCGTGATGAACGCGGGCAACATGGAGCAGTTCGGCACCCCTGAAGAGGTCTACCACACGCCCGCCACCACCTTCGTGGCCAGCTTCATCGGCTCGCCGCCGATGAACCTGCTCAAGAACGCACCTGGCGCCAAGTCGGGCACCATCCTGGGCATCCGCCCCGAGCATCTGGACGTGGGCAGCGAAGGCTGGGCTGTCACTGTCGAAACGGTCGAGCTGCTGGGGGCTGAGCGCCTCATCTACGGCCGCATCAACGGCGAGCAGATCATCGTGCGGGTGGAAGAAGGCACCCACGCGCCGCTGCCCGACGCGGTGATCCACGTGCTCCCCCGCCCCGACCGCCTGCACGCGTTCGACGCCACCACCGGTCAACGCATCGCCCCATGAGTGCCGCCCTGCTCGCCCCCTGGCCCTACCCCCGCTGGGTCGCCCACCGTGGCGCAGGCAAGCTGGCCCCCGAGAACACGCTGGCCGCGTTCCGGCTGGGCGCCCAGTACGGCTACCGCATGTTCGAGTGCGACGCCAAACTGAGTGCCGACGGCGTGCCGTTTCTGATGCACGACGCTACGCTGGAGCGCACGACCAACGGCCGTGGCACAGGCGGCGACCTGCCCTGGACCCAGCTCGCTCAGCTGGATGCGGGTGGCTGGCACTCGCGCAGCTACGCAGGCGAGCCCCTGCCCACCATGGAGAACCTGGCGCGCTACTGCATCGCCAACGGTTTTTTCCTGAACATCGAGATCAAGCCCACGCCGGGGCAGGAAGAAGTGACCGGTCGCGTGGTGGGTGAATACGCCGCGCGGCTGTGGCAAGGCCAAGCTGTGCCGCCCCTGTTTTCGTCGTTCAAGCCCGAGGCACTGGCCGGTGCCATGGCCACCGCCCCCCACATACCCCGCGCGCTGCTGATCGACGCGCTGTGGGACGGATGTTTTGACAAGGCCCAGGCGCTCGACTGCGTAGCCATCGTGTGCAACCACGCGTTGTGGGACCAGGCCCTGGTGACCCAAGTGCACGGCATGGGCATGCGTACGCTGAGCTACACGGTGAATGACGACTGGGCAGCGCAGCGCCTCATCGCGCTGGGCACGGACGGCATCATCACCGACCGGGTGGACCTGTTTTCGCCAGCCGCACTCTGACCGCTCAACCACAGCCCAGTACGGGCTGCGGGTGAAGTCCCTTCCAGAGGAAGGCGCTCAGCGCCTCAGGGGGTCAATCCAGCTTCGCGCCGGACTTCTTGACGGCGTCGGCCCAGCGGGGCATCTCTGAGGCCAGGAACTTCGCAAAGTCGTCCGCGCCCAGAAACGCCGGATCGGCCCCCTGGCTCACCATGCGATTGCGCACATCGGGCATCTGCAGCACCTGGCCAAAGGCGTCACTGAGCTTGTTGACCACGTCCTTGGGCGTACCAGCGGGCGCCAGAAAGCCGTAGAAACCCACCACCTCAAAGCCCTTGATGCCGCTCTCGATCACGGTGGGCACCTCGGGCAGCGCGGGGTTGCGCTCCCTGCTGGTCACGGCCAGGGCGCGCACCTTGCCTTGCTTGTGGTACGAAGCAGCCTGCGGAATGCTCTCGGCCATGAACTGCACCTGCCCGCCCATGAGGTCGGTGAACGCGGGCGCGCTGCCCCGGTAGGGGATGTGCACCATGAACAGGCCCGTGGCCGCCTTGAACATCTCGGGCACCAGATGGCTGATGCCGCCATTGCCCGCCGAGCCAAAGTTGACCTGCCCCGGCCGCGACTTGGCATAGGCCATGAACTCCTGCAGGTTCTTGGCGGGCACGCTGGTGTTGACCAGCAGGGCCAGCGGCTGCATGGCCGTGCGTGCCACGGGCACAAAGTCCTTGAGGGTGGCATAGGGCAGGCGGCTGTACAGCGCGGGGTTGATCACCATCACCCCGGTATTGGCCAGCATGATGGTGTGGCCGTCCGGGGGCGCTTTCATCACGTCCTGAGCCCCCACTGTGCCGCCCGCACCCGCCTTGTAGTCCATCACCACGGGCTGGCCCAGCACGGTCTGCAGCTTGTCGGACAGCAAACGCGCATGCTGGTCCAAAGGCCCACCGGCCGGGAAGCCCACCACGATACGAACAGGCTTGGACGGAAACGCCTGCGCCAGCACGGTAGCAGACAAGGCCAGGCCCGCGGCCAGGGTGACGCAGGTACGCAGCAGCTTCATGGGGGTTGTCTCCAGCATTGGTTGTGGGTGTGTGGGGTACTTGCCGCTTCCGTCGGCGCAGGCCGTGGCAGCCGCGTTGGAAGATGCAAAGAGGCTATCAGACACCAGGGCGCGACAGCCCTCAACATCCCCTCTCGCAAACCCTCAAAACACGTGACGGCTTGCTGAAAGCTTCAAGGATGTCCTGCATAACCCTCGCGTGTCGGTGGTAGCGCGGATCGGGAGAGACCGCAAGGCGCCTTTTTTTGCCAATAGCCCGGCTATTGGCAAAAAAAGCAACGCAGCGGACTGCCCGAGGCCGCGCTATCACAGGCCGCAGGGAGTCATGCAGGACATCCTCAAGCCTTCCAGCCCCGCACCAGCACCCACTGGCAGGTGGCGCAGGCCACAACCAGCGCGGCGTAGGTCAGCATCTTGCCGTCACGCCCCCAGAGCACCAGCCCCCCAGCCAGTACCGCGACCCCCACGGCAAACAACACCATCCAGCGCAGCCAACCCGCCATCGGCGAGGCGCTTCGGGAGCCCACGAGGCGGCCTGAAAGCACCAGCACCAGAGCCATGGCGGCAGCGGGCGCAACAAAGTTGAGAAGGTGGTTGATGACGTCCAGCGGACCCATGGAATTGACCCAAATCAAGGCATGAACAAGCAACGCCGCCTGTTCGGGCCAACAATTTTATAATCCGTGACTATGGCAGTCTGGGCCCTCGGCATCAACCACACCACCGCGCCGCTCGATCTGCGCGGCAGGTTTGCGTTCGCGCTCGACCAGATCGCCCCTACGTTGCAGGGTTTGCGCCAGTCGCTGGGCACCAACAGCCGCCACCCGGGCGTGGAAACGGCCATTATCTCCACCTGCAATCGCACCGAAATTTACTGCGCTGGCGACCAGCCCGCCGTGGATCACACGCTGGGCTGGCTGGCCCAAAGCGGTGGCGTGAGCCCCGCGCTGCTGCGCTCACATTCCTACACCCTCGAAGACAGCCTGGTGGCGCGCCATGCGTTCCGCGTGGCCAGCGGGCTCGATTCGATGGTGCTGGGCGAAGCCCAGATCCTGGGCCAGATGAAGGACGCTGTGCGCGCGGCCGAAACCGCCGGCGCCCTGGGTACTACGCTCAACCAGCTTTTCCAGCGCAGCTTTGCCGTGGCCAAGGAAGTGCGCACCAGCACCGAGATCGGCGCGCACAGCATCAGCATGGCCGCCGCGGCCGTGCGCCTGGCCAGCCAGCTGTTTGAAGACCTCACCAAGATCCGCGTGCTGTTCGTCGGCGCGGGCGAGATGATCGAGCTGTGCGCCACGCACTTTGCTGCCAAGAACCCCAAGCAGATCGCCATTGCCAACCGCACGCTGGAGCGCGGCGAAAAGCTCGCCACCCGCTTTGGCGGCGAGGTGATGCGTCTGGCCGACCTGCCCGAGCGCCTGCACGAGTTCGACGCCGTGATCAGCTGCACTGCGAGCAGCCTGCCCATCATCGGCCTGGGTGCTGTGGAGCGGGCGCTCAAGAAGCGCCGCCACCGCCCCATCTTCATGGTGGATTTGGCCGTGCCGCGCGACATCGAGCCCGAGGTGAAAGCCCTGGGCGACGTGTACCTGTACACCGTGGACGACCTGGCCACCGTGGTGCAGACGGCCCAGGCCAATCGCCAGGCCGCCGTGGCCCAGGCCGAGGCCATCATCGACGCGGGCGTGCAGAGCTTCATGCACTGGATGGAGTTGCGCAGCCCACTGGGCGAGGCCGGCGGCGTGGTGCCGCTGATCCAGCAGCTCAATGCCCAGACCGACGAGTGGCGCGCGCTGGAAATCGCCCGCGCCAAGAAGCTGCTGGCCAAGGGCGAGGACGTGGACGCGGTGCTCGAAGCGCTGTCGCGCGGCCTCACACAAAAGATGCTGCACGGCACCCTGGCCGAGCTGCGCGCGGGCGACGCCGAGATGCGCGCCCAGACGGCCCAGACCGTCTCGCGCCTGTTCCTGCGCTCACAAAGCAAGACTGCGAACAACAACGGGCTGTAGCGGCGCTCGCCCGCTCCGCCCCTCCCCGATTTGATACCAAATCGGCCCCAGGCGCTTGATTTATATGCGCCAATAGCTACCAAATTCGTAGCAAACCATTTTCCAGATATTCATGAAACCCTTCCTCCGAAGCCAGCTGGAGCGCTACGCACAGCGCCTGGGCGAACTCGACTTTCTGCTGTCGCGCGAAGACATCATGAGCGACATGGCGCAGTACCGGCGCATCTCCGTAGAGCATGCCGAAGTCACGCAGGTCGCAGGCCGCTACGCCCGCTACCAGCAGCGCGAGGCCGACCTGGCCGGGGCCCGCGAGATGCTGGCCGACCCCGACATGGCCGAAATGGCGCAGGAAGAAATCACCAGTGCCGAGGCCGAACTGCTGCAGCTCGAAGATGAACTGCAACGCCTGCTGCTGCCCAAGGACCCCGACGACGCACGCAATGCGTTCGTCGAAATCCGCGCGGGCACGGGCGGCGACGAGTCGGCCCTGTTCGCGGGCGACCTCACTCGCATGTACACCCGCTATGCCGCCAACGTGGGCTGGAAGGTCGAGGTGGTGAGCGAGAACGCCGCCGAGCTGGGTGGCTACAAGGAAATCGTGCTGCGCATTGAGGGTCAGCCCGGCACGGGGCCCTCCGGGAGCGGTGTGTACGGTGCCCTCAAGTTCGAGTCCGGCGGCCACCGCGTGCAGCGCGTGCCGGCCACCGAGACGCAAGGCCGCATCCACACCAGCGCCTGCACCGTGGCCGTGATGCCGGAGCCCGACGAGCACGAGGCCATCAAGCTCAACCCGGCAGATCTGCGCATCGACACCTTCCGTGCATCGGGCGCGGGCGGCCAGCACATCAACAAGACGGACTCGGCCGTGCGCGTGGTGCACTTGCCCACCGGCATCGTGGCCGAATGCCAGGACGGCCGCAGCCAGCACAGCAACAAGGCCAAGGCGCTGCAAGTGCTGCAGGCCCGCATCCAGGAAAAGGAGCGCAGCGAACGCGCCGCCAAGGAGGCCGCGCTGCGCAAGGGCCTGATCGGCAGCGGCGACCGCAGCGACCGCATCCGCACCTACAACTTCCCGCAGGGGCGCCTGACGGACCACCGCATCAACCTCACGCTGTACAAGCTGCTGTACGTGATGGAAGGCGACCTCGGCGATGTGCTGCAGGCTCTGGCCCACGCCCGCGAGGCCGAGCAGCTCGAAGAGCTGGAGATGGGCACCACCGGTTGAGCAAGACCAGAATATGAAATCGATTGGCTTCTAGCGCCCGATTCATATGCCCTTGCAGCTATCAAAACAATAGTGAATAACTCTGCATCCCCCACCCTGGCCCAGGCCTTGGCGCAGGCCCATACCTTGGGTCTGGCACGCATCGACGCGCAACTGCTGCTGCTGCACACCGTAGGCCGCCCCGATGCAGGCCGTGCCTGGCTGCTGGCGCACGACACGGACGCGCTGGACGATGCAGCACACGCCCGGTTCATCGCCCTGTGCCAGCGCCGCTTGGGTGGCGAGCCCGTGGCTTACCTCACCGGACGCAAGGAGTTCTACGGCCTGCCGCTGCAGGTGGACGCACGCGTGCTGGACCCGCGCCCCGACACCGAAACGCTGGTGGACTGGGCGCTGGAGGTGATCGCCCCACCGTACCTGAATGCCCACGCCCCTCGCGTGGTGGACCTGGGCACTGGGAGCGGCGCCATTGCGCTGGCCCTGTGCAGCCAGCGCGCCGACGCCCAGGTATTGGCGGTGGATGCCAGTGCCGACGCACTGGCCGTGGCCCAGGCCAACGCAGAACGGCTGGGGCTGGCTGTTCAGTTCCAGCAAGCCAACTGGCTGGCAGGGGTTGACGGTCGGTTTGACGCTATCGTCTCCAACCCCCCCTACATCCCCAGCGCCGATCCGCACCTGGCCGCGCTCACGCATGAGCCCCTGCAAGCCCTGGCCAGCGGGGCAGATGGCCTCGAAGACATCCGTACCATCATCGCCCAGGCGCCAGCGCACCTGCAGCCGGGCGGGTGGCTGCTGCTGGAGCATGGCCACGACCAGGCAGACGCCGTGCAGGCGCTGCTCACCACCCGGGGCTTTGTCCAGGTGCAAAGTCGCAATGACCTCGCTGGCATTGCGCGTTGCACGGGCGGACAGTGGCCTCTGGCACAGACAGTGAAATAATCCCCCCTATCGCGGGCTCCTACCCACCCTCTGCCCGCTGCCCCTTACCAGGAGTTTTCCCATGAGCGACACCCAGCAACGCATCGACGCCCTCGTCAAATCCAGCGACATCCTGCTGTTCATGAAGGGCAGCGCCAGCTTCCCCATGTGCGGCTTCTCCGGCCGCGCGATCCAGATCCTCAAGGCCTGCGGCGTGGACCCCAAGAGCGTGGTCACCGTCAACGTGCTGGAAGACGACGAAATCCGCCAAGGCATCAAGGACTACAGCCAGTGGCCCACCATTCCGCAGCTGTACGTGAAGGGCGAATTCATTGGCGGCTCGGACATCATGATGGAGATGTACGAGTCGGGCGAACTCAAGCAGGTGCTGGGCACCGAAGGCTGATCGGCAGAGTCCTCCCCGCCTCCCATCAGGCCGCCTTCGGGCGGCCTTTTTGTTTGTCCGCAACAGAGGCACCAATCAGGGGCTTTTCCGATGGAGCAGCGGGCATGTTGTGTGCTTGAATGATTGCGTGACGTAACCCTCACAGGAGCATGCAATGACCAGCCATAGCCTTGTTCCCCAGCCGCCGGCCCTGCACCTTCCGGTGGCCCAGATGCGCAACGTGTTCCACCCCGGCGATGTCGAGCGCAAGCTCGCACGGCTGCAGGAGTCCGGCAACCAGCGCGAATACGAAACCTTGCGCACCGTCTACGAACGCATGCTGGAGCGCGGCCCGGAGCGCTTTCAGGTCAAGCCCTCGGGCATCCCCGACATGGCCAGCCTGTACGAGCAACTGCCCAACTTCACCGAGGTGCTGGACGATGTGAAACGCCACGTGGCGCTGGCGCAGGACAGCAGCGATGGGCTGGAAGTCACGCCCATGCTGCTGCTGGGCCCGCCCGGCATCGGCAAGACCCACTTTGCCCGCCACTTGGCCGAGCTGCTGGGCACGGGCATGAACCTGCTGCCGATGAGTTCCATGACCGCGGGCTGGCTGCTGTCGGGCTCGTCGGCCCAGTGGAAGGGCGCGCGCCCCGGCAAGGTGTTCGAGGCGCTGGTGGAGGGTGAATACGCCAACCCTGTGATCGTGGTGGACGAGATCGACAAGGCCAGCACCGACGCACAGTACGACCCGCTCGGCGCGCTGTACAGCTTGCTCGAATACGACACCGCCCAGAGCTTTACCGACGAGTTTGCCGAAGTGGCCATCGACGCAAGCCAGGTGATCTGGATCACCACGGCCAACGACACGCGCGGCATTCCCGACCCCATCCTGAACCGCATGAACGTATTCGAGGTGGAGGCGCCCACGCTGGATCAGGCCCGCACCATCGCCCGCAACCTGTACCAGGGCATCCGCGCTGGGCACGACTGGGGCCGTCTGCTGGACCCGGAACCGCTGGATGACGTGCTGGACCACCTCGCCCAGATGCCCCCGCGCGAGATGCGGCGGGCGCTGATGACGGGTTTTGGCAACGCGCGGTTGGACCGTCGGTCTACCGTGGAGATTGCCGACCTGCCCAAGGCCGCCACGGGGCGCAGCCGCATCGGCTTTGTGCAGTAAGTAGCGCGGTCGCCCACTGGCTGCCGCCCGCCGCAGCAGGCAAGGGCCTAGTGCGGGGTTGGCACCTCCCGCCCAGGCGGCAACAGCAGGCCGGCGCCAAGGTGCGCAGATACACTTGGTGGCCCGTGGCACACACGCCGTGCACCGGCTCCACCCTCGTCCCATGACCCTGTCCCAAAGCCTCTTCGTGATCGGGCTGCTGATTGCAGCCAGCGCCTTTTTCTCCATGGCCGAGATTTCGCTCGCAGCCGCCCGCCGCCTGCGCCTGCGCCAGATGGCCGACGAAGGCGACGCGCGTGCGGACCGGGTGCTGCGCATGCAGGAGCAGCCAGGAGACTATTTCACGGTGGTGCAGGTGGGGCAAAACGCCGTGGCCATCCTGGGCGGTATCGTGGGCGAGGGGGCGTTGAGCCCGCATTTCAGCGAACTGTTCGCGCTGTGGGTGTCGGGGCCCACGGCCGAGCGGGCGGGGTTCCTGGCGTCCTTCCTCATCATCACCTCGCTGTTCATCCTGTTCGCCGACCTGTTCCCCAAACGCCTGGGCATGGCAGAGCCCGAGCGACTGGTGGTGCGGCTGGCTCAGCCCATGGCCTGGTGCATGACACTGCTGCGGCCGCTGGTGTGGTTTTACAGCCGGGGGGCCGATGCGCTGTTCCGCTTGCTGGGCTTGTCATCGCTGCGCGATGACCGCATCACGTCGGACGACATCCTGGCCATGATGGAAGCAGGCGCCCGCGCCGGGGTGCTGGCGGCGCGCGAGCAGCAGGTCATCACCAATGTGTTTGAACTGGATACCCGCACGGTGTCCAGCGCCATGTCGCCGCGCGACCGGATTGCATTCTTCCTGCGCGACGAGCCCGACTCGGTCATCCGCCTGCGCATTGCGGCCGAGCCGTTTTCAACCTACCCGGTGTGCGAGGGCGACATCGACCACGTGGTGGGCTATGTGGATGCCAAGGACCTGTTCCAGCGAGTGCTGAACAACCAGCCCATTTCGCTGGCCGACGACAGCCTGGTGCGCAAGGTGCTGATCGTGCCCGACCGGCTGACCCTGTCGGAGGTGCTGGAGCAGTTCCGCCAGGTGCACGAGGACTTTGCGGTCATCGTGAACGAATACAGCCTGGTGGTGGGCGTGGTCACACTGAACGACGTGATGAGCACCGTGATGGGCGATCTGGTCGGCCCAGCGGACGAAGAGCAGATCGTGCGGCGCGATGAGAACTCGTGGCTCATCGACGGTGTGACGCCCATCGAGGATGTGCTGCACGCGCTGTCGCTGGACGAACTGCCCCACACCGGTGAATACGAAACCCTGGCCGGGTTCCTGATGGTGATGCTGCGCCGCGTGCCCCGTCGCACGGACAGTGTGAGCTGGGGCGGCTACAAGTTCGAGGTGCTCGATGTGGACAGCTACCGCATCGACCAGGTCATGGTTTCCCGGCTGGGAGGAGCCTCTGGGAGCACCGCTGTGAACGCGCCAGCACCAGCCGGAACCACGGTGCAGTGACCGGGCCTAGCGCCCCGCGGCACAGGCGCAGATCGCTCTATGCGGCCGGAGACAGCGGCCGGTCGGCAAACAGCCACTTGCGCTGGGCGCCAAACACGGCGTCCGGGTACTGTGGCCGGCCCCGGCTGCCGTTGTACCGGCCCAGTGCCATGAACAGATCGCCCTGCTCACGATCAATGTAGTGGCGCAGGATGACGCAGCCAAAACGCAGGTTGGTCTGCATGTGAAACAGCTTGCCCGGGTCGCCATCGCCAATCACGCGGGTCCAGAAAGGCATGACCTGCATGTAGCCCCGCGCCCCCACGCTGGACACCGCAAACTTGCGGAATCCGCTCTCCACCTGGACCAGCCCGAGGACGAGGGACACATCCAGCCCGGCGCGCTTGGACTCGTACCAGACGGTCTGAAGGAAGTCGCGGCGCACCTCCAGGTCCGGCTTGCGTGGGCGCAGGCGATCGCTTTGCGTGCCCAGCCAGCGCAGGTAATGCAGGCGCGCCTCGGTGGTGAAAAACTCGGGCTCGGGCGGTGCCTGGTTGGCAATCGCAGAGCTGAGCGCGGTGCGCACTGAGTCCATCAGGGGCTCCTCCAGCTGCCCGCCGGCATGCGCCACCTGCGGAGCGCCCAGCCAGGCGGCGGGCGCGGTCAGCGAAGCCAGCGACACCAGGCAGCCACGCCGCGACAGCCCCGCAGGGGCACCCGCAGTCACAGCCGACGGAGCGATGGAGGAGGTGCCGCGCGTACTCATACAACCATGCGGCCTTTTACATGGGCCAGGATGTCGGCAACGCCCACCTTGGTGGCGGCAGGGTCACGGCGGTGCTGGTACTCGACCACACCTTCCTTCAGGCTCTTGTCGCCAATGGTCACGCGGTGGGGCACACCGATCAGCTCCCAGTCGGCAAACATCGCACCAGGGCGCTCGCCACGGTCATCCAGGATCACGTCCACGCCTGCGGCCAGCAGGTCAGCATACAGCTGCTCGGCCGTGGCCTTGACGGCTTCGCTGCGGTCCATGCCCACGGGGCAAACCACCACCGTGAACGGCGCAATCGCATCCGGCCAGATGATGCCACGCTCATCGTGATTTTGTTCAATGGCGGCGGCGGGCAGGCGCGTCACGCCGATGCCGTAGCAACCCATCTCGAAGAACGCCGGCTTGCCATCGTCGCCGAGGAAGGTCGCGTTCATGCCCTTGCTGTACTTGGTGCCCAGGTAGAACACATGGCCCACTTCGATGCCACGCTCAATCGCCAGCTCACCCTTGCCGTCCGGGGATCGGTCGCCCGCCACGACGTTGCGCAGGTCGGCCACCATGTCGGGCTCGGGCAGGTCGCGGCCCCAGTTGACACCGGTGATGTGAAAGTCCACTTCGTTGGCGCCGCAGATCCAGTCAGCCATCAGCGCGACTTCGCGGTCCACCACAAGCTTCAGCGGCTTCTTCAGGCCGATGGGGCCCAGGTAACCGGGCTTGCAGCCAAAGTGGTCTTCGATTTCGCCGAGCGTCGCAAAGCGGAAGCCCGCCAGCCCGGGCACCTTGCCCACCTTGATCTCGTTCATGTCATGGTCGCCGCGCAGCAGCAGCAGCCAGACCCGGGTCTTGACGATCTCACCCTCTTCGTTGGTTTCGTCCGTGGCCAGCACCAGCGACTTCACAGTGGTGTTCAGGGGCACGCCCAGGAGTTCTGCCACATCGGCACAGGTGCTCTTGCCCGGCGTGGCCGTTTTCGCCAGTGGCTGGGTGGCGCCGCCGCGAGGGCCGGCGGGCGCCAGCGCTTCGGCCTTTTCCATGTTGGCGGCGTAGTCGCTTTGCGGGCAATAGACGATGGCGTCCTCTCCCGTGGCGGCAATCACCTGGAATTCTTCCGAAAGGTCGCCCCCGATGGCGCCGCTGTCGGCCGCCACGGCGCGATAGGTAAGACCAAAGCGGTCAAAGATGCGGCGGTAGGCTGCCGCCATCACCTGGTAGCTGGCCTTGGCGGCCGCCTGGTCGCGGTCAAAGCTGTAGGCATCCTTCATGATGAACTCGCGTCCCCGCATGAGGCCAAAACGGGGGCGGCGCTCGTCGCGGAACTTGGTCTGGATCTGATAGAAGTTCTTCGGCAGCTGCTTGTAGCTCTTGAGCTCCTGACGCGCGATGTCAGTGATCACTTCTTCGCTGGTGGGCTGCACCACGAAGTCGCGCCCATGGCGATCCTGGATACGCAACAGCTCGGGGCCCATTTTGTCAAAGCGCCCGGTTTCCTGCCACAGCTCTGCAGGCTGGACCACCGGCATGGTCAGCTCCACTGCGCCTGCGCGGTTCATCTCCTCGCGCACAATGGCTTCCACCTTGCGGATCACCCGCAGCCCCAGCGGCATGTAGTTATAGATGCCAGCGCCCAGCTTCTTGATCAGCCCCGCCCGCGTCATGAGTTTGTGGCTGACCACTTCGGCGTCCGCCGGAGCTTCCTTGAGGGTGGAAATAAAGAATTGGGAGGCTTTCATCGGAAATCGATTGCAGGCAGAACGGGGCGGTCCACTTGCTGCGCGCTAGGCGCCGTGCATAATGGACACAGTTTAAAAATTTGGGGTTTGATTATGCTTGACCGGGACGGCTTTCGGCCGAACGTCGGCATCATCCTGCTCAACCAGAAAAACCAGGTGTTCTGGGGCAAGCGCATACGCACCCACAGCTGGCAGTTTCCACAGGGTGGCATTGACCGGGGCGAAACCCCTGAGCAGGCCATGTTCCGGGAACTGCATGAGGAGGTGGGATTATTGCCTAACCACGTGCGCGTGGTGGCCCGCACCCGGGACTGGTTGCGCTATGAGGTGCCTGACCGGTACATCCGCCGCGACGCTCGCGGCCATTACAAGGGCCAGAAGCAGATCTGGTATCTGCTGCAATTGATGGGGCACGACTGGGATTTGAACCTGCGTGCGACCAACCACCCGGAATTCGACGCTTGGCGGTGGAACGATTACTGGGTTCCGCTCGATGTGGTGGTGGAGTTCAAACGCGGTGTGTATGAAATGGCGCTGACCGAGCTGGCGCGTTTTCTGCCACGCAACGAGCAGCGCAACCGCTATTTGCGCAGCGGCTTGCGTACTCGCGAGGGCGAACATACGGGCGCTGCCAATATGTTTCGCACAGGCTCCATGCTCGTCAACCCCGGCATGGAGCTCCCTCCTGGCGCCAGTTTTGATCCCGACCCGCAAAACAGCGTGCCGGGAGAGCTCGACGGTATGCCATCGGTATCAGACACACCGCGCTGACTTGGAGACCCCACCATGAAAAACGCCTGCATCTGCAGGCGTTTTGTTTTCATGGACGGACCGCTCAGCACATGGGCGGCAAAGACGCGGTCTTATCGATGCGCTCCGTCAATCTCTACGCGCCCTGCGCCAGCACGAGATTATCGCGGTGGACCATCTCCGGCTCCGCCATATAGCCCAGCAGTTTCTCAAACTCCGTAGAGGGCTTGCGACACAGCAGGCGCGCTTCGGCGGCGGCATAGTTGGCCAAGCCACGTGCAATTTCGACTCCCGACCCGTCGCGCACGGCAATCACGTCACCACGCGAAAAGTCCCCTTCAACCGAAGTCATGCCGATGGGCAACAGACTCTTGCCTTCGTCGCGCACCTTGGCAGCAGCCCCGGCATCGACCACCACGGAGCCGCGCAGCTGCAGGTGATCAGCCATCCACTGCTTGCGGGCCTGCTTTTTCTGCGTCTGGGCCACCAGCAAGGTACCCAACGACTCGCCGCCCACCAAGCGAACCAGCACATCGGGTTCGCGCCCCCAGGCGATCACGGTCGATGCGCCGGAGCCCGCCGCACGCTTGGCAGCCAGGATCTTGGTGATCATGCCGCCCTTGCCAATGCTGGAGCCCGCACCACCCGCCATCGCCTCCAGCGCCAGATCACCCGCCTTGGCTTCGTGCACAAATTGAGCCGATGGATCACGGCGCGGGTCGGCGGTGTAGAGCCCCTTCTGGTCCGTGAGGATGATCAGGGCATCGGCCTCCACGAGGTTGGCCACCAGCGCGCCCAGCGTGTCGTTGTCGCCAAACTTGATCTCGTCATTGACCACGGTGTCGTTTTCGTTGATCACCGGCACCACGCCCAGACGCAGGAGCGTGAGCAAAGTGGAGCGCGCATTGAGATAGCGCTCACGGTCCGCCAGATCGGCATGAGTCAGCAGCACCTGCGCGCTGCCCATGCCCTGCTCACGCAGCTTGGTTTCGTACATCTGCGCCAGCCCCATCTGCCCTACTGCAGCGGCCGCTTGCAGCTCGTGGATTTCCTGGGGCCGCATGGTCCAGCCCAGTCGCTTCATGCCTTCTGCAATGGCGCCACTGGACACCATCACCACCTCGCGCGGCGCACCCCCATCGCCGCGCACCAGGGCGGCCAGCTGACGACTCCACTCGCCGATGGCAGTTTCATCCAGTCCCCGCCCTTCGTTGGTCACAAGGCTGGAGCCCACCTTCACCACGATGCGGCGGGCATCTCTCAATACGCTGGAAACCATTTTTGATATCTTTGATGCCGGTAGCGCTACTGCTTTATGCCCGAGTAGCTACCAAAAAAATAGCAATTCTTGAACTCCGACCACTGGCGCGTCAAACCGGCGCGCCGCCAGCAAAGCGAGGGTCCACCTCCACCGGCTCGTTCTCCGTGCGCTGCTCGGACTGCACATGGCGGAAGATGGCATGGATCAGTGGCTCGCAGCCCTCCCGAGTGAGGGCAGAGATCTCAAACACCGGCCCCTTCCACTTGAAACGCTTCACAAAATCCTTCACACGCGCCTCACGCTCGTCGGCGGGCACCATGTCCAGCTTGTTCAACACCAGCCAGCGCGGCTTGTTGTACAGCTGCTGATCGTATTTCTTGAGCTCGTTCACGATGGCCTTGGCCTGCGCCACCGGGTCCACGGCGTCGTCAAACGGCGCCAGATCCACGATGTGCAACAGCAGGCGCGTGCGCTGCAGATGGCGCAGAAACTGATGACCCAATCCCGCGCCTTCAGAGGCCCCCTCGATCAAGCCGGGAATGTCGGCCACCACGAAGCTCTGCTCAGGCCCCACCCGCACAACACCCAGATTGGGGTGCAGTGTGGTAAACGGGTAGTCCGCAATCTTTGGACGCGCATTGGACACTGCGGTGATAAAGGTGGACTTGCCTGCATTGGGCATGCCCAGCAGGCCTACATCGGCCAGCACTTTCAGCTCCAGCTTCAGGTTCTTCTTCTCACCGGGCCAGCCTGGGGTTTTCTGGCGTGGAGCACGGTTGATCGCGCTTTTGAAACGCATATTGCCAAAGCCACCGTCACCGCCTTTGGCGATGGTGATGACCTCACCCGGATTGAGCAGCTCGTACAGAACCTCGCCCGTCTCCGCGTCGGTAATGATGGTCCCGACCGGCATCTTGAGTGTGATGTCCGTGCCCGCAGCGCCAAACATGTCCGAGCCCATGCCGTGCTCACCCCGTTTGGCCTCGTGGCGGCGCGAGTAGCGATAGTCCACCAGCGTGTTGAGGTTGGGGTCGGCCACGGCGAACACATGCCCCCCACGCCCCCCGTCTCCCCCATTAGGGCCGCCGAACTCCTTGTATTTTTCGTGCCGGAACGACACGCAGCCATTGCCACCATCACCAGCGGCAATGTCAATAAAGGCTTCATCGACGAACTTCATGGGGTATCCAGTTTACAAAAGGGGCCGTACCGTGGCTGGTGATCGATTGTGGCGGAATAGCAGAACGCATTCCAAGCGCCAAAGACCCGCAGCGCATCAGCGACGCGTACAGACCAAACAACAAAGCCCCGGCAAAGCGGGGCTTCGATGGTTGCCAGAGGAGAGATCCTCAGGCGGGAGTCACATTGACCGTGGACTTGGACAATGCGCCCTTGGTGCCGAACGACACGTGGCCGTCCACCAAGGCGAACAAGGTGTGGTCCTTGCCCACGCCGACATTGGTGCCGGGATGAAAACGTGTACCACGTTGACGCACGATGATCGAGCCAGCGCTGATCAGTTCACCACCGAAGGCCTTGACACCCAGCATCTTTGGCTTGGAATCACGCCCGTTTCGCGTAGAGCCGCCGCCTTTTTTCTGTGCCATGACTAGCTCCTTCGATTAAGCAGCAATCGCACCGATTTGCAGTTCAGTGAACTGCTGGCGATGGCCTTGGCGTTTTTGATAGTGCTTGCGACGGCGCATCTTGAAGATGTGCACTTTGTCGTGCTTGCCGTGGGCCACGACAGTGGCTTTCACGGTTGCGCCGGACACCAGGGGCGTACCAACCTTCAGTTCAGCGCCGTTGCCGACAGCCAGAACTTGGTCGATCACAATTTCCTGGCCTACGTCCGCAGCAATCTGTTCTACTTTAATTTTTTCGCCGGAAGCAACGCGATACTGCTTGCCGCCGGTTTTTATGACCGCGTACATGTTGACCTCTTGATATGAGTTCTGCAGACGAATTTCCGCAGAGCCCGCGAGTATAGCGCATCTTTTGCTGCTCCGCCAGCCCCTCCATCATCCGTCGATCCGACGTAACCAGCACGCCACCGTCCTCATCGGTCCTGCGGTCAGCCTTCCTATAATTCGTGCACTTTCTGTGACCACCATCTTGACTGACCATACCGCCCCCGCAGCTTCCCCCCTCGCGCTCGTCGCACAAGACATGCACGAGGTTGACAAGGTCATCGGTCAGCGCCTGACATCCAGCGTTCCCCTGGTGGCCCAAATCTCGCAATACATCATTGCAGCCGGAGGCAAACGCCTGCGCCCTGCGTTGCTGCTGATGGTGTGTGGGGCTCTGGGTTACCGCGGCACGCACCGACACAGCTTGGCCGCGGTGGTTGAGCTCATCCACACCGCGACACTGCTGCATGATGACGTAGTGGACGCATCCACCTTGCGTCGCGGACGCCCCACGGCCAATGAAACCTTTGGCAACCCCGCCAGCGTCTTGGTGGGGGATTTCCTTCACACGCGGTCATTCCAGATGATGGTGGAGGCCGGAAGCATGCGCATCATGGAAATCCTCTCCGAGGCCACGAATGTGATCGCGGAAGGTGAAGTGCTCCAGCTCATGAACATGCACGACGCATCGCTGGACGAGGCAGGCTACTTGCGCGTTATCCGCTCCAAGACGGCCAAACTGTTTGAAGCCAGCGCTCGGTTGGGAGCCGTCCTGGCGGGCAGTCCAACCGAAGTGGAAGAGGCATGCGCGACTTATGGACAGGCCCTGGGCACCGCCTTCCAGATCATTGACGATGTGCTGGATTACGACGGCGACGCTGCCGAGATGGGCAAAAACCTCGGGGATGATTTGCGCGAAGGCAAATCCACACTCCCTCTGATCGCCGCCATGGAGCGAGGAAGTCCCAGTCAAGCGCACATCGTTCGCCAAGCCATCGAGCAGGGTTCGACCGAGCAGCTCACAGAAATTGTCAATATCGTCCGCGCGACCGGCGCCTTGGACATTACCCGCGCCGCAGCTTTTGCTGAAGCCCGCCGCGCCATGGCTGCTGCAGAACTATTGCCTGCAAATGCGTACTCTGAGGGTTTGCTAGAATTAGCCGCACAGTTGTTAGCGCGGCGGAATTGACAATCGCATTAGATTCATACTTGATTACTATTGCAAGCTGCGGGGTGTAGCTTAGCCTGGTAGAGCGCTACGTTCGGGACGTAGAGGCCGGAGGTTCGAATCCTCTCACCCCGACCATGTATCACATCACCGGGTGGTTGCCCCTTCATGCAATCCGTTTTGTAGCGCCGTTGCCAATATGCGCCGCTGTACAGTCCATGGTTGATCGGGGATGATAGGATGGTTTCTTTTCCACACCTAACACATTCTCGGTTACATGGCCGCTGTTGATACTGCCCTCAAAGAAGCCTCTGCAGTTGCCCTGCCCGGGCTTGGCCGTGCCCTGATGTCCGCTGGCAAGCTCACGCAGAAGTCAGCCGAAGACATTTACAAAAAATCACAAATCAGCCGGACCAGTTTCATTGCCGAATTGACAGGTTCGGGGGCTGTTTCTGCGGCCGATTTGGCGCACACAGTGTCAGCGGTTTTTGGGGCGCCCCTGCTCGACCTGGACGCCATCGACCCTTTGCGCCTGCCCAAGGAGCTGCTCGACAACAAGATATGCCAGGCGTATCGCGTGGTGGTCCTGAGCAAACGCAACAACCGGCTGATTGTGGCAACGGCCGATCCTACCGACCAGGAAGCTGCTGAGAAAATCAAATTCACAACCCAAATGGGGGTGGATTGGATTATTGCGGAATATGACAAACTCAGCCGTTTGGTAGAAGCCACTACCAAGTCAGCCAGCGAATCCATGGAAACGCTGGTGAGCGGGGGGGGAGACTTCGCCTTTGATGACGTAGCCATCGAGGATGCGCCTGAAGAGGCAGATACCGGGACGACGGAAGTTGAAGATGCTCCCATCGTCAAGTTTTTGCACAAAATGCTGCTCGATGCATTCAACATGCGCGCATCGGATTTGCATTTTGAGCCCTACGAACACCAATATCGTGTTCGGTTCCGGATTGACGGAGAGCTTCGCGAAATTGCCTCCCCGCCGATCGCCATCAAGGACAAGCTTGCTTCACGCATCAAGGTGATTTCACGCCTAGATATTTCGGAAAAGCGCGTGCCTCAAGACGGTCGGATGAAATTGAAAGTCGGGCCTGAGCGCGTCATCGATTTTCGGGTGAGCACCCTGCCCACGCTGTTCGGCGAGAAAATCGTGATTCGTATTCTCGATCCGAGCAGCGCCAAGCTTGGAATCGACGCGCTCGGCTACGAGCCTGTGGAGAAGGAGCGATTGCTCCAGGCAATTGGCCGTCCCTACGGAATGATTCTGGTGACGGGCCCCACGGGCTCCGGCAAGACGGTATCTTTGTATACCTGCTTGAATCTGCTGAACAAGCCTGGGGTCAATATTGCTACGGCCGAAGACCCGTCTGAAATCAACTTGCCCGGCGTCAATCAGGTGAACGTCAATGAAAAAGCTGGTTTGACCTTTGCAGTGGCACTGAAGTCGTTTCTGCGGCAGGATCCGGACATCATCATGGTGGGTGAAATCCGGGATCTGGAGACTGCGGACATTTCCATCAAAGCGGCACAGACAGGTCACTTGGTGCTGTCGACTCTGCATACCAACGATGCTCCGACCACCCTCACGCGGATGCGCAATATGGGGATCGCGCCGTTCAATATCGCATCCAGTGTGATCTTGATCACGGCGCAGCGATTGGCACGTCGGCTGTGCCCCGTGTGCAAGGTGCCGGCCGATATTCCCCATGAGGCCTTGGTGGACGCGGGATACGAGGAGCACGAAATTGACGGCTCTTGGGTGACTTACCGGCCCGTAGGGTGCTCGGCCTGCAACAACGGCTACAAAGGTCGGCTTGGTATCTATCAGGTGATGGCCATTTCCGAGGAAATCCAGCGCATCATCCTGCGCGATGGGAGCGCGCTGGAGATTGCAGAGCAGGCGCGCGCCGAGGGTGTTCGTTCGCTGCGCGAATCCGGACTCTACAAAGCCAAATTGGGCCTCACTTCCCTTGAGGAAGTGCTGGCCGTTACCAACGAATAGCATCCACGGACGAGGGCACCATGGCGACCGCAGCATCAACCAAAGATATTAAGGATTTTGTCTTCGAGTGGGAGGGCAAGGACCGCAACGGCAAGATCGTCCGGGGTGAAGTGCGTGCGGGTGGAGAAAACCAGGTACAGGCGACCCTGCGTCGCCAGGGAGTGTTTCCCACCAAAATCAAGAAGCGCCGCATGCGCTCGGGCAAGAAAATCAAGCCCAAGGATATTGCGTTGTTCACACGCCAGTTGGCAACCATGATGAAAGCCGGCGTGCCTCTGCTGCAGGCTTTCGACATTGTGGGTCGTGGCAACACGAATGCCAGCGTTACCAAATTGCTCAACGATGTTCGGGCCGATATCGAGACCGGGACATCGCTCAACGGGGCATTCAGAAAGTACCCGATGTATTTCGACAGTCTCTACTGCAACCTGGTGGAAGCAGGTGAGGCGGCCGGTATTTTGGAAGCCTTGCTGGATCGACTAGCCACCTACATGGAAAAAACCGAGGCGATCAAATCGAAGATCAAATCAGCCTTGATGTACCCCATTTCCGTAGTGATCGTGGCTTTTGTGGTGGTCACTGTCATCATGATTTTCGTGATTCCAGCGTTCAAGGAGGTTTTCACTTCATTCGGTGCCGACCTGCCAGCTCCAACTTTGCTGGTAATGGCGATCAGCGAGGTGTTCGTCAAATGGTGGTGGCTAATTTTTGGTGTCATTGGCGGTGGCTTCTACTTTTTCATGCAGGCATGGCGCCGCAGTGAAAAGGTCCAGATGTTCATGGACCGGCTCCTGTTGCGGCTTCCGGTTTTTGGCGCGTTGATTGACAAATCATGTGTCGCTCGCTGGACCCGAACGCTTTCCACGATGTTCGCTGCTGGCGTGCCTCTCGTGGAGGCGCTCGACTCGGTGGGCGGGGCCGCTGGCAATTCGGTGTACTCCCTGGCCACCGACAAGATCCAACAGGAAGTCTCTACAGGCACCAGCCTGACGGCTGCTATGGGCAACGCCAATATCTTTCCCTCCATGGTGCTCCAGATGTGCGCGATTGGCGAAGAGTCTGGCTCCATCGACCACATGCTCGGCAAGGCCGCGGACTTCTATGAGGCTGAAGTAGACGACATGGTCGCAGGCCTATCCAGCCTGATGGAACCCATCATCATCGTGTTTCTTGGCACGCTCATCGGCGGTATCGTGGTCTCGATGTACCTCCCCATCTTCAAGCTCGGTCAGGTTGTGTAATGGTGCTGGAAGCATGGTTGGATGCCGCTATCGGCGGCGTGATTGGGTTGCTTGTCGGCAGTTTTCTGAATGTGGTGATCTACCGCCTTCCCAAAATGATGGAAAGGCAGTGGGCTGCAGAGTTGGCGCAAGTCGAGGCATCCAACCAAGGCAAAGAGCCGCCCGAGGACACGCAGCTGACTTTCAATCTCATGACGCCTCGGTCCCGCTGCCCTGCTTGCGGGCACCTGGTGCGGTGGCATGAGAACATCCCGGTTTTGAGTTACCTGTTTTTGCGTGGGCGTTGTTCGTCCTGCAAAACACGCATCAGCCCCCGTTACCCGTTGGTCGAGCTGGCAACGGGTGCACTGTTTTTTTTCTGCCTCCATCGCTGGGGCTTAACCCCTGCGGGGTTGGCATGGTGCGGCTTTTCGGCAGCGCTGGTGGCCCTTGCATTCATCGACTGGGACACCACGCTTTTACCCGATGACATCACCTTGCCTCTGCTGTGGGCAGGGTTGCTGGCATCGGCCATGCAGTGGACTAACGTGCCGTTGTATGCCTCTGTCATGGGCGCCGCGGCTGGGTACCTTTCGCTCTGGTTGGTGTACTGGGGGTTCAAGCTGGCGACTGGCAAGGAAGGCATGGGGTACGGTGACTTCAAGCTGTTTGCCGCGTTAGGCGCATGGTTTGGCTGGCAAGCGCTGGTGCCCATCATTTTGATGTCTTCCGTGATTGGCGCCATCATCGGGATCGCCATGAAGATTTTCAGCAGCTTGCGCGAAGGTGGCTACATCCCGTTCGGACCCTTCCTGGTAGGTGCCGGGTTCACTGCGATGGTGTTTGGCCCCAATGCCATTCTGGGCACGGTGCTCGGGCTCCTGGGACTCTGACGTGCGCTCATGACAACTGACCGACAGCCCTTGCGCCTAGGCCTGACCGGGGGCATTGGCAGCGGCAAGAGCACGGTAGGTCAGATGCTGGCGTTCCTCGGCGCAGCCCTGATCGACGCTGACCAGATTTCCCGGGAAATGACCGGATCTGGGGGCGCGGCCGTGCCAGCCATCCAAAGTACCTTTGGTGATGCCTATGTCGATGCATCGGGTGCCCTGGACCGCGCGCGCATGCGGCAATTGGCCTTCAGCCAACCCGAGGCCCGCAGCCAGCTGGAGGCCATCGTGCACCCCCTGGTAGCCTTGCACAGCCAGCAACGGATTCAGCAGGCCTTGCAGGCTGGCGCCCGACTGATCGTGCACGACATTCCTCTGCTCGCCGAGTCCGGGCGCTGGGCTCGCCAGCTTGACGCCGTGATTGTGGTGGACTGCACAGAACAGACCCAGATCACGCGGGTTATGCAGCGCAGCGGTCTGTCCGCTGAAGCCGTACAGGGAATCATTGCCTCACAAGCCACGCGCTCAGCGCGCAGGGCGGTGGCCGATGTGGTGATTGCCAACGAAGCACACTGCACACTGGAGCAGTTGCAGGCCGAGGTACGGCAAGTGGCCACACTGTTCGGGCTATGATGCGTACGAAACCGTTTGTGCTTTCACCCCATGCCGTGCGCCACCGGCGTCAGAATACTGCCTGAGCCTCCAGGAACCCGCCAGCGTGATCCTTTACGAATACCCCTTTAACGAGCGTCTCAGAACCTACCTGCGGCTGGAGCAGCTGTTCCGCCGCTTGGGGGAATTGATCCCCCGGCCCCACGCGCTGGATCACCATTTCGCCCTGGTCACGATTTTCGAGATCATGGACGTGGCCGCCCGGGCCGATCTGAAGTCGGATGTGCTCAAGGACATCGAAAGGCACAAGCACCAGCTCGACGCATACCGGGGCAACCCCTCCATCTCTGAAGCAGCGCTCGACGCGGTCATCAGCCAGTTGGATCGCTGCTTCGTGGCACTCAACACCCAAAGCGGCAAGTCGGGCCACGCGCTCACCGAGAACGACTGGCTGATGAGCATTCGCAGCCGTATCGGTATTCCGGGTGGGACCTGTGGCTTTGATCTGCCCGCCTACTACGCGTGGCAGCACCATACTCCCGCAGTGCGTCAGCAGGCGCTGGAAGAATGGGCTTCTACTCTGGCTCCCCTTGCCGAGTCGATCTATGTATTGCTCAAGCTGCTGCGCGATTCAGGCGTTCCCCAAAAGGTGGCTGCCGAACGAGGGCAATTTCAGCAAAACCTTCCCCAAGGCCGTACCTTCCAGCTGCTGCGGCTTCGCATCGACCCGGCGCTGAACCTGATCCCGGAAATCAGTGGCAACCGTCTGATAGTCTCGGTGCGGCTCATGCGGTTGGAAGCTGATGGGCGTTTGCACGCCTGCAACGAAGACGCAGCGTTTGAACTGACCCTGTGCGCATAGGCCTTAGCAAGCCCTAGCCCTAGCCCAGAGACTGCATAGCGCCGAGGCCCGCAGAAGATCAGGCCGGCCGATTTGAGCAAGAGGTTCACCCCAGGATGCCCCACTCCCCAACCCCCTCCTCGCAGGCGCGCATCGTCACCTGCCCCAGCTGCGGCGGCGATAGCGTGTACAGCCCCGCGAATGAGTACCGCCCTTTCTGCAGTGAGCGCTGCAAGCAGATCGACCTGGGTGCATGGGCCAGCGAAAGCTTTCGCATGCCTACCGAAGCACCGCCAGACGACGCCCCCCATGGCGACCCGCGCCAGCAGCATTGACAGAGGTCACAGGCTCCATTCAGGAGCCATTTCATCCAAAACCAGCGGTAGCGCTAGTAGCACATGCCTGAGAAGCTACTAATTCAATAGCAAATCAGTCCCACACAGACGGGAATCTCACTCCACCGCAGACTGCAAACCCCGTTCCTCGGCCAGCCATTGCAGCACCGGATAGGCACCCGGCAGCACGGGAGACACCGTGATCGGCATTTGCTGCCAGGCCATGGCCTGACCTTCACGCATCTCGAACTCACCGGTCCATGCCCAGACCTTGCACCAGTGCAGGCGAACCAGCGCGTGGGGATAATCGTGTTCGGTCACTTTCCAGATGCTGGCCGGGCCGATGGTCACGCCCAGCTCCTCGATCAGTTCGCGGCGCAGGGCCTGCTCCACCGTCTCACCCGCTTCGAGCTTGCCGCCCGGAAACTCCCAGTACCCGGCGTAGGGCTTGCCCGGCGGGCGGGTGGACAACAGCATCGCGCCGTCAGCGCGCAGCAGGATGCCCACGGCCACTTCGGTGTGTTTGCGTTCGGTGCTGGCTGGCGTGCCATCAGGGGCGATATTTTCAGCCACCATGGCGCCCCGCATAGTCACGCGCAAACTGGTACGCCACGCGACCGCTGCGCGAGCCACGCTCCAGCGCCCAGACCAGCGCCTCAGGCCGCGCTTCCTCAATAGCCTGCGCAGGCACACCGAACGACGATAGCCACTGCCCCACGATGGTCAGGTACTCCTGCTGGCTGAACGGGTAGAAGCTGACCCACAGGCCAAACCGCTCCGACAGAGAGATCTTCTCCTCCACCACCTCGCCCGGGTGCACCTCGCCGTCTTCGGTATGGGTGTAGGTGAGGTTGTCGGCCATGTACTCCGGCAGCAGGTGGCGCCGGTTGCTCGTGGCGTAGATCAGCACATTGGGTGTGGCGGCCGCCACCGAGCCGTCGAGAATCGACTTGAGCGCCTTGTAGCCTGGCTCGCCGTCCTCAAAGCTCAGGTCGTCGCAGAAGACGATGAATTTCTCGGGCCGGTCAGACACCACATCCACGATGTCCGGCAGATCGGTCAGGTCGGCCTTGTCCACCTCGATCAGGCGCAGGCCTTCGGCCGCATAGGCGTTCAGGCAGGCCTTGATGAGCGACGACTTGCCGGTGCCACGCGCACCGGTCAGCAGCACATTGTTGGCGGGCTTGCCCTGCACAAACTGCTGCGTGTTGCGCTCAATCTTTTCTTTTTGCGGATCGATTTCCTTGAGGTCCTCCAGCCGCATCGCGCCCACGTGGCGCACGGGCTCCAGCGCGCCATGCCCACTGCTGCGCTTGCGGTAGCGCCAGGCAATGGAGGCGGACCAGTCGGGAGCCCCCAGCGGCTGGGGCAATACAGATTCGATACGTGCGATGAGCTGCTCGGCACGCTCGACCAAGCGTTCAAATTTTTCGTTCATTGTGGCGACATGCGCTAGTGAAATATGCCTCAACAGCTATCACAAAGATAGCAAAAACCAACTCACGAGCGATAGTCGGCGTTGATGGTCACGTACTCGTGGCTGAAGTCGCAGGTCCACACCGTGTCCGCTGCGGTACCGCGCCCGAGTAGCACCCTCACGGTGATCTCGCTCTGCTTCATCACCCGCTGGCCGTCTTCTTCGCGATAGGCAGGATTGCGCCCCCCTTGCAGCGCCACATGCACATCGTCCAGGTACAGGTCGATGCCGGTCTGGTCCAGGTCGTCAATGCCGGCGTAGCCCACGGCCGCCAGGATGCGGCCCAGGTTGGGGTCGCTGGCAAAAAAGGCCGTCTTGACCAACGGCGAATGGGCAATGGCGTAGGCCACCTTGCGGCACTCGTCGCCAGTCTTGCCGCCTTCGACCCGCACTGTGATGAACTTGGTCGCCCCCTCGCCGTCCCGCACGATCGCCTGCGCCAGCTTTTGTGACACCGAGAGCATCCCAGCCTTGAGGGCTTGGCCGTCCGCGCTGTCGAGCGAGGTCACGGGCGCATGCGCTGCCTTGTTGGTGGCAACGACCACGAAGGAGTCATTCGTCGATGTGTCGCCGTCGATGGTGACGCGGTTGAAGGAGCCGTCAGCCAGTTCACGCGCCAGTTGCTGCATGACAGTGGGCGCCACACAGGCGTCCGTGGCCAGGAAGCCGAGCATGGTGGCCATGTTGGGGCGGATCATGCCCGCGCCCTTGCTGATGCCCGTGATGGACACCGTGGCACCACCGATCTGCACCTGTGCAGAGAACGCCTTGGGCAGTGTGTCGGTGGTCATGATGCCCTCGGCGGCACGCGCCCAGTGGTCGGGCTGCGCGTCGGCGATGGCGGCGGGCAGTCCCGCTTCGATGCGGTCGTTGGGCAGAGGCTCCATGATCACGCCGGTCGAGAACGGCAGAATCTGCTCGGGCGCCACGCTCAGTTGGCGTGCGAGCGCAATGCACGTGGAGCGTGCACGCGCCAAACCGTCAGCCCCTGTGCCCGCATTGGCGTTGCCGGTGTTGATGACCATGGCGCGGATGGATTGACCGCTGCCCAGATGCTCACGGCTGATCTGCACCGGCGCTGCGCAAAAGCGGTTCTGCGTGAACACGCCCGCCACGCTGGCACCCTCGTCCAGCAGGAACACGGTAAGGTCCTTGCGGTGGGCCTTGCGGACACCAGCTTCGGCAACACCGATACGCACACCCGCGATGGGGTGCAGATCGGCAGCAACGGGGGCGACTAGATTGACGGGCATGGGGGTCTTTCTCAAAAAACTGCGGCCGATTATCCGGAAAACCGTGGCGCGCCAATGAAAACACGGGCCGAAGCCCGTGTTGTCTGGATCAGAAAATCAAGCCAGTTTGCCGTGGCACTGCTTGTACTTCTTGCCGCTGCCACAGGGGCAGGGGTCATTGCGACCCACGCGCATGCCTTCAGGCAAAGCTTGCTGGGCCACGGTCTGTGCATCCACCGTGGTCTCCACCTCGCCGGTTTCGGTGGGTGCGGTGTAGGTCACGTTGGCAATGCTTTCGGCGCGCTGCTCCATGTCCTGCGCAGCCTGGTCGAGTTGCGCCTGCGACTGCACCTGCACGGTCATGAGAATCTTGGTGACCTCGTTCTTGACCTGGTCGATGAGCTGACGGAATAGCTCGAAGGCTTCGCGCTTGTACTCCTGCTTGGGCTGCTTTTGCGCATAGCCGCGCAGGTGGATGCCCTGGCGCAGATAGTCAAGTGCGCTCAGGTGATCGCGCCAGTTGGAGTCAAAGTTCTGCAGCAGCACCACGCGCTCAAACTGCGTGAAGTTGTCGCGGCCGACCTGCTCGACCTTGGCGTCGAAGGCGGCATGCGCAGCCTGCAGGACCTTGTCCAGGATTTCGTCGTCGGTGATCGCATTGGCGCCTTGTACTTCCTGCTGCAGCGCAATCGATACCTGCCATTCTTCTGCAAGCGCCTTCTCCAGCACGGCCAGATCCCACTGCTCCTCCACCGATTCGGCAGGCACATACTGGCGCACCAGATCGGTCATGCAGTCTTCGCGCATAGCAGCGATCACGTCCGACAGGTCCGAAGCATCCAGGATGTCGTTGCGTTGCTGGTAGATCACCTTGCGCTGGTCATTGGCCACATCGTCGTACTCCAGCAACTGCTTGCGGATGTCGAAGTTGCGGGCCTCGACCTTGCGCTGGGCAGACTCGATGCTGCGGGTCACGATGCCCGCTTCGATGGCTTCGCCATCGGGCATCTTCAGGCGGTCCATGATCGCCTTGACGCGGTCGCCCGCGAAGATGCGCATCAGCGAGTCATCCAGGCTCAGATAGAAACGCGAGGAACCAGGGTCGCCCTGGCGGCCCGAACGGCCACGCAGCTGGTTGTCGATGCGGCGCGACTCATGGCGCTCGGTGGCGATGATGCGCAGGCCGCCCAGCGCCTTGACCTTCTCGTGGTCCACCTTCCACTGTTCGCGCAGCGCGGCCACCTTGGCGGTGCGCTCGGACTCGGACAGGGATTCGTCCGCCTCGATGGCCGCCACGTCCTTCTCGATGTTGCCGCCCAGTACGATGTCGGTACCACGGCCGGCCATGTTGGTGGCGATGGTGATCATGCCCTCGCGACCCGCCTGGGCCACGATATCGGCCTCGCGGGCGTGCTGCTTGGCATTGAGCACCTGGTGCGGCAGGCCTTCCTTGTTCAGCAACTGGTCGATGATTTCGGAGTTCTCGATCGACGTGGTCCCCACCAATACGGGCTGGCCGCGCTCGTGGCATTCGCGAATGTCCTTGATAGCGGCTTCGTACTTCTCGCGCGTGGTCTTGTACACGCGGTCCAGCTGGTCGTCGCGCTTGCTCGGGCGGTTGGGTGGAATGACCGTGGTTTCCAGGCCATAGATTTCCTGGAACTCATAGGCCTCGGTGTCGGCCGTACCGGTCATGCCAGCCAGCTTGTTGTACAGGCGGAAGTAGTTCTGGAAGGTGATGGAGGCCAGCGTCTGGTTCTCGGCCTGGATGTTCACACCTTCCTTGGCTTCCACGGCCTGGTGCAGGCCTTCGCTCCAGCGGCGACCCGACATCAGGCGGCCGGTGAATTCGTCCACGATGACGATCTCGCCGTTTTGCACCACATAGTGCTGGTCGCGGTGGTACAGATGATTGGCCCGCAGCGCCGCATACAGGTGGTGCATCAGCGTGATGTTGGCCGGGTCGTACACCGAAGCGCCTTCGGCGATCAGGCCATGCGACGCCAGAATGCGTTCAGCAGTTTCATGGCCCTGTTCGGTCAGGAACACCTGGTGGGTTTTTTCGTCCAGCGTGAAGTCACCGGGCTTGGTCACGCCCTCACCCGTGCGGGGATCTGCCTCGCCCTCCTGGCGCACCAGCAGGGGCACCACCTTGTTCATGGCGATGTACATCGCCGTATGGTCTTCGGCCTGGCCGCTGATGATGAGCGGCGTACGGGCTTCGTCGATCAAGATGGAGTCCACCTCGTCCACGATGGCGAAGTTCAGGCCCTGCTGCACGCGGTCCTGCGCTTCATAGACCATGTTGTCGCGCAGGTAGTCAAAACCGTATTCATTGTTGGTGCCGTAGGTGATGTCGGCCCGGTACGCCGCCTGCTTTTCTTCGCGCGGCATATTGGGCAGGTTGATACCCACCGTGAGGCCCAGGAAGTTGTACAGGCGCCCCATCCACTGCGCATCCCGGTTGGCGAGGTAATCGTTCACCGTCACCACGTGCACGCCCTTGCTCGACAGAGCGTTGAGGTACACCGGCAGCGTGGCCGTCAGGGTCTTGCCCTCGCCGGTGCGCATTTCGGCGATCTTGCCAAAGTGCAACGCCATGCCACCCAGCAGCTGCACATCAAAGTGCCGCATCTTCATGATGCGTTTGGAGCCCTCGCGCACCACGGCAAAGGCTTCGGGCAGGATGTTGTCCAGCGTCTCGCCCTTGGCCACGCGGTCCTTGAACTCCTGCGTCTTGGCCCGGAGCTGCTCGTCCGACAGCTTCTCGTACTCGGGCTCCATCGCATTGATGCGGGTCACCGTCTTGCGGTACTGCTTGAGAAGCCGGTCATTGCGGCTGCCGAATATTTTGGTGAGGAAGTTGGTGGCCATGCGAACAGGACCGCCTGTCCCGCTGCAATCAGCGCGCCAAGCGACCGAAATCCCTAAGATGAATTGAGTTCAGGTGGGTGCTGCGACCGCGATTGCAAGCATTGCAACCCAGGCACAGAACGCCGGACCCGCGATTTTACCTGCCTGGTGCCGGCGCGGACCGCTGTCCTGCCAATGCGGAGGGCTGAACGGCTGCCACCTGCGGGCCGGTGGCCGTGGCTCCCGCGTTCAGGAACTTCTGCGGGTCCTGAAAAACGCCCTGCACCAATACCTCAAAGTGCAGATGCGGCCCCGTTGAACGCCCTGTTGTGCCAATCTCCGCAATCTTTTGTCCGCGGCGCACGATGTCGCCCTGCTTGACCAGGACGCGCGAAGCATGGGCATAGCGCGTCACCAGCTGATTGCCGTGATCTACCTCGATCATGTTGCCGTAGGCGGGGTGGTATTCCTGGGTCACAACCACGCCCCCGGCGGCTGCCAGGATCGAAGTGCCCGTATCGGCCTGGAAATCCAGCCCCGTGTGCAACGCCGACTGCCCCGTGATGGGATCGACCCGCCAGCCAAAGCCCGAACCCGCGACACGCCCCGTGACGGGTGCATGGGTAGGGATCATCTTCTTGCGGATGTGCTGATCGAACAGACGGGACTCCAGCACCGTCATCAGATCCACACGTTGGTTGGTCAGGCGCTCCAGCTCATCCAGCGTGGTTTGCAGCTCCTCCATGGACAGGTTGCGTGCACTCACCAAAGCACCACCGCGTGCATCCGGCTTCTGGATGTCGGCGGGTGCCATGCCCGCAAGACCCAGCACACGGTCTCCCAGCGACTCCAGCTGCACCATGCGCGCCTGCATTTCGCCCACACGCCGGGCCATGGCGTCGAGGTTGGCACGCATGAAACGGTCGCGCTCCGCAAACTCGTCCTTGACCACCAGGCGCACCAGCGAGCCCACGACGGGCCACCCTTCACGCGCCCCTTTCAGAAACACCCAGTGGTACAGCCCCGCCGCAACCACCATCAGGCACAGTGACACAGCAAGGCCCACCAGAACCAGGCGCGTGCCAGACAAATGAATGGCCCGACTGCGCGCCAGTCTGGCGTCCGTGATAATCAAATGCACTGCCCATACTCCACGCCCGAAGGCGCCACACCATGAACCGCCGCCACTACGCCGTCACCCTGCAGCAAGCCAGTGAGGAATCCCCCACGCTGGCGAAGCTCACAGCGCTGACACGCGACTCCAGTGATCGGCTCAAGGCCATTGAATTGCTGATTCCCGCCGCATTGCGTCCAGCAGTCCAGGCAGGCCCCATTGACGGGGATAGCTGGTGCCTGCTGGTCAAGAGCAACGCCGCAGCGGCAAAAATACGCCAACTGCTGCCTGCTTTGCAGGCGCATCTGCGCAGTCGGGGGTGGGAGGTTAACGCGATTCGCCTGAAAGTTCAAACCTGACGGCCAGCGTCAGTGCCAGGGAATGCAGAACAAAAGAAGAAACATGGTGCCGGTTGTCGGAATCGAACTGACGACCTACCGCTTACAAGGCGGGTGCTCTACCAACTGAGCTAAACCGGCGAAGGCAGTATTTTATCCCGTAAAAACTGCCTGAAATTTGAAACTGCAGCTATTTGATGCGCTTGAGCGAGGGGCGTGCACCGCCTTGGGCGGGCGGCGGCCGGGGCGCATCGCCGCCATCGTCCTTGTGGCCATCTTCCACGCCCACCAGCTGCACGACGCGGTCTTCGGCAGGGGCAGCGACAGCCTCTTCGTTTTGCAAGGGGGTCGGTGCCGCATTTGAAGGCAGCGCGCCGGGAGCACCATCCGCAGACGACAACAGATCCACCGGAGGCGGGAACGCCATGCCCTGGCCATTCTCACGGGCATAGATGGCGATCACACGGCCTACGGGCACCAGGATTTCACGGGGCTTGCCACCAAACCGGGCCTTGAATTCAATGAACTCGTTGCCCAGTTGGAGCGCGCTCGTTGCGTCAAAACTGATGTTCAGGACAATCTCGCCGTCCTTCACATACTCGCGGGGCACCTGCACGGACTCGTCCACACGCACCGCCACATAAGGCGTCAGCCCGTTGTCGGTGCACCATTCGTACAGGGCACGAATGAGATAGGGGCGCGTGGAGGTCGATTCCTGTGCGGTCATGAGGCGGTGTTACGGCTGCGGTGGAGGAAATGAAGTCTGCAGGCCGCTGCTTACTTGCGCATGACCTTTTCGGACGGAGTCAGTGCTTCGATATAGGCCGGGCGCGAGAAAATGCGCTCCGCGTACTTCAGCAGCGGGGCCGCATTCTTGGAGAGGTCAATGCCGTAGTAATCCAGGCGCCACAGCAGCGGCGCGATGGCCACGTCCAGCATCGAGAAGTTGTCGCCCAGCATGTACTTGTTCTTGAGGAACACGGGGGCCAGCTGGGTCAGGCGGTCGCGAATGTGCGCGCGCGCCTTCTCCAGTGCCTTCTCGTTGCCCTTGGTCGCACGCGACTCAAGCGTGTTCACATGCACGAACAGCTCCTTCTCGAAGTTGAGCAGGAACAGGCGCACGCGGGCGCGATCCACCGGGTCACCGGGCATCAGCTGCGGATGGGGGAAGCGCTCGTCGATGTACTCGTTGATGATGTTCGACTCGTACAGAATCAGGTCGCGCTCAACCAGAATCGGCACCTGGCCGTACGGATTCATCACGCTGATGTCTTCGGGCTTGTTGTACAGGTCCACATCGCGGATTTCAAAGTCCATGCCTTTTTCAAACAGGACAAAACGGCAGCGGTGGGAGAAGGGACAGGTCGTACCCGAGTAAAGCACCATCATGGTGGGAGGCTCCTAAAAATCAAAAGAGTGGGACGCCAAAAGCGCCCACTCTGCAATAAATCCAATGGCACCCCGAAGGGTGCGGGAAATGGATCTGGCGTTTACTTCACGTCCTTCCAGAACGCAGCGTTCAGGCGCCAGGCAATCACTGTGAACACGCCCAGGAAAATCAACACCCAGACGCCCACGCGCCAGCGGGTATTTTGTGCGGGCTCACCCATCCACTGCAGATAGTTCACCAGATCACCAATGTTCTGGTCGAACTGCAGAGGTGTCATCGTGCCGGGCGTGATCTGCTCCCAGCCCTTGAACACCTGGGTCTTGTGGCCGTGGCTCTCGTGCTCTTCAAACACCGGGCGGCGATCGCCCTGAAGCTGCCAGAGCACATGGGGCATGCCCACGCTGGGGAAAACCAGGTTGTTCCAGCCCGTGGCCTTGGTGTCGTCACGGTAGAACGTGCGCAGGAACGTGTACAGGTAGTCAGCCCCGGTGCCACCGTGCCCTGCGCGCGAACGCGCGATCACGGTAAGGTCGGGGGGGTTGGCACCAAACCACTCCTTGGCCTGCTTGGGATCAATGGAAGCCTTCATGGTTTCACCCACCTTGTCGGTGGTGAACAGCAGGTTGTCCTTGATCTGCTGCTCGGTCAGGCCGATGTCGCGCAGGCGGTTGAACCGCATGTAAGCCGCCGAGTGGCAGCTCAGGCAGTAGTTGACGAACACCTTGGCACCGTTTTGCAACGAGGCCAGGTCATTGGTCTTGTTGGGCGCCTTGTCCCAGGCGATGGTGTCGGCTCCCGCCGCATGGGCAGCCCCTGCGGCCAGGCCCACAGCGGCGATCAACGTGAGAATGATTTTTTTCATTGTGGTTATCTCCAGGCTCAGTGCGCCACAAAGGTCACGCGATCGGGCACTGGCTTGGTTTGACCAATGCGGCTCCACCAGGGCATCAGCAGGAAGAAGCCAAAGTAGAACAAGGTGCCCACTTGCGACACACGCTCGCCGATGGGCGACGGGGGCTGCACACCCAGATAGCCCAGGATCAGGAAGTTGATCACAAAGATGCCGTACAGGTACTTGTGCCAGTCAGGGCGATAGCGGATCGACTTGACCGGGCTGAAATCCAGCCATGGCAGGAAGAACAGAATGATCACCGCGCCACCCATCACCACGACACCCCAGAACTTGGCATCGATCGACAGCATCAGCAGCACGACCACCACGGCCGCACCAGCGATACCGGCCTTGATGAAGCTGGGCAGCTTTGCCTTGATCACGCCAACAGCTGCACCACCCAGCACGCAGGCGATCAGGGCGTACATCATTTCGCTGGTGATGGCACGCAGCATCGAATAGAACGGCGTGAAGTACCAGACCGGAGCAATGTGCGCAGGGGTCTTGAGCGGATCCGCAGGGATGAAGTTGTTGTATTCGAGGAAGTAGCCACCGAACTCGGGCGCGAAGAACACGACGGCCGTGAACGCCATCAGGAACATGCTCAGCGCGAAGATGTCATGCACCGTGTAGTAGGGGTGGAAGGGCACGCCATCGAGCGGCTTGCCGTTGGCATCCTTGGGCGCCTTGGGGCCCTTGATTTCCACGCCGTCGGGGTTGTTGGAGCCCACATCGTGCAGCGCCAGCAAGTGCGCCACCACCAGGCCCAGCAGCACCAGGGGCACGGCAATCACGTGGAAGCTGAAGAAGCGGTTCAGGGTAGCATCGCCCACCACATAGTCGCCGCGGATCAGCAATGCAAGATCAGGACCGACGAAGGGAATGGCGGCAAACAGGTTCACGATCACCTGGGCGCCCCAGTACGACATCTGGCCCCAGGGCAGCAGATAGCCCATGAAAGCCTCGGCCATCAGGCACAGGAAAATCGCACAGCCGAAGATCCAGACCAGCTCGCGGGGCTTGCGATAGCTGCCGTAGATCAGGCCACGGAACATGTGCAGGTACACCACCACGAAGAACGCCGATGCGCCCGTGGAGTGCATGTAGCGGATCAGCCAGCCCCAGGGCACGTCCCGCATGATGTACTCGACCGATGCGAACGCCAGGCTGGCATCGGGCTTGTAGTGCATGACCAGAAAGATCCCGGTCACGATCTGGATCACCAGCACGACCAGCGCGAGCGAGCCGAAGATGTACCAGAAGTTGAAATTCTTCGGAGCGTAGTACTCCGACATGTGCACCTTGTAGGCGTCAAAGGCCGTCGGGAACCGGTTCTCGAACCAGTTGGTGACCTTGGCGCCAGCAGAGGCGTTCGGCGAGATTTCTTTGAATTCGTGGGCCATGTCGTTCTCCGTCAAGCCTTCTTGTCTTCACCGATCACGAGGCGTGTGTCGGACAGGTACATGTGCGGAGGCACTTCGAGGTTGTCCGGAGCCGGCTTGTTCTTGAAGACACGGCCCGCCATGTCGAACGTAGAGCCGTGGCAGGGGCAGAGGAAACCGCCCTTCCAGTCGTCAGGCAGCGAAGGCTGTGCGCCGGGCTGGAACTTGTCCGACGGCGAGCAGCCCAGGTGCGAGCAGATGCCCACGCCCACGAAAATTTCCGGCTTGATCGAACGCGCCTCGTTGCGGGCGTATTCGGGCGTGAGTTCAGAGGGCTTGCGCTCCGACTTGGGGTCGGCAAGCTGGCCGTCGAGCTTGGGCAACTCTGCCAGCTGCTCGGGGGTGCGCTTGATGATCCAGACGGGCTTGCCGCGCCACTCCACAGTGACCTTTTCTCCAGGTTTGAGGGCGGAGATATCCACCTCAACGGCAGCACCAGCGGCTTTGGCACGCTCTGAGGGCTGGAAAGTACTCACGAAAGGAACGGCGGTTGCCACGCCGCCCACCGCACCAGCACATGCTGACGTGATGATCCACGTCCGCTTGCTGGAGTCGATTGGAGTGTCACTCATGGGGATCCTCGATGAACATCGCTAGATTGGGGTCAACCGCGAATTGTAGCGGAGTGAAAATGGTTATTTCCAAGTGGTTTGCTGGCTTGACAGGGGCGCGAACCGGGCAATACTCCCGCATCACCGTTTTACAAGGAGCACCAGCATGGGGATGATGCAAGAGTTCAGGGAGTTCGCGGTCAAGGGCAATGTGATTGACCTGGCGGTGGGCGTCATCATTGGCGGGGCATTTGGCAAGATCGTCGACTCGGTGGTGGCGGACCTGATCATGCCGGTGGTGGGGCTGGTCTTTGGCAAGCTCGATTTTTCTAACCTGTTCATCGTGCTGGGCAACGTACCCCCAGGCACCGGCACCACACTCGATGCCCTCAAAAAGGCCGGCGTACCGGTGTTTGCCTATGGCAACTTCCTGACCGTGGCAGTCAACTTCGTGATCCTTGCGTTCATCATCTTCATGATGATCAAGCAGATCAACCGCCTCAAGCGCGAGGCGCCTGTCGCGCCCGCTGCGCCGGTGGCACCGCCCGAGGACATCGTGCTGCTGCGCGAGATTCGCGATAGCCTGAAGAAGTAAAAAGCCCCTGGGCCGCGGCATTTCTGGCCGCAAGAATGAGAAACGCCACCGCTGCGCTGGTACAGCCAGCCGCCGGTGGCGTCGGCTTTTGGGCAGCCCTGCCTGCAGGATTGCGCCCTGGGTATGGCTCGTATTTTTCAGCGCTTCATTTGATGTCGATCAGCGCTTGGCCTCAAGGCTTCAGCCGCTGACCTCACCCACACCGGTCAACCACACAGCGCACGCGCCATCCGCACGGCCTCGACGAGGCTGGAGGCGTCTGCAACGCCCTGCCCTGCAATATCAAACGCCGTGCCGTGATCCGGGCTGGTGCGCACCAGCGGCAGGCCCAGCGTCACGTTCACACCCTTTTCCACCCCCAGATACTTCACCGGGATTAGGCCCTGGTCGTGGTACATCGCGATGACCACGTCGAACTCGCCCGCGCGCTGCGGGGTGCTACGTGCACGCATGAACACCGTGTCCGGCGCGAAGGGGCCGTGCACATCCAGCCCCTGCGCACGCGCGGCTGCAATAGCCGGGACGATCACCTCCAGCTCCTCGCGGCCAAACAGTCCGCCCTCGCCCGCATGGGGATTGAGCCCCGCCACACCGATGCGCGGCACGCGGCCCAGGCTGCGCTGCAAGGCGGCGTGGGTGATTTGCAGCGTCTGCAGCACATTGTCTTGCGTGACGGCAGCGATCGCGTCGCGCAACGACACGTGGATGCTGACGAGCACGGTGCGCAGTTCGTCGTTGGCCAGCATCATGCGCACCGGCATGCGGGCCAGCGGCACGCCCTGGTGCGCAGCGGCCTCCGCCTGCAACAGCTCCGTGTGCCCCGGGAAGTCCACCCCAGCCGCCGACAGCGCCTCCTTGTGCAACGGGGCAGTGACCAACGCCGCGACTTCTCCACGCAGCGCTGCACGCGCTGCCCAGACCACGCTGTCGGCAGCCGCACGGCCCGCAGCCGCGCTGATCAAACCCCAAGGCTGAGGGCCCGGAATGCCGGGCAAGGGAAGCACGGGCACGCAGCGAGGCGGCACATCTACCACCTCGCACGGTGCGCTGATCTGCGCCACGGGCAAGCTGGGCACGCCGGGGCGCGTGATGACGCCTGCTGCGCGCCGCAAGGTGGCCACGTCACCAACGACAAAACACTGGCGCAGTGCATCGGGCGCATCGCGAAAGGCCTTGGCCACGATCTCGGGGCCGATGCCGGCGGGGTCTCCCTGGGTAATGGCGATGGGTTGCATGGGTTTGGAACGGAAAGTGCTTATAGCGCTAGTCTTTCATGCGCTACCAGCTATTAATAAGTGAGCAAAACGCACCACACAACCGCACGGTGCGGTGCCTTGTTGTGCAGTGTCTTGCCATGGACTACGCGGGGTTGTCGATCTCGATGAACTCGTGGCTGAGTCCGCACTGGTCCGCCACATGGGCCGCCACGGCGGGGGCCCCATAGCGCTCGGTGGCATGGTGCCCAGCGGCAATGAAGCTCACACCCGTCTCGCGCGCCAGGTGGGCTTGCGGCTCGGAGATTTCACCGGTAATGAAGACATCTGCCCCCGCAGCAATGGCCGATTCGAAATACCCCTGCGCCCCCCCCGTGCACCACGCCACGCGGCGCACGGGGCACTGCACAGAGGCACCACCACCCGCCCCACCCGGCGACACCAGGGTCACGGGGCGGCCCAGCGCCTTGGCGACGTGGTCCGCCACCGCCTGGGCATTCTCAAACGCCGCAGGCGCCGCAAAGCCAAGGTCCTGCTCGCCAAACCGCGCATCGGCCGCCCAGCCCAGGACCCGGCCCAGCTGCGCGTTGTTGCCCAGCTCGGCATGGGCATCGAGCGGCAGATGGTAGGCAAACAGGTTGATGTCGTGCGCCAGCAGCAGCTGCAGCCGCTGCTTCATCCAACCCGTGACACGGCCATCCTGCCCGCGCCAGAACAGGCCGTGGTGCACAAAAATGGCGTCGGCCTGCGCGGCAATGGCGGCCTCGATCAGCGCTCGGCTGGCCGTGACGCCGCTCACCACACGCTGGATCTCGGCCTTGCCCTCGACCTGCAGGCCGTTGGGGCCGTAGTCCTTGAAGCGCTCGGGTTGCAGCAGGCTGTCAAACGCCTGCAAAAGTTGACTGCGGGGAATGCTCATGCCTCTATTGTGGCGCGCCGTCATCACCCCCACATTGGGAGACAATGCCACGACGGAGCGAACGCCCGGGCCGCCACGGCGAACCGGCAGACCGCGCCTCCCTCGTCCCACCCCGTTCCACCACCGGTAAGCACATTACATGAAGCGACTCTGGCTGCTGTTTTCCCAGTCCGTGACGGTCCTCGTTGCGGCCTACTTTGTTGTTGCCACGCTCCAGCCCGACTGGCTGGGCCGGGGCACCACACGCTCAGGGGCAGGCATTGCACTGCTGGAGGCACCCGCCGCGCCGTCATCCCAGCCGGTGGCAGGCAGCTTCAGCGCCGCAGCCCGCAAGGCGGCACCTGCCGTGGTCAGCATCAACACCAGCAAGGAAGTGCGCCACCCGCGCAGCAACGACCCCTGGTTCCAGTTCTTCTTTGGCGACCAGGGCAGCCAGGCGCAAGCCGGTCTGGGCAGCGGCGTGATCGTGAGCCCCGACGGCTACATCCTGACCAACAACCACGTGGTCGAAGGCGCTGACGAGATCGAAGTCACCCTCACCGACAGCCGCCGCGCCCGCGCGCGCGTGATCGGCACCGACCCCGACACCGACCTGGCCATCCTCAAGATCGAACTGGACAAGCTGCCCGTCATCGTGCTGGGCAACTCCGACGGACTGGACGTGGGCGACCAGGTGCTGGCCATTGGCAACCCCTTCGGCGTGGGCCAGACGGTGACCAGCGGCATCGTGAGCGCACTGGGCCGCAGCCAGCTGGGCATCAATACGTTTGAAAACTTCATCCAGACCGACGCGGCCATCAACCCCGGCAACTCGGGTGGCGCGCTGGTGGACGTGAACGGCAACCTGATGGGCATCAACACCGCGATCTACTCGCGCTCGGGCGGCAGCATGGGCATCGGGTTTGCCATCCCTGTGTCCACGGCCCGCATGGTGCTCGACTGCATTGTCAAGGACGGCCAGGTCACGCGCGGCTGGATCGGCGTGGAGCCCAACGAACTCTCGCCCGAACTGGCGGAGACCTTTGGCGTGAAAAAGGCCACCGAGGGCGTGATCATCACCGGCGTGTTGCAGGACGGCCCCGCCGCCCAGGCCGGCATGCGCCCCGGCGACGTGATCGTGCAGGTGGATGGCAAGGCCGTGGGCAACGTGTCGCAGCTGCTGACCGCCGTGGCGGCGCTCAAGCCGGGCCAGGCCGCGGCATTTGATGTGCAGCGGGCCGACAAGCGGGTGGAGCTGAGCATCAACCCGGGCGTGCGCCCCCGGCCACAGCGCAATGTGAGGCGCTGACGCCTGAACAGGCCCGGATCATTCTTAACAACGCCGGGCACGAGCGGTCAACGCAGCGGAGTGTGGAGCCAGGTCGGCGGCCTCGATGGCCCTGGCGCAAGGTCAGGCGAGGGTGAAGCACAGGCCAGCAGGAAGGGGTCGGATGAAGCGTGTCACGCCAACGCATGCGCAGCCAACCCCACGCAAAACTACGAAAATGATAGCTGTCAGCGCATATTGCACCAGCGCTTGCGGCTGTTTTTATTGAATATTCGCTGTGACAGCCTGGGCGGAGCCCCAAAGACGCGATCTGCGCATCCCCCCGTCGCAGCCCCGCCCGCCTGCGAGGTCAGAGGGTCGGTCAGGACGCGGAAGCGGATTCGCCAGGCTCTTCAGGCGCCTGGGTGTGTTTGATGAAGATCTGTGCGGCCCAGATGCCCACCTCGTACAGCAGGCACATGGGCACGGCCAGCGACAGCTGCGACACCACATCGGGCGGTGTCACGACGGCAGCCACCACAAAGGCCAGCACGATGAAGTAGCCGCGAAACTCGCGCAGCTTTTGCACGCTCACGATGCCCATGCGCGCCAGCACCACCACGGCAATCGGCACCTCAAAAGCCATGCCGAACGCCAGGAACATGGACAGCACAAAACTCAGATAGGCCTCGATGTCAGGTGCTGCCGTGATGCTCTTGGGGGCGAAGCTCTGGATGAACGCAAACACCTGGCCAAACACCAGGTAGTAGCAAAACGCCACGCCGATGAAGAACAGCAGCGTGCTGGAGACCACCAGCGGCAGCACCAGCTTCTTCTCGTGCGAATACAGGCCAGGCGCCACAAAAGCCCAGATCTGCCACAGCACGAAAGGCAGCGCCAGCAGAAACGCCGACATCAGCAGGATCTTGAGCGGCACCATGAAGGGCGAGATCACCGACGTGGCGATCAGCGTGGCCCCCTTGGGCAGGTGGGCCACCAGGGGGGCGGCCAGAAAGTCGTACAACGCGCCGGGACCCGGGAAGAAGAACAGGATCGCCGCCGCGATGGCGATGGCGATCATGGCCTTGACCAGGCGGTCGCGCAGCTCCATGAGGTGCTGTACGAACGGCTGCTCGGTGCCGGCCAGTTCGTCTTCTTTGGAGGGGGTTTCGGACATGGTGGGTTTTCGTGGGCGTCAGGGCCGCCCATGCTGCGCAGGGGGCGCCGCAGGCTGTGTCAGTGGAATTTTTGGGGGCGGTAACGTGCCACACGGGCAGCGCCAGACTGTGCCTTGGTGCGCACACCGCTTCGGGCCTTGTACCACTGGGGCATGGCGCCACGCTTGAGGCGCCAGTTCTTGCCCGGGTGCTTGTAGGCGGGGACCACTGCGGTCTGTTCAGCCAGTGCGGCACTGGCCGTGTCGGTGGCTTCGGCCCAGTCTTTCTCGAACTCGCTGGCGCTGGTCTGGATGGAGTTTTGCACGTCGCGCGCAGCGTTCTCCACCGTGTCCTTCATCTTCTTGAGCTCGTCGAGCTCCATGGACCGGTTGACCTCCGCCTTCACGTCGGACACATAGCGCTGGGCCTTGCCCAGCAAGGTGCCGACGGTGCGGGCCACACGGGGCAGCTTTTCGGGGCCGATGACGATCAACGCCACGGCGCCGATGAGCGCCATTTTGGACAGGCCAATATCAATCATGGATCAAGCGCCCATGCGAGACAGGCTGCGGCTGCGGGTTGGCAACACGCGCTCAGCTCTTTTGCTTGGCTTCGACATCGATGGTGGTCTTGTCGGCGGCCTGGCTGTTGGCCACCTGGCCAGCGGGTGGCGTAGCAGCAGCGGGGGCGTCCGAAGCGCCGTCCTTCATGCCGTCCTTAAAGCCCTTGACGGCGCCACCGAGGTCAGAGCCCATGTTCTTGAGCTTCTTGGTGCCAAACACCATCACAACGATCAGCAGCACGATCAACCAGTGCCAGATGGAAAAAGAGCCCATGAAATATCTCCTAACGAATTGCAATCATTTTAGACGGGGGGCGTGACAGGAGTTCATTGCCGATGCATGCCGGCGCTTCACTCTCTGGCACGGTCGTCAGCCTGGTTCAGCCTTTGAGCCACGGACGGGGGCCGCCCATGACGTGGACATGCAGGTGGTGGATTTCCTGCCCACCTTCAAGCCCCGTGTTTACCACGACGCGAAAGCCACCATCCGGGTACGGGTTGCAGCCCTGCTCCAGCGCCAGCTTCGGCGCCAGCGCCATCATGCGCCCCAGCATGCCAGCGTGCTCCGGGGTGACCTGTGCCATGGAAGGGATATGCAGCTTGGGCACCATCAAAAAGTGCACCGGCGCCCACGGGTGGATGTCGTGGAAGGCGAAGATTTCTTCGTCCTCATAGACCTTCTTGGAAGGAATCTGGCCCGCGATGATTTTGCAGAAAAGGCAGTTCGGATCGTGCATGGAAGGGATCGGAGCAAAGGAAATCAGGGGTACAGGCGCGGATCAACCCAGAGGGCGCCTCGCGCGCGAGCGAGGGATGTCCTGCATAACCCTCGCGAGGCGGTGGTAGTGCGGATCGGGATGGGCCGCAAGGCGTCTTTTTGCAGCCAATAGCCCGGCTATTGGCAAGAAAAGCAACGCAGCGGACCGCCCGAGACCGCGCTATCACAGACCGCAGGGAGTTATGCAGGACATCCCTAGGCATTGTCAGCGATCTTGATGCTGGGGCGCACGCCCACGTCCTTGCGGTGCGCATGAAGCCAGTCCTGCCCCGCTGTGCGGCCCAGCGCAAACAGCTTGCGCACAAAGGCCAGGTCCGCGCGCAGCTTGCTGTCGGCCCCAAAGGGCGCCAGCACCGAGCCGCCATCGATGCGGTGCATGCGCACGCTTTTGTAACGGCGGGCGTCGAGCTTGCCCTCGGCGAGCAGGCGGCGCACAAACTCGATGGCGCGCAGCTCGGCCAGCAGGCTGGCGTTGAAGGTGACTTCGTTCATGCGCTCCATGATCTCGGAGGCGCTGCTGGGCACGTCCAGGTGCTCCACGGGGTTGATCTGCACGAGCAGGATGTCCGAGGTATCGGTCTGGTAGATCAACGGATGCAGCGCGGGGTTGCCGGAATAGCCGCCGTCCCAGTACGCCTCGCCTTCGATCTCGACCGCCTTGAACAGCATGGGCAGGCAGGCCGATGCCATCACGGCATCGGCACTGAGCCGGGGCCCAAAGAAAATCTCGCCCCGGCCGGTGCGCACATTGGTCGCACACACAAACACCTTGGGGCCGACCACGCCGGTGCGGGCGGAGCACAGCAGGCTGAAATCCACCTCGCGCTCCAGCAGCTTGCGCAAGGGGTTGATGCCCAGCGGATTGGTCTGGTAGGGCGAGAACCACTGCGACATCATGCCCACCAGCGGGTTGGCAGCGGACAGGGGCGTTCCCCAGGTCAGACTGCCCAGCGCGCCCACCCCTTCCCACAGGCGGGTGAGCGACTCGCGGGCCGAGGCGCAGCCCGCCAGGTGGGCGTCTTCGGGGTCCTTGTGCTGCTGCGCGGCCTGCGCAAACCCGTGCGCCAGGGCCACCGCGTTCATGGCGCCTGCGCTGGTGCCACTGACACCGTCAAGCTGCCATTGACCGTCCTCCAGCAGCGCATCCAGCACGCCCCAGGTGAGCGCGCCGTGCGAGCCGCCGCCCTGTAGCGCCAGGTTCAGACGCGGGCGGGGACGACCTGCTTCAGGCATCCACGGCCTGGCTCTTGTTCATGGCGACCATGCCACGCACGATGCGGTACAGGAACCAGATGGAGATCAGGCCCCAGGCGATCCAGCCGGGCAGGAAGAACAGCAGCCACAGCGGCGCGGTGACGATGTAGAGCACGCCCGCCCAGATCACGGTGCGGATGCGCCACGAGAAATGGTTGGCCTGCCAGGTGCCTTCGGCATCGCCTTTTTTCACCAGGTCGATCACCAGCGCCACGATCAGTAGCGCAGCGCCGGGCTGTGCGCCCGGGATGACCGCCCCGAGCGCCACGATCAGGTGCAGCACATAGCTGACCCAGCCAATGGCCTTGAGGTCCTCGGCCTTCTGGTCGTTGGTCTGCACATCAATGATGTCGCTCACGGCGTGCCTTCTTCGGCAGCGCGCTCCGCCACCTTGCGCAGGGCCTTTTCCTCGATGCCGCTGGTGCCTTCGCGGCGCTCCAGCTCGGCCACCACATCGGCGGGCGTGAGACCGTAATGGGCCAAAGCCACCATGGTGTGGAACCACAGGTCGGCCACTTCGTAGACGATCTTGGACTTGTCGGCGCCGTGGTCCACGTCCTTGGCAGCCATGACCACCTCGGTGGCCTCTTCCCCGATTTTCTTCAGGAAGGCATCGGGCCCCTTGTGCAGCAGGCGCGACACGTAGCTGGTGGCCGGGTCGCCGCCGTTGGCGGGCTTGCGGCTCTCGATGACGGCGGCCAAGCGCGCCAGGGAATCGTGGGAACTCATGGTCTTGTCGTCCATTGCCATTACTTGTAGATGGATTCGGGGTCTTTCAAGACCGGATCGACCGCATGCCAGGCACCGTCTTTGAACACGCTGAAAAAGCAGCTGTGGCGGCCGGTGTGGCAGGCAATGCCGGGCTCGTGGCCTTTCTGGGTGACCTTGAGCAGCACCACATCGTTGTCGCAGTCCAGGCGGATCTCGTGCACCGTCTGCACGTGGCCGGACTCTTCGCCCTTGAACCACAGCTTCTTGCGCGAGCGGCTGAAGTACACGGCACGGCCCAGTTCAGCGGTTTTCGCCAGGGCCTCGCGGTTCATCCACGCAAACATCAGCACGTCGCCCGTGCCCTGCTCTTGCGCAATCACGGGCACCAGGCCCTGCGCATCCCATTTCACTTCGTTGAGCCAGTTCATGAGAGCCATTGTCGGTGATCCGGGTGGCGCGCCCGTGCCCGCCAGGGCGTGCATCCACAATTTTCAGGCATTTTTGGCCGCTAGCGCAGACATTACATGCGCCAGCAGCTATCAAATCAGGAGTGAATATTGATCACATCCGCACGGGAATGCCACGCTCGGCCATGCGCTGCTTCGCCTGGCCCACGGTGTATTCGCCGTAGTGGAAGATGCTGGCGGCCAGCACCGCGTCGGCGCCGCCGGTCTGGATGCCGTCGGCCAGGTGGTCGAGATTGCCCACGCCGCCCGAGGCGATCACGGGCACGCTCACAGCATCGCTCACGGCGCGGGTCAGTTCCAGGTCAAAGCCCGCCTTGGTGCCGTCGCGGTCCATGCTGGTCAGCAGGATCTCGCCCGCACCGCGCTGCGCCATCTCGGTGGCCCAGGCAATGGCGTCCAGGCCCGTGTTCTTGCGGCCGCCGTGGCTGTACACATCCCAGCCCGCACCCACCGGCTGACCGTTGGCGCCCAGGCGCAGCGCGTCTTCGGCCGAGCGGCGCTTGGCGTCGATGGCCACCACGATGCACTGCGCGCCGTACTTGGTCGACACGGCGTTGATCACCTCAGGGTTGGCAATGGCGGCCGAATTGAAGCTGGTCTTGTCCGCACCGGCATTGAGCAGGCGGCGCACGTCGTCCACGGTGCGCACACCACCACCCACGGTGAGCGGAATGAACACCTGGCTGGCCACGGCCTCGATGATGTGCAGGATGAGGTCACGGCCATCGCTGGTGGCGGTGATGTCCAGGAAAGTCAGCTCGTCAGCGCCCTGCGCGTTGTAGCGCGCGGCAATTTCGACCGGGTCGCCTGCGTCGCGCAGCTCGACGAAATTGACGCCCTTGACCACACGGCCTCCGGTGACGTCCAGGCAAGGGATGATGCGTTTGGCGAGCATGCAGTCCTTAGCCGTTCAGTTCGTCGGCACGCGCTTGCGCTGCGGCAAAGTCCAGGTCGCCGCTGTAGATGGCGCGACCACAGATCACGCCTTCGACGCCTTCGTCTTCCACCGCACACAGCTGCTCGATGTCGGCCATGTTGGACAGGCCGCCCGAGGCGATCACGGGGATGCTCAAAGCCTGGGCCAGCTTCACCGTGGCGTCGATGTTGATGCCCGAGAGCATGCCGTCGCGGCCGATGTCGGTGTAGATGATGGACTCGACGCCCCAGTCCTCGAACTTCTTGGCCAGGTCCACGACCTCGTGGCCGGTGAGCTTGCTCCACCCGTCGGTGGCCACCTTGCCGTCCTTGGCGTCGAGCCCCACAATGATGTGGCCGCCGAAGGCGCTGCAGGCGTCCTTGAGGAAGCCGGGATTCTTCACGGCCGCCGTACCGATGATCACGTAGCGCAGGCCGCCGTCGATGTATTTCTCGATGGTGTCCAGGTCGCGGATGCCGCCACCGAGCTGCACCGGGATATCGGACCCGACCTCTTTGAGGATGGATTTGATGGCGCCGTAGTTCTTGGGCACGCCCGCGAAGGCGCCATTGAGGTCCACCAGGTGCAGGCGGCGTGCGCCGGCATCCACCCACTTGCGCGCCATGGCGGCGGGGTCTTCACCAAAGGTGGTGGATTGGTCCATATCGCCTTGTTTGAGGCGTACGCAGTGGCCGTCTTTGAGGTCGATGGCGGGGATGAGCAGCATGGTGGTGAAGTTCGGGTGAAAAAGGGCGAGGCGCAGCTCGGCCCGAACGGGTGGGGGTTAAGGGATCAGGGATTCCAGTGCAGAAAATTGCGGTACAGGGCCAAGCCGTGCTCCGCGCTCTTCTCCGGGTGAAACTGGGTGGCAAAAATATTATCGCGTGCAACCGCGGCAGCAAACCAACCGCCGTAGTCGGCCTGCCCTGCGCAATGGGCAGGATTTTGCGGCACAGCGTAGAAACTGTGCACGAAGTAGAAGTAACTGTTGTCCGGCACGCCCGCCCACACCGGGTGCACGCCGCCGCCATGGTGCGCGTGGGGCATCTGCCGCACCTGGTTCCAGCCCATCTGGGGCACCTTGAAGCGGCTGCCGTCGGGCTGGGTGCGGCCCGCCAGGTCGAACTTGAGCACGTCGCCAGGGATCAGGCCCAGCCCAGGGGTGTCGCCCTCGGCGCTGTGGTCCAGCAGCATCTGCATGCCGACGCACACCCCAAACATCGGTTTGGAGGCAGCGGCTTCGAGCACCGATTCCTGGAGGCCGGACTCGCGCAGCTCGCGCATGCAGTCGGGCATGGCGCCCTGCCCTGGCAGCACGATGCGCTGGGCGGCGCGCACGTCTTCGGGGCGCTGGGTGACGACCACGGTCCAGCCCGTGCCCTCGGCGGCTGCCTGCACGGCCTGCGACACGGAACGCAGGTTGCCCATGCCGTAGTCCACGACCGCCACTGTTTTTGCTTCCATATTCATAGCTGCTAGCGCATACAAATCAAGCACTTGCGCCCGATTTGGCTGAAAAATTCACAGAGAACCCTTGGTGGAGGGGATGACACCGGCCGAGCGCGGATCGCGCTCCAGCGCCGCACGCAGCGTGCGCCCGAACGCCTTGAAGAGGGTCTCGCACTGGTGGTGCGCGTTGACGCCCTTGAGGTTGTCGATGTGCAGCGTCACGCCCGCGTGGTTCACAAAGCCCTGGAAGAACTCGAACACCAGTTGCGTGTCGAGCTGGCCGATGCTCCCAGCCGTGAACTTCACGTCCATGTGCAGCCCGGGGCGGCCCGAAAAATCGACCACCACGCGCGACAGCGCTTCATCCAGCGGCACGTAGGCATGGCCGTAGCGGCGGATGCCCTTCTTGTCGCCCACGGCACGCGCAAAGGCCTGGCCCAGGGTGATGCCCACGTCTTCCACCGTGTGGTGGCCGTCGATGTGCAGGTCGCCTTCGCAGTCGATGTCGAGGTCGATCAGCCCATGGCGGGCGATCTGGTCGAGCATGTGGTCGAAGAAGCCGATGCCGGTGTGCAGCTTGGCCTGGCCGGTGCCGTCGAGGTTGATACGCACGCTGATGCGTGTTTCGGCGGTGTTGCGGCTGACCTCGGCAATGCGGTCGGCCATCGGGTCGGCCGATGGGGCGGAAGGTACGAGTGCGGAGGAAGTCATAGGGAGGCTTGGAGTGCGGCCAGCATCTGCGCGTTGTCTTCGGCATTGCCTACGGTCAGGCGCAGGCAGTTGGCCAGCAATGGGTGCATTGTAGAAACGTTCTTGACCAGCACCTTGCGGTTTTTCATGCCCTCGTAGGCCTTGGCGGAATCCGCCACACGCAGGAGGACCATGTTGGCCTCGCTGTCCCAGCACTTTTCGACCCCGGGCATCTGGCGCAGCGCGGCGATGAGTGTGGCGCGTTCGGCACGGATTTCGGCGGCCTGGGCGGCGAAAACCTCGGCATGTTCCAGCGCAAACAGGGCGGCCTCGCAGTTGAGCACGCTCACGTTGTAGGGCGGGCGCACCTTGTCGATCTCGCTCACCAATGCGGCGGGCCCGATGAGGTAGCCCAGGCGCACGCCTGCCAGGCCAAACTTGCTGAGCGTGCGCATGAGCAGCACGTGGGCGTTGCGCGCGGGTTCGGCGCGCATGCGATCGATCCAGGTGCGGCTGGCAAAGGGCTGGTAGGCCTCGTCCATCACCACAATGCCGCCCTGCGCGCCCGCGGCGTCGATGATGCGCTGCACTGCGCCCTCGTCCCACAGCGTAGCCGTGGGGTTGTTGGGGTAGGCGATGTAGGTGATGGCCGGCTGGTGCTTTGCGATGGCAGCCAGCATGGCGGGCTCATCCAGCTCAAAGTCGGGCGTGAGCGGCACGCCAACAAAGTCCAGCCCCTGCAGCTGCGCGGACAGCGGGTACATCACAAAACCCGGCATGGGCGCCAGCATGGTGGCGCGCTGGCCCGTGCCTGGCTGTGCGCAGGCCAGCGCCAGCAGGGTGATGAGCTCGTCCGAGCCGTTGCCCAGCACGATGCCGTAGCCTTCGGGCATGCCGGCGTACTGCGCCAGGGCGGCCTTCAGGTCGGCAATGCGGTCGCCGGGGTAGCGGTTGAGTGCCACCGTGCCCAGGCGCTGACCCAGCGCGGCCTGCAGGTGCGCGGGCAGGCGGAAGGGGTTCTCCATCGCGTCCATCTTGAGCATGCCGGTGGAGGGCTGCACGACATAGGAGTGCATGGCGCGCACGTCGGGGCGGATGCGGGCCAGGGCCTGGAGGGGGGACGACGCGGGAGTAGTCATTCGGTGGTGTCCAGTTCGTTGGGGGTGACGAGGAAAGGGTTGATGGGGCGCACGGCGTCCATCGGCTGGTCGTGCGGCAGTGCCTCGGTCAGCAGGTAGCGGCAGCCCTGCTGGTGGGCGGACGAGAGGATGAGCGCATCCCAGTAGCCCAGGCGGTAACGGTCCTGCAGGTCCCAGGCGCCGTCCACGGTGTACGAGTCAAGGTGCGGCGGCAGCCACACACGCAGGCGGCGGACCTGGGCGCGCACCTGCTGCAGCACGTGGGGGCCGTCAAAACGCTGGATGGCCTGGTTGTACAGCTCGTTGAGCACCTGCGAGCTGATGCGGCCGCTGCGCATCTGCCAGCAAAAGGCGACCCATTCACGCGCCCGCGCCTGGCGCTCGGCATCGCGGTCGTCCACGCTGGCGAGCAGGATTTCGGTATCGACAAAGATGGGGACGGTGGCCATATGGTCTTCCCTGTTCAGCGCAGGAACAGGGTTTCGCGCGGCACATAGGGCCCGCTGGACGCGCCCCAGGATTCAAACCCCAGCGCCTCGCGCATGGCCTGGGCGTAGGCGTCCTCCTGGCGCATCTTTTCGGCCAGCCATTCACCGAGCAGGCGCGAGACGCTGCTGCCGCGCTTGGCGGCTTCCACGCGCACCCATTCGGCAACGGTGTCGTCCATGGTCACGGTGATGTTTTTCATGGATCAAATATTACACGAACTTCGTGCACCACGAACTTCGTGTTGTTTTTGAAGTCACGCTGCCTTGCGCGGTGCCCCGCTTTGCAGCATCCGGCAGGCCATGTCGCCCACGGTGCGCAGGGCCTCCAAGTGCGCGGGCGACCAGTCGCCGCCAACGCCGATGCGCAGGCAGTTGCGAAACCGACCGCTGGCGCTGAACACGGTGCCGGGCGCGATCAATATCTGCCGGGCCAGGCAGGCTTCGTGCAGTTGCACCGAATCGAGCGCGCGCGGCAGCTCCAGCCACAGCAGCAGGCCGCCGGGCGGGTCGCTCACGCGCGTGCCTTGCGGGAAATGCGCCGCAATCACGTGGCGCACCTCGTCCATGCGCGCTGCCACGGCCGTGCGCAGCTGGCGCATGGCGGCGGCGTGGCCCGCCTGGGTGATGAGGTCGGCCAGCGCCAGCTCCAGCACGGCCGACTGGCCGCCGGCCTGCAGGTCCTTGATGGCGCGCAGCTTCTCGGCCCAGCGACCGGCCTCCAGCCAGCCAAGGCGCAGGCCCGGCGCCAGCGTCTTGGAGAACGAGTCGCACAGCATCACGTGGCCCGTGGTGTCGTACGACTTGACGGTGCGGCGCATCTCGTCCACCTCGACCAGGTCGTTGTAGATCGCGTCCTCGATCACCGCCATGTCGTACCGCGCCGCCATCTGCACCAGGCGCTTGCGCTCGGCCTGCGGCATGCAGCTGCCCAGCGGGTTGCTGAGCGTGGGCACCACCATCACGGCCTTGACCGGCTGGGTGTCCAGCGCCAACTGCAGCGCATCGAGCGACAGGCCGTGGCGCGGGTGGGTGGGAATCTCCAGCGCCTTGAGGTGCAGGCCCTGCAGCACCTCAAGAAACGAGAAATGGGTGGGAGACTCCAGCGCCACCACATCGCCCGGCTGCGTCACCGCGCGCAGGCACAGCGCAATGCTGTCCATGCAGCCGCCGGTGATCACGATGTTCTCGGGGTCCAGGCTGCAGCCCAGGCTGACGGCGTAGCGCGCCAGGGCGCGGCGCGCGTCCTCGTGGCCCGACGAACCGGGGTAGGTGCACAGCAGGTTGCGGTGGCGCTGCGCGGCACGCACCACGGCGCGGCGCACGCGGTCGGGGTTGAACAGCTCTGGGCCCGGCGTGCCGCTGCTGTACGAAATGATGTCCACCGGCTGTTTGCGCCCCAGGATGCGCTGGCCCAGCCAGTCCACCGAGACCTCGCGCGGGCGGCGCATCGGGCGCGGTGTGCTGGGCTCGGGCAGGCTCACCGGCCGCGCTGCCACAAAGAAGCCGGAGCGCGGGCGGGCGGTGATCAGGCGCGCATCCTCCAGCCAGTGGTAGGCCTGCACCACCGTGGTCTGCGCCACGCCGTGCTGGCGCGCCAGCTCGCGCACCGAGGGCAGCTTCTCGCAGCGCGCCAGGGTGCCGTTGCGGATCAGCTGCGCAAGCTGCTCGGCGATTTGCAGGTACAGCGGGGGTGCGTCATCGGTGGCCATGCTGCATTCTGTACTGGCACCTTGGCCGGTAGACAGTACAGAAACTGCCCAGTGCGTACAGTACAGATGGGGCAGATCGCTGTTCTGTACTGGCCCAGATGGTGCGCGCCTGTGGCTGGTGGCGCGCAGCAGGTGGCCGCACAGTGAAGGCATGAAAACGCTGCACTCCCCCACCCCGCCGTCGCCCGCCCTGCCCACCCAGCCTGCGGCGCCCCTCCATCTGCAATGGAAGCGCCAACCCCTGCCGCCGCTGCAGGCCGTCCAGGTGCTGGACTTCCGCGCGGGCGAGATCGCCCTGCTCGAAGTGGAACAGGGCCGCGTCTGGGTGACCTGTGATGGTCTGCTGGAAGATTACTTTCTGGAGGCCGGACAGCGCCTGTCGTTCGCCGGACCGGTGCGGCTGCGCGTCAGCGCCGAAGGCCACCGGCCTGCAAGGCTGAGCTGGGCGCAGCACCGCGCAGTGGAAGGCGCCGCTTATCCGCCTGCGCCCTCTATTACAGCCTCCGCGCCGGCCGCAACCCCTCAGCCCAGGACAACAGCCCCCACGCAGGGCACCCTGCCCCGGGGCGCGATCAGCGCGGCTTGACGGGCGTGGTCAGCCGCATCTCGGCGGCTTGTGCGTGGGCCTGCAGACCCTCGCCATAGGCCAGCTCGGCGGCGATGGTGCCCAGCACCTGGGCACCAGCCTCGCTCACCTCGATGAGGCTGCTGCGCTTCTGGAAGTCGTACACACCCAGTGGCGAAGAGAAGCGTGCCGTGCCGCTGGTGGGTAGCACGTGGTTGGGGCCCGCGCAGTAGTCGCCCAGACTTTCGGAGGTGTAGGCGCCCAGAAAGATCGCACCCGCGTGGCGCAGCAGCGGCTCCCAGCGGTGGGGATCGGTGCTGCTGACCTCTAAGTGTTCGGGTGCGATGCGATTGCTGATGGCGCAGGCTTCTTCCATGTCTTTCGTCAGGATCAGTGCGCCCCGGCCGGTGAGGCTCTTGGCGATGATCTCGGCGCGCGGCATGGTGGGCAGCAGGCGATCAATCTCGCGCTGCACGGCGTCGAGGTAGGCCGCGTCGGGGCACAGCAGGATGGACTGCGCCAGCTCGTCGTGTTCGGCCTGGCTGAACAGGTCCATGGCCACCCAGTCGGGGGGCGTGGTGCCGTCGGCCAGCACCAGGATTTCACTCGGGCCCGCGATCATGTCGATGCCCACGGTGCCAAACACGCGCTTCTTGGCGCTGGCCACATAGGCGTTGCCGGGGCCGGTGATCTTGTCCACCTTGGGCACGGTTTCCGTGCCGTAGGCCAGCGCGGCCACGGCCTGGGCGCCGCCGATGGTGAAGGCGCGCGTGACGCCAGCCACATAGGCAGCAGCCAGGACCAACTCGTTGCGCTCGCCCTTGGTGGAGGTGCCCTCTCCCGCTCCGCCCGTGGCCACGCTGCCACGCACGGGGGTGGGCACGACCATGATGATTTCCTGCACACCCGCCACGTGGGCCGGGATGGCGTTCATCAGCAGGCTCGACGGGTACGCGGCCTTGCCGCCGGGCACGTAGATGCCCACACGGTCCAGCGGCGTGACCTTCTGGCCCAGCAGCGTGCCATCTTCGTCGCGGTAGCTCCAGCTCTCGCCCGAAGCCTTCTTCTGCGCTTCGTGGTAGCTGCGCACGCGCTTGGCGGCGGCCTGCAGCGCGTCGCGCTGGGCCTGCGGAATGGCGTCGAACGCGGCCTTGAAGTCGGCTTGCGTCAACTCCAGCGCCGCCATGTTGGAGGCGCTGAGGCCATCAAAGCGGGCTGTGTACTCCAGCACGGCCGCGTCGCCGCGCTTTTGCACGTCGGCCAGGATGTCGGCCACGCGCTGCTCGATGGCCGCGTCGGTGTCGGCAGACCAATGCAGGCGGGCTGCAAAATCAGCCTCAAAAGTGGCCGCAGTGGTGGACAGACGGGCGGGAGCAGCTACCAAAGTCATAGTGTCAGTCGTTGGAGGTGGATCAGTTCTTTTCGGCCGGTATGGCCGAGGCAAACGCATCGATGATGCGGCGCAGCGGCGCCTGCTTGAGCTTGAGCGCGGCCTGGTTCACGACCAGGTAGGAGCTGATGTCCATGATGCGCTCGACTTCGATGAGGTTGTTGGCCTTGAGGGTATTGCCGGTGGAGACCAGGTCCACGATGGCATCGGCCAGGCCGGTAAGCGGCGCCAGCTCCATGCTGCCGTAGAGCTTGACCATGTCCACGTGCACGCCCTTGCTGGCAAAGAAGTCGCGCGCAATGCCGGTGTACTTGGTGGCGACCTTGAGGCGCGAGCCCTGCTTGACGGCCTGGGCGTAGTCGAAGTCGTTGCGCACGGCCACGCTCACGCGGCACTTGGCAATGCGCAGGTCCAGCGGCTGGTACAGGCCCTGGCCGCCATGCTCGATCAGGGTGTCCTTGCCAGTCACGCCGATGTCGGCACCGCCGTACTCCACGTAGGTGGGCACGTCGGTGGCGCGCACCAGCACCACGCGCACATTGGGCTGGTTGGTGGGCAGGATGAGCTTGCGCGATTTTTCGGGGTCTTCCAGCACCTCGATGCCTGCGGCGGCCAGCAGCGGCAGGGTTTCGTCAAAGATGCGGCCCTTGGAAAGCGCCAGGGTGATCATGTTGCTGCTGCTCATGCTTTTACTCGTTCGATGTCAGCGCCAATGCCGCGCAGTTTGGCTTCCATGCAGTCGTAGCCACGGTCCAGGTGGTAGATGCGGTCCACCACGGTTTCGCCGTCGGCCACCAGGCCCGCGATGACGAGGCTGGCGGACGCGCGCAGATCGGTGGCCATCACGGTGGCGCCGGACAAGCGGGGCACGCCTTCGATGACCGCCACCTTGCCATCCACCTGGATTTTGGCGCCCAGGCGAACCAGCTCGTTGACGTGCATGAAACGGTTTTCAAAAATCGTCTCGGTCACCGTGGCCGTGCCTTGGGCAATGCAATTGAGCGCCATGAACTGCGCCTGCATGTCGGTGGGAAAACCGGGGTATTCGGTGGTGCGAAAGCCCTGGGCCTTGAGCGTGGCACCGCCTGCGCTTTGCACGCGGATACCACCGTCCACAGCTTGCACAGTGGCACCGGCTTCGCGCAGCTTGTCGATGACGGCGTCGAGGTGGTCGGCGCGGCCATGGCGCAGCACCACATCACCGCCCGTGGCAGCCACAGCGCACAAAAAGGTGCCAGCCTCGATGCGGTCGGCCACCACGCGGTGGGTGCAACCGTGCAGTTGGTCCACGCCCTGGATGCGGATGCGGCTGGTGCCATGGCCTTCGATCTTTGCGCCCATGGCGATCAGCATCTCAGCCAGGTCCGAAATCTCGGGCTCTTGCGCGGCGTTTTCGAGCACCGTTTCGCCCTCGGCCAGCGCGGCGGCCATGAGGAAATTTTCGGTGCCCGTCACCGTGACCATGTCGGTGGTGATGCGCGCACCCTTCAGGCGCTTCCAGCCGGCGGGCAGCTTGGCGATCATGTAGCCGTGCTCGACCACGATCTCGGCGCCCATGGCAGCCAGGCCCTTGATGTGCTGGTCCACCGGGCGCGAGCCAATGGCGCAGCCGCCGGGCAGCGACACCGTGGCCTCACCAAAGCGCGCCAGCAGCGGGCCCAGGGCCAGCACGGAAGCGCGCATGGTCTTGACCAGCTCGTAGGGCGCCTCGGGCGTGCTCAGCGCGCTGGCGTTGATGCGCACCGTGCCGTCGTCGGCCCGCTCCGCCGCCACGCCCATGTTGCGGATCAGCTTGAGCATGGTGCTCACGTCCTGCAGCTGGGGCACGTTGAGCAACGTCACGGGCTCGGCCGTGAGCAGGGCGGCGCACAACTCCGGCAAGGCGGCGTTCTTGGCGCCGGAGACCAGCACCTCGCCTTGCAAGCTGCGTCCGCCGCGAATCAGGAGTTTGTCCATCTCAAATCACCAAAATTGGGTCAAAAGTGCCGCTTGCGCTAGTGAAATATGCGCCAGCAGCTATCAAAAAATGAGTAATCAGGCGCTCACTGCGCCTGGGCGGCCCATTCGGCCGGGGTGAAGGTCTTCATCGACAGCGCATGCACCTCGTCGGTGTGCATTTTGGCGCCCAGCGTGGCATACACGCGCTGGTGGCGCTGGATGGCACGCTTGCCCTCGAACTCGGCCGAGACGATGGTGGCATACCAGTGGCGGCCATCGCCCTCGAGCGTGATGTATTCGCAGGCCAGGCCAGCGGCGATGAGGTCTTTGAGTTGGTCAGCGGTCATGGTGGGGCGCTCGGAATCAGTTGCGAATTTTGTAGCCGGTGCGCAGCAGGTGCACGGCCAGGGCACTCACGGCCAGCCAGGCGATGCCCACGATGCCCAGGCTGAGCCAGGGCGAGGTGTCACTCTGGCCGAAGAAGCCGTAGCGGAAGCCGTCGATCATGTAGAAGAACGGGTTGAGGTGGCTCACGGCCTGCCAAAACGGCGGCAGCGACTGGATCGAATAGAACACGCCCGACAGGAAGGTCATGGGCACGATGATGAAGTTCTGGAACGCAGCCATCTGGTCGAACTTGTCGGCCCACAGCCCCGCAATCAGCCCCAGCGTGGCCAGCAGCGCGGCCCCCAGCAGCGCAAACACCAAAATCCACAAGGGCGCTGCAAACTCTGGTCGCGCAAACGCCAGCGTGACGATGAACACGCCCAGGCCCACCGCCAACCCGCGCACGATGGACGAGCCCACGTAGGCCACAAACCAGGCCCAGTGCGACAGCGGGGTGAGCAGCACGAACACCAGGCTGCCCATGATCTTGCTCTGGATCAGGCTGGAAGAGCTGTTGGCAAAGGCGTTTTGCAGCACGCTCATCATCACCAGGCCGGGCACCAGAAACGCGGTGTAGCTGATGCGGTCGTAGACCTTCACATGGTCTTCGAGCACATGGCCGAAGATCAGCAGGTAGAGCACGGCCGTGAGCACCGGAGCGGCGACAGTCTGGAAGCTGACCTTCCAGAACCGCAGCACTTCCTTGTAAAAAAGGGTTTGCCAGCCGGTCATAGCGCCACCCCTTCCAGCGGAATGTTCGACGCCGATGTGCCAGACATCACTTGCAGGAACACGTCCTCCAGATCGGGCCGGCGAATCTCCATGTCCTGCACCTCGACCCCGGCCACGCGCAACGCAGCCAGGTGGTTTTCAATCTCCGCCGCGTCGTGCGCCGGCAGCTGCACGATGCGGCCGGTGACCCGCGCCACCGCAGCCAGCGCGGGCGGCAGGGCCGTGTCGGTCTTGAACTGCAGCACGCTGCCCGAGGCGGCCTTGAGGAGCTCGCTGGTGCGGTTGAGCGCCACCACCTGCCCGGCCTTGAGCATGGCAATGCGGCCACACAGGGCTTCGGCTTCTTCGAGGTAGTGGGTGGTGAGCAGCACGGTGTGCCCCTCTTTGTTCAGGCGGGCGATGAAGTGCCACAGGGTCTGGCGCAGCTCCACATCCACCCCGGCTGTGGGTTCGTCCAGCACGATGATGGGCGGCTTGTGCACCAGGGCCTGGGCCACCAGCACGCGGCGCTTCATGCCGCCCGACAGCTGGCGCATGTTGGCGTTGGCCTTGTCGGCCAGGCCCAGGTTTTCGAGCAGCTCGTCGATCCAGGCGTCGTTGTTCTTCACGCCGAAGTAGCCCGACTGGATGCGCAACGCCTCGCGCACATTGAAGAAGGGGTCGAACACCAACTCTTGGGGCACGATGCCCAGCTTGCGGCGGGCGTCGGCGTACTGGGCCTGCACGTCGCTGCCCTGCACCAGCACGCGGCCGCTGGTGGCACGCGCCAGGCCTGCCAGGATGCTGATCAGGGTGGTTTTGCCGGCACCGTTGGGGCCGAGGAGCCCGAAGAACTCGCCCTCCTCAATGTCCAGATTGACCTGGTTCAGCGCCTGGAAAGGGCCTTTGGGCGTGGCAAAGGTCTTGGAGATGGCTTGGAAGGAGACTGCGGGCATGAAGCCTTTGATTTTAAGGCCTCAGCCCTCGGCGGGACGGGCGGCAGGTGCAATGGCCCTTGGCAAGCGCCCCTGGCCCGGGCCCACAGCATCGACAGCGCTGCCCGGCGCCACCGGCCACACCGAAAACTAGGGCGCCGCAGCCAGCAGCGCGTCCACCCCGTACAGCCCCGCCATGCCCGCCAAGGCGGACGGCATGCCTTGCACCGCAAATTGTTTGCCCTCGGACAGGGCTTCGCGCCGGCATTCCAGCAGCACCGCGAGGGCCGAGGTATCAAACACCGTCAGCGCATGGGCGTCCACCACCACTGCGCTGTCGCGGTGCACCCGCAGCCCCTGTTTGAGCATGTGCAGGCAGGCCGTGGCCTGGCGGTGGGTGAGTTCGGGGGGCAGCACCAGCATGGCGAGAGAGCGGTCAGCCCTTGGCAGAACCCGCATTGGTCTTGTTGCGGGCCACCAGTGTGTCGATCAGACCATCGATGCCCTTGGCATTGATCTCCTGCGCGAACTGACCGCGGTAGGTTTCCACCAGCCAGACGCCGAGCACGTTGAGGTTGTAGATCTTCCAGCCTGCGCCATCGCCAGGAGTCTTTTCAAGGCGGTAGTCGAGCTGGATGGGGTCGCCGCGGCCCACGATCTCGGTGCGCACCAGCACGTCCTTGTCTTCGGCCGCAGCGCGCAGGGGCTTGACCTGGATGGTCTGGTCATTGACCTGGGCCAGCGCACCGGCATAGGTGCGCACCAGCAGGATCTTGAACTCGTCCTGCAGGCGCTTTTGCTGCTCGGGCGTGGCCTGGCGCCAGCCGGGGCCGACGGCGGCGGCGGTCATGCGGCGGAAGTTGACGTTGGGCATCACGGTTTTATCGACCAGGGCAATCACCTTGCTCAGGTCACCGGCCTGGATGGCCTTGTCGGACTTCACCGTGTTGAGCACGTCGGCGGACAGGCGCTTGATGAGCGCGTCGGGCGCCTCGTCGGCCGCTAGGGCGGACAGCGGCAGGCTCAGCATGGCACTGGCTGCGAGGCAAAGGGCGGTACGCCCCAGGGAACGTCGGTTCATCATCTTCTTGGCTTTCATCGGTGCGGGCTTGTGCCCGTCAAATCATTGTGGGGGTGTGGGCTGGCGGGCATGCGTCGCAGCGGTTGCGGGTTGCAAGCAAGTGCAACAGCACCGGCACCCGAGGCGGGGGCCCATCCTCCGCCCGGGACGCCATCAGCGGGCTGGCTCCTCTGGCAACACGCCGTTGCTGGAGCCGCCGTCGTCCTTGCCGTCTGCGTTTTGCGCATCTCCCGCGTGGCTGCGAACCTGCAGATACACATCGCGCGTAAAGCTGTACTTGTCCAAGGCTGCACTGTCGAGCACCGAGCCCGCGCGCAGCAGGTTGGAACGCACCTCCACGGCGCGCAGCGCATACAGCGAGTTGCGGGCCGAGACCGGGTCCACATAGCTCACCACGTTGCCCTTCATGTCCACCGGCAGCGCAAAGGTGTCGCGCACGGTGGAAGGCCCCAGGATGGGCAGCACCAGGTAAGGACCAGTGCCCACGCCCCAGCGCCCCAGGGTCAGGCCGAAGTCCTGCTTGTAGCGGTCGATGCCCAACTCGCTGGCGATGTCCAGCAGCCCGCCCAGGCCCATGAAGGTGTTCACATTGACCCGCATGAAGCTGGACGCAGCGGCTTCGCCACGCAGCTGCAGCACGTTGTTCACGAACGACCAGACGTCGCCCAGGTTCCCGAAGAAATTGCTGACCCCCGTGCGCACAGGGGCGGGCGTGACCTCCTTGTAGGCCGTTGCCACGGGCTTGAGCACCATGGCATCGACCTGCTCATTGAAGTTGGTCATGCTGCGGTTGTAGGACTCCAGCGGGTCGCGGGGGTCGGGGTTGGCCACCGTAGCGCATCCGGTGAGCAACACCGCGCCCAGCAGCAGCGCCAGGCCCGCCGCAAGACGCGCGATCGACAACCGGTCGCCTGCAATGGTGGCGCGGAGTGTAGGGAGTGAATTCGTCATTTTTTGCCACCTGCCCCAGCAGGCTTTCCGCCGTCTTCGGCTTTGCTGTAAAGAAATTGTCCAATGAGGTTCTCAAGCACCACCGCCGACTGGGTGGACGTGATCGTGTCGCCCGCGGCCAGGTTCTTTTCGTCGGCACCCGCCTCGATTCCGATGTATTGCTCGCCCAGCAGGCCGCTGGTCAGGATCTTGAGGGAGCTGTCCTTGGGGAAGGCGTAGCGGTCTTCCATAGCCAGCGTGACCCGCGCCTGGAACGTCTTGTCGTCAAAGGTGATGGATTCCACGCGCCCTACCACCACACCTGCACTGCGCACCGCCGCCTGGGGCTTGAGACCGCCGATGTTGTCGAACTTGGCGGTGACACGATAGCCCGAATGAAATTGCAGGCTCAGCAGGTTGGCCGATTGCAGCGCCAGAAACACCAGTGCCACTGCGCCCAACATCACGAAGAGCCCTACCCACAGATCGTTTTTGGAGCGTTGCATACGTTTGATTCCTAGAACTGCCAGCACCGCCAGCGTCAGATACTGAACATCAGCGCAGTGAGCACGAAGTCCAGTGCCAGCACCGCCAAAGACGCCATGACCACGGTGCGCGTGGTAGCGCGCGACACCCCTTCGGGGGTGGGTTTGGCTGCATAGCCCTGCAGCAGCGCCACAAAAGTTACCGTGAAGCCAAAGACCACACTCTTGAGCACGCCGTTGCCCAGGTCTTTCCAGACATCCACCCCGCCCTGCATCTGGCTCCAGAACGCCCCGGGGTCAATGCCGATCATGAGCACCCCGACGATCCAGCCGCCAACGATGCCCACCGCACTGAACACCGCCGCCAGCAGCGGCATGGTGATCACCCCTGCCCAGAAGCGGGGCGCCAGGATGCGCTGCACCGGGTCCACCGCCATCATCTCCATGGCGCTGAGCTGCTCCCCCGCGCGCATCAGGCCGATTTCGGCGGTGAGCGAAGTGCCTGCGCGGCCCGCAAACAACAGCGCCGTGACCACGGGACCCAGCTCGCGCACCAGACTCAAGGCCACCAGCAGGCCCAGCGCTTCGGACGAGCCGTAGCGCTGCAGCGTGTAATAGCCCTGCAAGCCCAGCACAAACCCGACGAACAGGCCCGACACCGCAATGATGGCCAACGAATAGTTGCCCAGAAAATGCACTTGGTCGCGCACCAGCGCGGGCCGCAGAAAAGTGGCGCCCAGGGACCGCACCAGCCGACCGAATAACCGCGCGCCCATGCCGATATCGGCCAGCTTGTGGCGCACCGCAAAGCCAACATCGGAGGGCTTGTACCAGCTCACAGCGCACGTCCTCCCACCGGCCCGAAATCCTCCGCCACGGCAGGGCCCGGGTAATGGAACGGCACAGGCCCCGTGGGCAGGGCATTCACGAACTGGTGCACCAGCGGATCACGGCTGGCAAGCACCTCTTCGGGCGTGCCTTGGGCCGCCACCACGCCTTCGCCCAGGATGATCACGTGGTCCGCCAGACGGAATGTCTCTTCCAGGTCGTGCGACACCACAATGCTGGTGAGTCCCATCGCATCGTTGAGCTGGCGAATCAATTGCGCCGCCGTACCCAGCGAGATGGGATCCAGGCCCGCGAAGGGCTCGTCATACATGACCAGTTCAGGGTCCAGCACGATCGCACGTGCCAGCGCCACACGGCGCGCCATGCCGCCCGAAATCTGACTGGGCATCAGGTCGCGGGCGCCACGCAGGCCCACCGCATGCAGCTTCATCAGCACCACATCGCGGATCAAATCCTCTGACAAATCGGTGTGCTCGTGCAGCGGAAACGCCACGTTCTCGAACACGCTCAAGTCGGTAAAAAGCGCCCCGAACTGGAACAGCATGCCCATGCGCCGGCGCGCCGCATACAGCGCCGGCACATCCATGCGCCCCACATCCTGACCATTGATCAGAACCTGGCCGCTCTGGGCCTTGTGTTGGCCACCAATCAGGCGCAACACGGTGGTCTTGCCACCGCCCGATGCACCCATCAGCGCCGTGACCTTGCCGCGCGGGACTGCCAGCGTCACGTCGCGCAGGATCACACGGTCACCGTATGAAAACGTGACGTTGCGCAACTCGGCAAGGAAGGAGGACTCGGGCATGCAAAAAAAGGGGTTTCGGGACTCGGGCCTGCCAAAACGGCACCAGCTCCCCCAGAAACGGAGCGCAGATGGTAGCCGAAGACACAAACATACATTCATGCATGTTTGTAAAGAAAAAGTACACCTGACGGCGGCCCCGGATCGTGCGGGACCGAGGCAAGCCCGGATTGACAGAACCTCTGATTGTGCCAACAAAGCATCCATCAGGCTGACGCCCCGCCATTCCCCACCCTTGGGGGTTGCGGGCACCACACACTACGGCCCGGGCTACCGGCCGCCCACGGGCCTTTCGGGGCATGGTAGCGCCCTGCCTGCGCTTCACCCTCCAACCCTCCTGCCACCAACCCAAGCCCAAGCACATGGACAAACGGCGCCCGAAGGCGCCGTTGCAGGGAAAGTGCGCAATGCGCAGGATCAGCGTGGCAGGTCCGAGTAACCCATCAGGAACTCGTCCACGGCGCGCGCGGCCTGGCGGCCTTCGCGGATGGCCCAGACCACCAGCGACTGGCCACGGCGAATGTCGCCGGCCGCAAACACCTTGGGCACATTGGTGGCATAGCCGCCGTCGAACTCCGTGGTGGCGCGGGCGTTGCCGCGGGCATCCTTGTCCACGCCAAAGGCGTCGAGCACGGGTGCCACGGGGCTCACAAAGCCCATGGCCAACAGCACCAAGTCGGCCTGGTAGTGCTTTTCGGTGCCGGGCACCTCAACCAGCTTGCCGTCCTTGAACTCGACCTGCACGGTGGTCAGGCTCTTGACCTTGCCCTTTTCGCCCGAGAACTCCTTGGTGGAGATGGCGAACTCGCGCACGCAACCTTCTTCGTGGCTGGAGCTGGTGCGCAGCTTCAGCGGCCAGTAGGGCCAGGTCAGGGGGCGGTTTTCCACTTCGGGGGGCTGGGGCATCACTTCAAACTGGGTCACGCTGGCCGCTCCGTGGCGGTTGCTGGTACCCACGCAGTCGCTGCCTGTATCGCCGCCACCGATCACGATGACATGCTTGCCCGTGGCCAGGATCTGGCCCTTGAGCTTGTCGCCCGCGTTGATCTTGTTCTGCTGGGGCAGGAACTCCATGGCAAAGTGGATGCCATCGAGCTCGCGGCCCGGCACGGGCAAGTCGCGCGACTGCTCGGCGCCCCCCGTCAGCAGCACAGCGTCGAACTCCTTGTTCAGCTGCTCGGGCGTGACGGTTTCCTTGGCCCAGTTGGTGACCTTGGAGTCCTTGCCCAGGCCGTCCTTGGCAGCGCCCACGAACACGCTGGTGCGAATGACCACGCCTTCGGCTTCGAGCTGCTTGACGCGGCGGTCGATGTGCGACTTCTCCATCTTGAAGTCGGGGATGCCGTAGCGCAGCAGGCCGCCCACGCGGTCGTTCTTTTCAAACAGCGTGACGCTGTGGCCTGCGCGGGCCAGTTGCTGGGCGGCGGCCAGGCCAGCGGGCCCGGAACCCACCACAGCCACCTTCTTGCCCGTCTGGTGCTTGGCAGGGCGCGGCTGCACCCAGCCTTCGGCCCAGGCACGGTCGATGATCGCGTGTTCGATGGACTTGATGCCCACCGCGTCATCGTTCACGTTGAGCACACACGCCGCCTCGCACGGTGCGGGGCAGATGCGGCCGGTGAACTCGGGGAAGTTGTTGGTGCTGTGCAGCACCTCGATCGCGCTCTTCCAGTCCGAGTGGTACACCAGATCGTTGAAGTCCGGAATGATGTTGTTCACCGGGCAACCGTTGTTGCAGAAGGGCGTGCCGCAGTCCATGCAGCGAGCGCCTTGTACTTTGGCCTGGCTTTCGTCGAGGCCGATGACAAATTCCTTGTAGTGCTTCAGGCGCTCGGGCACGGGCTTGTAGCCCTCTTCGATGCGCTCGTATTCCATGAAGCCGGTAGTTTTTCCCATGACGATATCCTTGTCTATGAATGCTGTGCGAAGGGGGATGGCGACGCCTTACTTGGCGGGGGCCACTTCTTTTTTGGTAGCAGCTACCGCTGGTGTAGCGGACTCTTCCAGCACTTTCCGTTCATAAATTTCAGACAACGCACGCTTGTACTCGGTCGGGAAAACCTTGACGAACTTGCTGCGTGATGCGGCCCAGTTGTCCAGCAGCTCGCGCGCACGCTTGCTACCCGTCCAGCGGTTGTGGTCTTCCAGCAGCTTCTTGAGCTGGGCTTCATCGGTCTGACCGTTGTGCCAGATCGAGCGTGGCACCGTGGCTTCCTGTTCGGTGGCGGGTAGGATGCGCTCCAGCGTCACCATCGACAGGTTGCAGCGGGTGTCGAACTGGCCGTCTTCGTCATAGACGTAAGCCACGCCGCCGCTCATGCCCGCCGCAAAGTTGCGGCCGGTCTTGCCCAGCACCGCCACCGTACCGCCGGTCATGTACTCGCAGCCATGATCACCCGTGCCTTCGACGACCGCCGTGGCGCCCGACAGGCGCACCGCAAAACGTTCGCCGGCCACGCCGCTGAAGAAAGCCTCACCCGTGGTGGCACCATACATCACGGTGTTGCCCACGATGGTGTTGCGCACTGCCTCGCCCCGGAAGTCGATGCTGGGGCGCACGATGACGCGGCCCCCCGACAGGCCCTTGCCCGTGTAGTCGTTGGCGTCGCCGATCAGGTACAGCGTGATGCCACGCGTGAGGAACGCGCCGAACGACTGCCCGCCCGTGCCTTCGAGCTGGATGCGGATGGTGTCGTCGGGCAGGCCTTCGGGATGCACGCGGGTCACCGCGCCGGACAGCATGGCGCCCACGGAACGGTTGACGTTGCGCGCCACTTCGATGAACTGCACGCGCTCACCCTTTTCAATGGCGGGCTTGCTGCGCTCGATGAGCTTGCGGTCCAGGGTGTGCTCGATGTTGTGGTCTTGCACGTCCACATGGAAGCGCGGCACATCGGCAGGCACATTGGGCTGGGCGAACAGACGGCCAAAATCCAGGCCGCGTGCCTTCCAGTGTTCCAGACCCTGGCGCATGTCGAGCAGATCGGTGCGGCCGATCAGGTCGTCGAACTTCTTGATGCCGAGCTGGGCCATGATCTGGCGCACTTCTTCGGCAATGAAGAAGAAGTAGTTCACCACATGCTCAGGCTTGCCCGAGAACTTCCTGCGCAGCTCGGGGTCTTGAGTGGCCACGCCCACGGGGCAGGTGTTCAGGTGGCACTTGCGCATCATGATGCAGCCCTCGACCACCAGCGGCGCCGTTGCGAAGCCGAATTCATCGGCACCCAGCAGCGCGCCGATGGCGACGTCGCGGCCGGTCTTCATCTGACCGTCGGCCTGCACGCGAATGCGGCCGCGCAGGCGGTTCAGCACCAGGGTCTGCTGGGTTTCGGCCAGGCCGATTTCCCAGGGACCGCCCGCGTGCTTGATGGAAGACCAAGGCGATGCACCCGTGCCGCCGTCATGGCCGGCGATCACCACGTGGTCGCTCTTGCACTTGGCCACGCCTGCGGCGATAGTGCCCACGCCCACTTCAGACACGAGCTTGACGCTGATGCCTGCGTGCGGTGCCACGTTCTTCAGGTCGTGGATCAGCTGGGCCAAGTCCTCGATGGAATAGATGTCGTGGTGCGGCGGGGGCGAGATCAGGCCCACACCGGGCACGCTGTGACGCAGCTTGCCAATGTAGTTGCTGACCTTGCCGCCCGGTAGCTGGCCGCCTTCGCCGGGCTTGGCTCCCTGGGCCATCTTGATCTGGATCTGGTCGGCCGACGACAGGTATTCGGCAGTGACGCCGAAGCGGCCCGAGGCCACCTGCTTGATACGGCTGCGCAGCGAGTCGCCGTCCTGCAGGGGCAGATCGACCTCGACGTTCTCGGCACCGATCACGCTCTTGAGCGTATCGCCCTTCTTGATCGGGATGCCCTTCAGTTCGTTGCGGTACCGGGCAGCGTCTTCACCACCTTCGCCCGTGTTGCTCTTGCCGCCGATGCGGTTCATAGCCACGGCCAGGGTGGCATGCGCCTCGGTGGAGATGGAGCCCAACGACATGGCGCCAGTGGCGAAGCGCTTGACGATTTCCTTGGCAGGCTCCACTTCGTCGATGGAGATCGCCTTGGAGGGGTCGATCTTGAACTCGAACAGGCCGCGCAACGTCATGTGGCGCTTGCTCTGGTCGTTGATCAGCTGGGCGTACTCCTTGTACGTGTTCCAGTTGTTGGCACGCGTGCTGTGCTGCAGCTTGGCAATCGCGTCAGGGCTCCACATGTGCTCTTCGCCCCGGGCGCGCCAAGCGTATTCACCGCCTGCGTCCAGCATGGTTTCGAGCACAGGGTCATCCCCAAAGGCGGCCTTGTGCATGCGGATGGCTTCTTCGGCAATCTCGAACACGCCGATGCCTTCCACCCGGCTGGCAGTGCCTGTGAAGTACTTGCCCACGGTGTCGGTGTTCAGGCCGATGGCCTCGAACAGCTGCGCACCGCAGTAGCTCATGTAGGTGCTCACGCCCATCTTGGACATGATCTTGGACAGACCCTTGCCAATCGCCTTGACGTAGTTGTAGATGGCCTTGTCGGCCGACAGGTCACCGCCCAGGTCCTTGTGCATCTCGGCCAGGGTTTCCATGGCCAGGTAGGGGTGCACGGCCTCGGCACCGTAGCCCGCCAGCACGGCGAAGTGGTGCACTTCGCGCGCGGTACCCGTTTCGACCACCAGGCCGGCCGTAGTGCGCAGGCCTGCGCCCACCAGGTGCTGGTGGATGGCCGACAGTGCCAGCAGTGCGGGGATGGCCACTTGCGTAGCGCTCACGGCGCGGTCGCTGATGATGAGGATGTTGGCGCCACCCTTGATGGCGTCCACGGCCTGCGCGCACAGCGACGCCAGCTTGGCTTCCACTCCTTCACGGCCCCAGCTCAGCGGGTAGGTGATATCAATGGTCGCGCTCTTGAACTTGCCTTGCGTGTACTGCGCGATATCGCGCAGCTTGGCCATGTCGGCAAAGTCGAGCACGGGCTGGCTCACTTCGAGCCGCATCGGTGGGTTGACCTGGTTGATGTCCAGCAGGTTGGGCTTGGGACCGATGAAGCTGTTGAGCGACATCACGATGGCCTCGCGGATCGGGTCGATCGGCGGGTTGGTCACTTGCGCGAACAGCTGCTTGAAGTAGTTGTACAGCGGCTTGTTCTTGCCCGAGAGCACGGCCAGCGGGCTGTCGTTGCCCATGGAGCCAATGCCTTCTTCGCCGTTCTTGGCCATGGGCGCCATCAGGAACTTGATGTCTTCCTGGGTGTAGCCAAAGGCCTGCTGGCGGTCCAGCAGGGGCAGGTCAGCGGCCTGGGGCGCGGCAGCCTGAGCACCAGCTTCGATGCTGTCGAGCTTGATGCGAAGGTTCTCGATCCACTGCTTGTAGGGCTTGGTGTTGACGACGTTGGCCTTGAGCTCGTCGTCGTCGATCATGCGGCCTTGTTCCAGGTCGATCAGGAACATCTTGCCGGGCTGCAGGCGCCACTTGCGCACGATCTTGTTCTCCGGCACAGGCAGCACGCCCGACTCCGAGCCCATGATGACCAGGTCGTCGTCGGTGATGCAATAGCGCGAGGGGCGCAGGCCATTGCGGTCCAGCGTGGCGCCGATCTGGCGGCCGTCGGTGAACACGATGGAGGCGGGGCCGTCCCAGGGCTCGAGCATGGCGGCGTGGTATTCATAGAAGGCGCGGCGGCGCTCGTCCATGGTGGTGTGCTGCTCCCAGGGCTCGGGAATCATCATCATCACAGCCTGGCTGATGGGGTAGCCGGCCATGGTCAGCAGTTCCAGGCAGTTGTCGAACGTGGCGGTGTCGGACTGGTCGGCAAAGCTGATGGGGTACAACTTTTGCAGGTCGGCCGCCAGCACGGGCGATGCCATCACGCCTTCGCGCGCCTTCATCCAGTTGTAGTTGCCTTTGACCGTGTTGATTTCACCGTTGTGCGCCACATAGCGGTACGGGTGGGCCAGCGGCCACTCAGGGAAGGTGTTGGTGGAGAAGCGTTGGTGCACCAGGCCGATGGCCGAAACGCAGCGTTCGTCCGACAGATCCTTGTAGTACACGCCCACCTGATCGGCCAGCAGCAGGCCCTTGTAGACCACGGTGCGGCTGGACATGCTAGGAACGTAGTATTCCTTGCTGTGCTTGAGCTTGAGGGCCTGGATGTTGGCGCTGGCCGTCTTGCGGATCACGTACAGCTTGCGCTCCAGCGCGTCCTGCACGATCACGTCGTTGCCGCGGCCGATGAAGACCTGGCGCAGGATCGGCTCCTTCTTGCGCACGGTGGGCGACATGGGCATGTCCACATTCACCGGCACATCGCGCCAGCCCAGCAGCACCTGGCCTTCGGCCTTGATGGCACGCTCCATCTCCTGCTCGCAAGCCAGGCGGGAGGCATGCTCCTTGGGCAGGAAGATCATGCCGACGCCGTACTCACCTGCTGCAGGCAATGTCACGCCTTGCTTGGCCATTTCTTCGCGGTACAGCGCGTCAGGAATCTGGATCAAGATGCCGGCGCCGTCGCCCATCAGCGGGTCAGCACCCACCGCACCACGGTGGTCGATGTTTTCCAGAATCTTCAGGGCCTGCGTCACGATGTCGTGGCGCTTGATGCCCTTGATGTGGGCCACAAACCCGAGGCCACAGGCGTCGTGTTCGTTACCCGATGAATACAAACCGTGTTGTTGCAGATGCTGGATCTCGGCAGCCGTGGTCATGGCGCACTCCTATATTTTTCGCAGGGGAGCTGAGATTAGTGCATTGCAGCATATTTTGGCAAGCAAATTAATTGGGGTCAGATTCTTATTTAACAACCAATGACAAGCGCCGCCACAATATTGGGGACATATTAAAATCTATAGCATGTTGCCCATATAGCACCAGCACATCAGTTTGTTTTTATGCCTTTTCTGCAGTTCGAGGTCTGCCAGGCATCCCGCGAGTCACACGCCGCGGGGTCTGCTGTTGCAGACTCCCAAGGAAATCGGCGTCCCCCAGGGCCCAGCCGCTGAGTGCTGAATCGGTCAGCGACGCTAGGACCGACGCGCCCAAGCCTGCCTGCACCAGCGCGGCGTAGGCCGCCTCGCGCGCAAAGGGGGTGTTGCCCAGCGCCCAATACAGCGCGTGCGGTGTCAACCACCGGTCGTTGCGCAGGCCCAGCCAGTGGGCGTGGCTCGACCACGGGTAGTCAGCAGGCTGCTGCACCAGTCCGGCCCGCACGGGATTGAGATCCAGGTACACCATGCACGCCAACAGGTAACGTTCTGGCTGCAGCACGGTAGAGCGGTAGCGGCCCTCCCAAAGCGTGCCGGTGCGGGCATGTCGACGGTTGAAGTACTGCACGTACCGGCGCCCCACTGCCTGCATCATCTGGGGCAACCCATCTGGCGTGGTAGGTGTGACCAGCAAATGGAAGTGGTTGTCCATCAGCACGTAAGCATGGACGGCGACGGCGTATTTCTGCGCGTGATCTGTCAGCAGCGCCAGCAGGGTCTCAAAATCGTCCGCTCCAGCAAAGATGGGTTGGCGGTTGTTGCCCCGCAAGATGACGTGGTGCAGATGACCCGGCAGGGTCAGGCGGGGCAAACGGGCCATGGGTCATGGATCGGGAGTGGAATGGCCGCGATCATAAACCTGTCCCTATTTATTCCAACAAGACCCCGACAGCCAGATCGGCAGCCCCCATGGTTGGGAAGTGCGCCAAACTGCACGCCACCTTTCGCCAATCACCAAGCCACCGTCAGCCCGGGATCGCCGCCTCAGCCCCATCCAGCAGCGAATCTGTCAACGCGGACACGCCAAAACGCGCACCCATGGCCTGCTCCAGGCCAAACTCGCCCAAGAGTGCCCGCAACCGCTCGGCGGCACTGCGTTTTTTCTGCCCTGTGTAGCGCGCGATGATGAGTTCGTTCTTCATGCTGTGCTCCCACCCCACCAGCTCCGTCACAGTGACCTGGTAACCGCTGGCCTCCAGGTACAGGCAACGCAGCACGTTGGTCACCTGACTGCCCAGCTCGCGGGTGTGCAAGGGATGACGCCACAACTCCGCCAGGGGCGTACGCGCCAGTTGGACGGCCTTGCCTTGGCGCAGGCAGGCCGCCATTTCGGCCTGGCAGCAAGGCACCAAGACCATGGCCCGGGCCTTTTTTTGAAGCCCGAAGGCAATAGCGTCATCGGTCGCTGTATCGCAGGCGTGCAAAGCGGTGACCACATCGATCTGGGCTGGCAGTTCACGGGCATCGGCCGATTCGGCCACCGACAGATTCAGGAACGACATCCGCTCAAAGTGAAGTCGCTGGGCAAGTGCCCGCGACTTCTCCACCAGTTCACCCCGTGTTTCCACCCCGTAGATATGCCCGTGGCCCAAAGCCCTGAAATACAGGTCGTACAGGATGAAGCCCAGATAGGACTTGCCCGCGCCGTGGTCAGCCAACGTGGGCCCGCCGCCGTGTGCAGAAGGCTCTGTCAGCAAGGGTTCGATGAAATTGAACAGGTGGTACACCTGCTTGAGCTTGCGACGCGAGTCCTGGTTGAGACGTCCCTCGCGTGTGAGGATATGCAACTCCTTGAGCAGCTCGATGGATTGGCCAGGCCGCAGCTCCTGCAACTCAGCACTCTCGCTTTGGGGTTTGCCTTTGCCACGAACCCGTTCGCCGGACGCCGCTGGCGATGGTTTTTGCTGCTTCATAGAACGGTGCCTTGTGCGGGCTCGTTGCTGCCGCCTGCAATGTTGACCGCCGCTTTGTCAACTTCGCCGGCATGAGGTCCAACGTCCAGCGACTGCCAACCGGCCATGCCCATCTCCTCCAGCACTTCCATGTTGCGCTCGAAGATGGCCTCTGCCTCCGGGAACACCGCAACGGCACGATCGATGCTGGCCTCTCTGAGTAGATGCAGCATAGGGTACGGTGAGCGGTTGGTGCAATTGGTCACGTCGTCCATATCGGTGCCCGCGAACTGGAATTGCGGGTGAAAGCTCGCTACTTGGAGCGTACCTTCCAGCCCCAGGGCGTACAGCACCTCCTCTGCCTCGCCCAGGAAATCATTGAAGTCCAGAAAATCCTGCAAACAGTGCGGAATCACCAGCAAGGTGGTGTCCCGGACCTCTGACGGCATATTTGCGAGCGCTGCGAGTTCTACGCGCAGCAAGTCCAGCACATCCTGGGTTGCCGTAGTCAAAGTCACCACATAGTGGATCTGCCCTTTGACATGCACTGCCTTCGCAAAAGGGCAAAGATTCAACCCAATGACCGCCCTCTCCAACCACCGAACGGTGTCGTAGATGTAGGGGTCAACAGAATGAGGGAGAGTCGCCGCGTCGGCGGCCGTAACGGAGGATGTCATGAGCGCGCGCGCGAGCGCTGAAGAGGAAGCTTGGATTTTATCGGGACCCGTCATCCGACCATCGAACAATAGCGGATACACCGCGATGAGACGCCGACAAGACGGGTCACCGCGCGCGCGCCATTGAGTGACTACCGATCTACATCGACGAATGAATCTAGCACCGTTATGAAGGAATCCGTTGCAGGAATGCCTCCTCTATTTGCCTTGATGCTCGCTCCACGGATCTCGCGAACTGGCACCCCAACCGTCAAAATGCGCTGCACGGTGAGCGCCTAGAGGCCTCTCACTGCTCCTGCAGCAGTCGCCGCCCCGTGAGGCGCTCATGCTCTCGCACAGCAAAGCGATCCGTCATTCCGGCAATAAAGTCAGCCACGGCCCGAGCCCGCCCCTGCCCGTCACCCGCCAACGCCTGCGCGGCGAACGCTGGTTTCATTTCTCGAGGCTCGGTGGTGTAAGCCTCAAACAACTCGCGCACGATGTCTCTTGCATGACCGGTGGTTTCCATCACGCGGGGGTGTCGGTACAGGTGCCGAAAGAGGAACTGCTTCAGAACCTTGGAGCGTTCGCGCATGTCGTCGCTGAATCGCACCAGGACCGGGAGTCGCCGCACCTCATCTGAGTGAGTAGGCGCATGCGCAAGCAATGCCGCTTTGGTGGCGTCGATCACGTCATACACCTGCGCGCTCAGCATCCGCCGGATCGCCTCGTACAGCAGCCGGCGGTGCATCGATGGTTCGATCAGGGCGGGATGCTCCGCCTCGGCTGACAAACGGTACGCGTCGAACAAGGGAACATCCTGCAATTGGGCAAGGGTGATTAACCCCGAACGCACACCGTCGTCAATGTCGTGCGCGTTGTACGCAATCTCGTCGGCCAAATTGCACAACTGCGCCTCCAGGCTCGGCCGCTCGTTGCGCAGGAACCGCACGCCAACTCCGTTAGGCTCCAGGTCTTCCAACTGCCTGGCGTGCGCGCGTGAGCAGTGCTTGAGAATTCCTTCGCGAGTTTCAAACGTGAGGTTCAGTCCGTCGTACACCGGATAGCGCTCTTCCAACTGGTCCACGACCCTCAGGCTTTGGAGGTTGTGCTCAAAGCCGCCAAAGCCGGCCATGCAACCATTCAAGGCATCCTGTCCAGCATGTCCAAACGGGGTATGCCCAAGGTCATGGGCCAAAGCGATGGCCTCGACCAAGTCTTCGTTGATCTGCAACGAACGCGCAATAGAACGCCCCAGCTGTGCCACTTCTAACGAATGGGTCAACCGCGTACGAAACAGATCCCCCTCGTGGTTGAGAAATACCTGGGTCTTGTAGACCAGCCGACGAAACGCAGTGGAATGCACGATCCGGTCGCGGTCACGCTGGTATTCGGAGCGCGTGGGAGGAGGCGCCTCTGGATAGCGCCGCCCTCGGGTACGAACTGGATCACATGCACAAGGCAGCAATTCGCCCCCCTCGGTCACGACCCAGCCCTTGCGCGAAGTGTTGCATGCGCCTCAGCGCCACGGGCATTGAAGCTAGGACTGACATTCATTCGCAGCAAGCATCGATGACCTCACGCACCAGAGCGTCTGGCGCGGTACGCACTATCGCCTTACCAAGGCCATCAATCAACACAAAACGAATTTCGCCGCCCTCGGCCTTTTTATCCACCCGCATCAACTCCAAGTAGCGGCCCGCATTGTCATTCGCATCTATAACAGCCCCTTTGATTGGCAGCCCAGCTCGCCGAATCAGCGCGGTCAATCGCTGAACAAAATCAGCATCCACCAAACCCAACCGCCTGGAAAGCTCGGCCGCCATCACCATACCGGCCGCGACACCCTCGCCATGCAGCCAGACACCGTAGCCCATGCCGGCCTCAATCGCGTGACCAAATGTGTGGCCGAAATTCAAGATAGCGCGCAGGCCAAACTCTTTCTCGTCTTGGCTTACCACCCACGCTTTGATTTCACAGCTTCGCTGGACCACATAAGCGAGCGCATTGGGCTCCCTCGATAGAACCGAATCCAAGTTGCGTTCGAGCCACGCCATGAACTCAGCATCTGCAATAGGTCCGTATTTAATAACCTCAGCCAAGCCGGCACTGAGCTCCCCTGCAGGCAAGGTGTTCAATGTACTCAGATCGCAGACGACCAATTGCGGCTGGTAGAAAGCCCCAATCATATTTTTCCCCAACGGGTGATTGATGGCGGTTTTTCCGCCCACCGAAGAGTCAACCTGAGCGAGCAACGTCGTTGGGAGTTGCACAAAGGGCACGCCACGCATGTAAGTCGCTGCCGCAAATCCCGTCAAATCACCGATCACACCGCCGCCCAAAGCAAACAGTACGGTCTTTCGATCACACTCCCAGCTCAAAAGTGAGGTGAATATTTGGTCGAGCGAATTCCAAGTTTTAAATGACTCGCCATCCGGCAGCTCAATCACATGAACTTTGTCAAATACTTCACCCAATACAGCGACCACGCGATCAAGATGCAATTTGGCAACAATCACATTTGTAACAACAACTGCAATTTTGGCGCGTACATTGGCAGAAGCAAGGGACTGCGCTATGTCGACATCATTGCCAATTTGAATTTGGTATGCTCTGTCACCCAAATCTATTTTCACAAGGCTCATTTGTAAAATACACCAATCTTAGCCAAAACAATTTCCAAAGAAAAAAGGCCAATTAGAAATTGGCCTTTTTTACTTAACATATTATCTTGTCATGGGCATGCCACAGCACCACCATCCTTGATGGTGACGGAAACAGTCTGCTTGACAAGCTTCGAGTCATAAATATCGATTGGAATAACTTTGTCGGCAGTAACGCACCTTGGTCCTGTCGTTGAATCAGGAAGCGTAGCGGTCAGCGCGGTACCGGCAATCGAAAGTGTCGTGAAGTAACTTCTGTCCGCAGGACTCACCAGCGGTGTGTAGGGCGCAGTACCACCCGCAATCAAATAGGTCAACGTTGTGGAAGTTGCGCTCTTTTCGTCTACCGTTTGATTCGCGGGAGAAACTTGCAACACATTGCTCGTAACCGTGACGGAGACGACCAAGGAGGTATTAGCAGCGTCCGTGATTTTAACCTCTGAAGCGCCCTGAGAGACCAGGCTCACATTGACGGAAGAACCAGAAAGGGTCGCCGTAGCCACAGCCGTATTCGTCGAACTCACGGTATATGGAGCAACCCCTCCGCTGATTGCCACAGTGTTTGCGGTACCAGCCGGACCCGTGATCGACGCCGGAGATACACTCAATGAGCTAATCTGAACGGTGGCCGTTACGCTCAGAGTCGCACCAGCCGCATCAGTAATCAAAATAGTTGCAGAGCCCGATTTTGGCATACCCACCAGAGTCACCGTAGAGCCTGAAATAGAAGCGCTGACGACACCGGTATCCGAACTATTTACAGAATAGGGGGCAACACCACCGCGAACATTGAATTGAACGGATTGGTTCGGCCGCAATGTAATCGCAGTACCCGCGCTACTCGCCAAAGGAACCGCTTTTGCGGTCACCGTGATTTTCACCTGCTGGACAGGCAGGCTCTCATCGTACACAGTCAGCGTAGATGTACCGTCACTGTTTCCAGAAATAAACAATATCCCATCCGTAGACAACATGGCACTGACCGAAGCGTCGGAGCTGATGACGCCGTAAGGCGCCTTGCCTCCGCGCACCTCAATACCAGTCGATCCACTGGCACCAACAGGTAAACTGATGGCATCCACCGGTGGATAAACTCTCAAGGTCGCAGAAGGCCCATTAGGAGTTCCGCCGCCACCGCCACCGCCACCACATGCAGCAATTAGTGTACTTGCAGCCACTATCAGTAGAGTTTTCAGTATATTTTTCATGTCAATCAAAGAGTGGTGAATTATTTTCTAGGCCCGTTGTCAGAAATCACCTTGGGTGTAATGAAAACCAGCATCTCGCGTTTTGTAGATTCTTTTGTTCTGCTTTTGAAAAGATTCCCAACAACAGGAACATCTCCCAAAACCGGTATCTTATTTTCCTGATTGGTTTCTTCCATCTCAAAAATACCGCCAATAACCACAGTTCCACCGTTTTCAATCAGAATCTGTGTCTTCACGTGTTTGGTATCGATTGCCACGCCCTGAGTGGTAGTCTCGCCGCGACTATCTTTATTAACATCCAGATCCAGAATGATATTTCCTTCTGGAGTGATCTGCGGCGTGACCTCTAGCTTGAGAACAGCCTTTTTGAATGCAAGGGTAGTGGCTCCATTCGGCGCAGTAACAGCATAGGGATACTCTGTACCCTGCTCGATCAATGCCTTGGTTTGATCTGCTGTAATGATACGGGGACTTGAAACAATACGACCTTTTCCATCTGCCTCCATGGCAGACAACTCAAGCGTCAAGAAGCGATTCGCAGCAGAATTAAAAATCGAAAGTGCAAAGCTACCAACACCGGTCACATTGGAGAGGCTGGCTGGTAAATTCACAAAATTACCACTAGTACTCGTTGTTCCACCAGCACCACTCGATGCAACGGCGTCATTGTAAGAAGTGCCGAAAGCGACGCGATTATTACCGCCAAGCCCATACCCGCCATCGCCACCACGATTGGCACGCAAATCTGTACCCCCTAGTCGAACCCCGAGCGAGCGACCGAAGGTATCTCGCGCTTCGACAATCCGCGCTTCAATGAGCACTTGACGCACGGCAACATCCAAACTTGCCAGCAACAAACGAACCTCTTCCAACTTACTAGCTGTATCAGTAACAAACAACTGGTTGGTTCTAGGCTCAGAGATAGCACTTCCTCGCTCTGACAGGAATCGAGTGCCCGTCGCCCCGCCCGAGGAACCAGAACTCGTCGTTAACTGTGTAAGAATATCAGCGGCCTTTGCATAGTTAAGTTGATACGCCTGAGTTTTCAGTGGCTCCAATTTTTGAATAGCCTGAGCGGCTTCAAAATCCTTCTTTGTCCGAGCATCAATTTCGTCTTTAGGCGCGATCCAGAGCACAGAGCCAGTCTTGCGCATACCGAGACCCTTAGCATCCATGATAATTTGAAGCGCCTGATCCCAAGGAACGTCCTTAAGTCGCAAAGTCAAGGCGCCTGTGACTGTATCCGAAGTAACAATATTAAAATTGGTAAAATCAGCAATGACTTGCAACAAGGATCGAACTTCGATATTTTGGAAATTCAATGAAAGTTTTTCACCAGAATAGCCAGGACCTTGGGTCAGCTTACTAAGATCGACTTTTTTCTGGCGTATTTCGACCACAAATTGGTTATCTGTCTGGTAAGCGCTATGTTCCCAGTCACCATTGGACTCAATCAGCATGCGCACCCGTTCACCAGACTGCGTTGCAGTCACCGTCTGCACTGGCGTACCAAAGTCTGTAACGTCCAGCCGACGGCGCAATCCTTCTGGCAAAGACGACCGCATGAATTCCACAACGATGCCTTTGGCCTGTTGCTGCAGATCAACACCCACTTGATTGCTTGTTAAATTAACAATCACCCTCCCTGAGCCATCGGAACCACGGCGGAAATCGATATCCCTCAGCGGTAACACATCTCTATTTTGACCTTCCGAAAAAGCGACTACAGAATTTGGAGCGGCCGGCGATACACCCGAAATAGGCTCCAACGATAGAAAAAGGGATTTACCTTGGAGCTCGGTTTTGTAAGCCGCCGGGGACTTTAAGTTAAGGACGACGCGAGCGCGCTCGCCTGCTTGAACGACGTTAACAGATTTCAAATTACCAAGATTGACCTCATAGGCCGATTTTCCGGATGAATTACCAACCCCTTGAAAATCCAAAGCAATTCTCGCAGGAGATTGCGTAGCAAAACCTGTTGGATTATTAACAATCGACTCAGTAAAATCAATTTTCAACGTCTCAACCCCTGCTTGAACGCTTGCAGAGATTGAACTAATAGCTCCTTGCGCAGCCGCTCCAAGGGATATAAAAATAGCTGAAACGCCAACAGCAGCGCCACGGCAGTAACTAAAAAAATTGCCACTATGTTGTTTCATTTTTTACCCTCTTGCAGATCAAGCGAAGCTGAACGCTCTATCCAATCCCCAGTTGCGTCCTGCGCTATTTCACGCAGCTGAATGGAATTCTCAGTAATTCGAGTTATTTTTCCATAATTTTGACCAAGATAATTTCCAATTTTTATTTGATAAATCAAATTATCAACTTTAACCAGCGCGGTGGGGGCACCAGACTTATTCAAGCTCCCGACCATAGCCATCGCATCCAATGGAAAAGCCTCCAGAGGCTCTTTGCGACGAGCCATTTCCGGCGCAATCAGAGCAGCGTTCGATGCAACCTGATTTGAATCTCGCTTCAAAGCTTGGGTCAATTTAATTTGATTGAAAGGTTCTACAACACCGTCTTGAGTATAAGGCTCAGGAATAAATTTTTTCGGCTCAGTCAAAGGCTGAACGCTCGGCTTCGTGCTCGCTCGTTGCTCAGCCATCCACCCCCTCAACTCGTCTTCACCCGAGGGGGTACAGCCAGAAAGAATTAAAGCGCCGCCAACAAGAAGTAGCCCAGCATAAGTTCTCATCACTTAGCCCCCCCGGCTTTCTTCTGCGCCTGGATCTCCTCAGGATCCAAATATCTAAAAGTGCGAGCAGTCGCATCCATCGTTAAACTATCACGAGCTCCGGGCGTGATAGTCATGTTATTTAGCGTGACAATACGCGACAAGTGCGCAACATCTGAAGCGAAGGCACCAATATCATGATACTTTCCCGTCACCCGAATGGAAATTGGTAATTCAGCATAGTAATCTTTCGCGACTACTTGACCCGGCCGAAACAGCTCGAACTGCAGACTGCGACCCAAACCAGATTGATTGATATCTGATAACAATGCAGCCATTTCAGCCTTGCTGGGGAGTTGCTTTTCCAGTTGTATAACGTACTGCTGAATCTGCTCCCGCTGTTTCTTCAACGCATCCAGACTGACGGCTTTCACTAGCTTCTTTTGATAATCAGTTCGCAGCGCAAGTTCTTTGTTTCGCTCCCCATCTAGCTGCACTTCATAATCTTGCAAAAAAGCGAACCATGACACCGCAGCCACAGCACCCGCGATAAAGACGCAGAGAATCACCTTTGGCAGAACTGGCCAAACTGAGGGATCTCGGGTATCTAGGTTCTTAAACTGCCGCTGGACAGATTCCATCCGTTCAGCGAAATTTATCTTTTTTTCTTTGGTTTTCGCCATGTCACTTACCTCCAGGCGAAGAAGCGGCAGCACTTGCAGCAGCTATGGACTTTTGGGCGTCGCTGGCGCGCACCAGTTGGAACCTCAGATTGAAGGAAGAAACTCGGCGTTGATCTCGCTGGGTCAGGGCTACGGTGCTGGCAGTAATTTCCACGAGTTCGGGCTTGGCCAACCATGGAGTGTTGCTTGCCAAATTACGCAACAATTCCGATACGCGCTCGTTGGACTGAGCCATCCCCTGCATCGTGATCGTTTGCCCGGCCTGCCTGATTGCCGTGACGTACACCCCGTCGGGAAGCTGCTTGACCAATTCGGTAAGCAAGTGGACGGGCAGGTTCCGATCAGACTGAAGATCTTCCACCGCCTTCTGGCGTGCCCGCAAAGAGGCAATCTCGTCTTCAATGGAGGCGATCTCCTTGATTTGCCCTTCCAGCACCTTGATCTCCTGCTGAAGAAAGGCGTTCTTATTCTGCTGATCCGTGATCATGATCTGGAACCACCAGTAAATGGCCCCGGCAATCGCGAGACCTAGCAGAAGCGAGGCAAACATCGTCGCCTGGAACGCTTCCTTACGGCGTTTGCGTGCCTCCTCGCGGTGAGGTAATAGGTTGATCAGAATCACTGCAAGAACCTCCGCATGGCGAGACCGCAAGAGGTCAGATATGACGGCGCTTCACGCACCATTTTTTTCAATCGCACGGAACTTCCGATTTCCATGCCGTCGAACGGGTTGACGGCGCTGCATGCAAAACCGGTTTGCTGAGTAACTGCCTCTGTCAGCCCCGGCAGCGGCGCCGAACCGCCGGCCAGCATGATGTGATCTACACGGTTGTGCGGCGTACTGGTGAAGAAGAATTGCAGAGCCCTGCCAATTTCTTGGGCCATGCTGTCTACAAATGGACGAAGGACCGCCGATTGATAGTCTTCAGGCAAATCACCGCTGCGTTTTTTACTCTCGGCTTCTTCCACAGAAAAACCGTATTGGCGGACGATCAGCTGGGTCAATTGCGCCCCACCGAAGGCTTGATCGCGGTCATACAGGACTTCTTCGTTACGAATCACCTGCATGCTGGTCGTCAAGGCGCCCACCTCGAAAAGCGCGACCATGGCGTCCACGCCTTTGTTTGGCAGTGCCTCAATGAGTCTCCCAGCCGCGAGACGCGACGCATGGGACTCAATGTCGACCACGACAGGCTTTAGTCCAGCAGCCTCTGCCAGCCCCTGCCTGTCCTGCACTTTTTCGCGTCGAGACGCAGCGATCAGAACGTCCACATCCCCCGGCGCGTTTTTGCTCGGGCCAATGACGCAGAAATCCAGACTCACCTCATCAAGTGAAAAAGGTATGTACTGATTGGCTTCGGACTCAACCTGGACTTCCAGCTCCTGCTCCGTCATGCCACCAGGCAAGGTGATTTTCTTGGTAATCACTGCAGAGGGAGGCAGTGCCAAGGCTACATTTTTGGTTCTGGTGCCACTCTTCTTGACTAGCCGACGCAATGCGTCCGCAACTTCGTCAAATTTTTCGATGTTGCCATCGGTGATCCAGCCCCTCTCCAAAGGCTCGATCGCGCAACGCTCTAGGACCAGACTACCTGCCTTATCGCGTCCCAACTCCACCAGCTTGACACTGGAGGAGCTGATGTCGATTCCCAGCAGCGGAGCAGACTGGCGACTGAACAAAGACCCCATTGAGATCAAGATTGGTCCCCTGTAACTTGCCAAAATGAGGCAACAAAACTTAACACTTCACATGAATGCTATCAGTAAGATAGTTCTCCAGCAAAGATTTTTCCCCCTGTAACGTCCGTAGAGCGTTGCCAAAAGCAGACGAAATTTCTATGCACTGCAATACCTTCTGACCGGCACACGAAGCCTTTCGGCGGCGACCTGCCCAGCCCGGAATCGGATTTCCAGCCTCTTGAGGCAGACATTTTTATAATGCGCGGTCTTACCTCATCGGAGCGATATGCCGCCCTCCCCCTCGAAGTCCTCCGACAAGTCGGATACCTCTCCCGCTCGCACCCGGCCCGGATGGCTTCGCTGGTTGGTTCGCATCACCGCATGGATCACCGGGTTGGCGGCCGCAGCGGCGCTGGGGCTGGCACTCACGATTGCAGTGGCATTGTCGGTGGCCTACCCCAACCTGCCCGATATTTCGGATCTGGCGGACTATCGTCCCAAGTTGCCGCTGCGCGTGTACTCCGCCGAGGGTGCTTTGCTGGGCGAGTTTGGTGAAGAGCGTCGCAACCTGACTCCCATCGACGAGATTCCGCAAGTGATGAAGGACGCAGTGCTGGCGATTGAAGACTCTCGATTTTTTCAGCACGGGGGGGTGGACTACAAGGGTGTACTGCGCGCGGGCCTTGCCAATCTAGGGCGAGTTAAAAGCCAGGGCGCCTCAACGATCACCATGCAGGTGGCGCGCAATGTTTATCTCTCGTCGGAAAAAACATTTACTCGCAAGATTTACGAAATTTTACTAACTTTCAAATTAGAGCACCTGCTGACCAAGGACCAGATTCTTGAGATATACATGAATCAGATTTTCCTTGGCAACCGTGCCTATGGTTTTGCGGCAGCATCCGAAGCATATTTTGGTAAGCCGCTGAAATCCGTTTCCATCGCTGAAGCTGCGATGCTTGCCGGACTGCCAAAGGCACCTTCGGCGTACAACCCGATCAGCAATCCCAAGCGCGCTCGGGCCCGACAGCAGTACATCATTGAACGGATGGAAGAAAACGGCTTCATCACTGCGCAGCAAGCCGAACAAGCCAAGAAAGAAGAACTGAAAATTCGAACCGGGCCCGACAACACGCGCATCCACGCCGAGTACGTTGCCGAAATGACCCGCCAACTGATCTTCGCCCAGTACGGCAATGAGGCCTACACGCGCGGCCTCAACGTCTACACAACCCTCAATGCAGCCGAGCAAGAGGCCGCCTACGTCGCCTTGCGACGCGGGATCATGGACTACGAGCGGCGCCAGCATTACCGAGGGCCTGAGAAGTTTGTGGTGTTGCCCACATCGGCCCAAGAAGTGGAGGACGCTATCGATGACGCCCTCGCCAACCACCCAGACAACGGCGACCTGCTTTCCGCCGTGGTGCTGGAGGCGTCTCCCAAGCGCATCCTCGCCGCCCGTGCCAATGGCGACTCGCTAGAGATCACCGGCGATGGCCTCAAGCCTGTGCAGTCGGGCCTCAGCGACAAGGCACCGCCCAACATCAAGATCCGGCGCGGTGCCATCATCCGCGTGGTCAAGACGCCCAAAGGGGCTTGGGAAATCACCCAGCTGCCCGAAGTGGAAGGCGCATTTGTTGCTTTGGACCCTCGCAACGGCTCCATCCGCGCGCTGGTGGGAGGCTTTGACTTCGACAAAAACAAGTTCAACCACGCTGCGCAGGCTTGGCGCCAGCCTGGCTCCAGTTTCAAGCCATTCATTTATTCGGCCGCGCTTGAAAAAGGTTTCACACCTGCCACAGTGATCAATGATGCCCCACTGTTCTTCGACGCGGGTGTGACCGGGGGCCAGCCGTGGGAGCCTAAAAACTACGACGGCAAGTACGACGGTCCAATGAGCATGCGCACTGGCTTGGCGAAATCCAAGAACATGATCTCCATCCGGATCCTGCAGGCCGTGGGACCCAAAACCGCGCAGGAATGGGTGGGACGCTTCGGATTCGACCCTGAAAAGCACCCGGCTTACCTGACCATGGCGCTGGGCGCGGGCTCGGTCACGCCCCTGCAAATGGCGTCCGCGTACTCCGTGTTTGCCAATGGCGGCTACCGCGTCAATCCTTGGCTGATCGCCAAGGTCACCGACCACAAGGGCCGTGTTATTTCGGAAATGACGCCTCCGGCGCTCAGCGAGCAGCCCCGGGCCATCGACGCGCGCAACGCGTTCGTGATGAGCAGCCTGTTGCAGGAAGTGACCCGCACCGGTACCGCAGCTCGGGCCCAAGCCACCCTCAAACGCCCGGACCTTTATGGCAAAACCGGTACCACCAACGATTCGGTGGACGCCTGGTTCGCCGGGTTCCAGCCCACCATCGCGGCCGTCACCTGGATCGGATACGACACCCCGCGTAATCTGGGCAGTCGGGAAACTGGTGGGGGCCTCAGCCTTCCGGTGTGGATCAGCTTCATGGAGCGCGCTCTTAAGGGCGTACCTGTCATGGAGCCTACCGTGCCACCGGGCGTGATCAATGTTGGCGGCGAATGGTTCTACGAGGAATATGCGCGCAATGCGGGCGTCTCCAGCGTGGGTGTAGAGGATCGCTCTGCATCATCTGCTGTGGCCCCTAAAGCACCGCCGCCCTCCGAAGAGCGCAGCCGCATCTTGGACCTGTTTCGCAACTGATCCCTTGCATACTCCGCCGAGCCCCCTCTGGCGTGGGCGAGTGCGGAGGATGTCAGGCGGCAAACTGCAGCGACATCCCGGACTGCTGCGAAGCATCGCGCGTGAGGCAGGCAAAAAATTCACCTGCGCCCTTGGTGTCCTGCCAGTGGCTGCCATCGAAACGATAGTGATAGCCGCCAGACCGGGCAGCCATCCACACCTCGTGAAGCGGCTTTTGCAGATTGATCACGATCTGACTACGGTTAGGGAACGTCAAAGTCACCATGCCTCCCGAGCGCTGGCTGTCCACGTCGGCATCCGAAGTGTCGTTGATGCGATCACAGCTGCGCTCGACGGCAAGCAGCAGTTGTTCGGCGTGGTCCATGAATTCGAGGTCGGTCATTACAATTTGCGCATGTTGAAAGCTCCCCAAATTCTAGTCAGGACATTTGTCCTTGCTGCCAGTGCGGCGGCCCTCCTCGGCTGCGGTCAGCGGGGGCCGTTGTATCTGCCGACCGGCCCTGCTGCGGGGCAGCGCGCCACGCTGCCGCAGACACTCACACCAGGCAAGGACGCCACCACCGGCGTGCCCGCGCCCGCCCCCAGCGCCTCCCAGCCCCGCTGACAATTCAACCGCCAGCGCCCGAAAGCCGCGCAATGCGGCTTCGCTTGATTTCTATCAAGCATCACCCATAGGGGTACTCGTACAGTCTGCGCTTTATTGCACCGCAGGATGGCCATGGCCCTGGAACTCTACCGCGACAAAAATCATGCTTGCCTGATGTTCACCGACCTCATCGAGGAGGACGGCCTGGCCGTGCAGGCCAATCAGTTCCTGATCGTGGACGATGACACGGGCGCCATCATCGATCCGGGCGGCAATCTCGCGTTCAACGAGTTGTTCATGGGCATGACCAAGCACTTTCCGCCGCACAAGCTGTCGTACTTGATCGCCTCACACGCGGACCCAGACATCATTGCTTCGCTGGACCGCTGGATGACCAGCACCAAGGCCGATCTGGTGATTTCCCGCGTGTGGGAGCGCTTTGCCCCCCACTTCACCAAAGTCGGCAAGACGGAAAACCGCGTGATCGGCGTGCCGGACGGCGGCGGCCACCTGCCCCTGGGCCGCCATGAACTGGTGCTGCTGCCCGCGCACTTCATGCACTCCGAAGGCAACTTCCACTTCTACGATCCGGTCAGCCGCATCCTGTTCACGGGCGATCTGGGCGTATCCATGATGTCGGGGGCCGAGGCCCGCGTGCCGGTGACCGACCTCAAGGCGCACATCCCGCGCATGGAAGGTTTTCACCGCCGCTACATGGTGTCCAACAAGATCCTGCGCCTGTGGGTGCGCATGGTGCGGCAGCTAGACATTGCCATGCTGGTCCCTCAGCATGGCGCACCCATCATGGGCAAGGAAGCCATCAACGACTTCTTTGAATGGATCGAGAACCTGATGTGTGGCATCGACCTGTTCGATGACCGCGCCTACCAGATTCCCAGCGCATACATCGACCCTGTAACCCGACAGATGCGTCCTGCACTCCGGGCGGTCAACAGCTAAAAATCAAGCCAAATCAGCTGATAGCGCATGATTTACATACGCCATCAGCTATATTTTTTATAGCTTCACTTATCAAGGTGCCCCTACCGCAGACCGCCTTGCAGCAGCACCAGCCGAGGTGGTGGCACGCTTGCGCAGCCGGTGCCAAAGCCGCCAGCCCAGCAGCACGCAGAGAATGCCGGCGTAGACCGCCACTTCGCCAAAGTTGTTCTTGCCAGCACGCATCCAGAAAAAATGCAGGATGGCCAACCCGGCCACTGCGTAGACGGTGCGGTGCAGCGCCTGCCAGCGTTTGCCCCCCAGGGCTTTGATGGCGCGATTGAATGAAGTAGCAGCCAACACGGCCAGCAGCACCAGGGCTAGCGTGCCCACCAGGATGAAGGGCCGCTTGGCGATGTCGCGCAGGATGTCCGGAACATCGAAACCCATGTCGAACCAGCTGTAGCTCAGCAGGTGCAGCACGCCATAAAAAAACACAAACAGCCCCAGCATGCGCCGAAACCGCGCCAATTGCGGGGTGGAGGCAATGACACGCAGCGGCGTAACGGCCAAGACCACGCACAGCGCCCGCAGCGTCCAGTCACCGGTCGCGCGCACCAAGGCCTCTGCAGGGTTGGCACCCAATTGGTCTGCAAATGCTGCATAGACAAGCCACGCCAGTGGCAACAGGCACAGCACAAACACCACCGGTTTTGCGGCGGGGTGGAGCAATAGTTTTCGCATCGCTATCCCGTGAACACCACTGCCTCGCACACCGCCATGACAGCGACGAGACCAGGGCAATCAGTAAAACTTCTTGAGGTCCATGCCCGCATAGAGCTGGCCGACCTGGGCTTCGTAGCCGTTGAACATCAGCGTCTTGCGCTTCTTGGCAAACAGGCCGTCTTCGCCGATGCGCCGCTCGGTCGCCTGGCTCCAGCGCGGGTGGTCCACATTGGGGTTCACGTTGGAATAAAACCCGTATTCCTGCTGAGCCGCCTTGTTCCAGGCCGTGCCCGGCTCCTTCTCGACAAAGCGGATCTTGACGATGCTCTTGGCGCTCTTGAAGCCGTACTTCCACGGCACCACCAGACGCACAGGGGCGCCGTTCTGGTTGGGCAGCACTTCACCGTACATGCCGAAGGCCAGCAAGGTCAGTGGGTGCATGGCTTCATCCATGCGCAGGCCTTCCACATAGGGCCAGTCGAGCACGCGCGAGCCGACAAACGGCATGGTGGCCTTGTCGGCCAAGGTCACGAACTCGACGTACTTGGCGCCGCCTTGTGGCTCCACCCGCTTGATCAGCTCTGCCAGCGAGTAGCCCACCCAGGGGATGACCATGGACCAGCCTTCCACGCACCGCAGTCGGTAGATGCGTTCTTCCTGAGCGCTGAGCTTGATCAGGTCCTCGATGCCGTATTTGCCGGGCTTCTTGACCAGCCCTTCAACCTCCACCGTCCATGGCGCGGTCATGAGGGTGTGCGCATTGCGGGCGGGGTCGGCCTTGTCGGTACCGAATTCGTAAAAGTTGTTGTAGGTGCTCGCGTCCTTGTAGTCGGTGAGCTTCTCCATGGACACCGCCCCTGCCACCGCCGACTTGGCACCCGCCAGCGGAGCCAGCTTGCCGGGGCGCGTAACAGCAGCCTGCTGCGCCAGCGCCTCACGGCCTGCCCAGGCCGCCATCGCAGCACCTGCAGCACCGCCTGCCATGAGCTTGAGCATCTGGCGGCGGTCTTCATACACCGAGCGGGGAGTGATTTCGGAGGAGTGCGGGTGGTTAAAACCCGAATCGCGCGCAGGGATCAGCATAGAGGGCTCCGGTCATGGTGGGAGGGAACAGCTGCAGCGGTAGAGCAGAACAACTGTTAGTTCGTTCCCTGGACCGCTCAGGTTACACCGAAGACGCAATAGTTGCTGTCGAGCTGCGAATGCCCGACGCACGCGCGATGCCCGGATGTACGCCCCGCCGCCTCACCCTCTCACAGCGTGCCGTAGCTGTGCAGGCCGCTCAGGAACATGTTGACGCCCAGGAACGCGAACGTCGTCACCGCCAGACCGACCAGTGCCCACCAGGCGGACACGGTGCCGCGCAGGCCCTTCATGAGCCGCATGTGCAGCCAGGCCGCGTAATTGAGCCAGACGATCAGCGCCCAGGTTTCCTTCGGGTCCCAGCTCCAGTAGCCGCCCCAGGCTTCGGCGGCCCACAGCGCGCCCAGCACCGTGGCGATGGTGAAGAACGCAAAGCCCACGGCGATGGACTTGTACATCACGTCGTCCAGAATTTCGAACGAGGGCAGGCGCTCGGCAATGCGCTTGCGCCCCAGCAGGATGCCCGCCACGATCAACGCCGAAATACCGAAGTACACCATCCAGTAGCTGCCACCATTTTCCGTCGCACCTTGGCGAAACACGATGGGCTCGAAACACAGCACCACGCCCAGCAGCCACAGCGGGGCCAGCTTGTACCAGCGGGTCTCGGTGGCCTGGAGCTTGATGAGATAGGCAAACGCCACCATGGCCGACAGGGCAAACGTGCCATAGCCGATGAAGTTGGCAGGCACATGCAGCTTCATCCACCAGCTCTTGAGCGCAGGGACCAGCGGCTGGATCTCATGTGCCTCGCGCACCACGGTGTACCAGAGCAGGAAGCCCACGGCGGCGCTGACCACCAGCATCACAAAGCCGCCCAGGGCCCGCGTGCCGTACTGCTGCTCGTAGTACAGGTAGAACGCTGCCGTCATCCAGCAGAACAGCACGAACACTTCATAGAGGTTGCTGACCGGGATGTGGCCAATGTCCGGGCCGATGAGGTAGCTTTCGTACCAGCGCACCAGCGTGCCGATGAGCGCCATGGCCACCGCCACCCATGCAATGCGCGAGCCCAGCATGCTCATGGTCTGGCCTTCGCCGCGGGAGAACATGCCGATCCAGTAGAACGCGGTGCTGATGAAAAACAGCATGCTCATCCACAGGATGGCCGACTGGCTGGAGAGGAAATACTTGAGGCCAAACACCGTGTCCGCCCGGGCCAGGCTGCCCGCCCCGTCCTGCTGGTACAGACCGATGGCCATGAGCGCCACGGCCGCCACCACCAGCATCAGCACTCGCAACGGGCGCCAGAACCACCCCAGCCAGACCGTGCACGGAATGGCACTCAGCAGAATGCCTTTTTCATAGACATCCATGTAGGCGCCATAGCGCTGCAATGCATACAAGCCGCCCACAGCCACGATGGCAGCAAACAACCAGTCCAGCCAGTTGCGACGGGAGAAGAACCCCTCGTTCAAGGTGATCGTGGTAGCGGTCGAGGAAGAAGTCGCGGTGTTCATGCGGTGCCTTCGCGGGGCGACGCCCCGATCAGTTTTTGTGCGAGCTGGACAAACTCCCGGTCGCCGTCCATGGTCTTGCGGTTGGTGGACAACGCCATGGTGGCTTGTGTGCGGCCGTCCTGAGGTGCCACCCAGACCCACACGCGTCGCTCGCGCACGTAGAGCATGGCAAAAACGCCCAGGATCAGCAAGGCGCAACCCAGATAGACAACATTCTTGCCAGGGGCTCGTGCCACCTGGAACACGCTGGCCTGCACCTGGGTGAAGTCCTTGAGCTCAAACGCCATGGGCGCGGGGTAGATCTGCGCGTCACTGAGCGAGAGCACGGCCTGCGTCATGAAACCCCGGGTCTGCTCGTCCTGCGGCAAGGGCGGCAGCCCCGCACGCTGGCGGGACAGCTGGGCCAGCTCAAACAGCGAGCCGTTCAGGATACGCACCAGCACCTCGCCCGCACGCGCACGCTCGGCCTCGGGCACGTTGGCCTCCATGAAGTCCGACACCGCCTGCAGCCCGCCCGTGGGCTTGCCATCGACCATGCCCTTGCCCGCGAACAGCGCCAATGCACGCACGGCAGACTGCTGCAGTTGTTCGGCCAGCTCTGGGCGCGAGGCATCCATGGCCTGCGACACATAGCGGCGCACCGCCTGCTCCCGGGCTTGGGGGTCGGCCAGGGCGGCCTTCATGCGCATGAAGCCGTCCGTGCTGCCCTTATCGTCCGCCGGCACACGCAGGTACCGGAAGGGCTCCGCCGGGGACTCGCGCACGCCGAGCAGGAACACAGGCACGCCGTCGCCCGTATCCACTGGCAGCATGTAGTTGTGGAACTCGCGGGCCTGGCCGGCGGCGTCGCGCAGCTTGTAGCTCACGCTGGGGCCCACGTTGCGCAGTTCCTTTTTGGTGACGGTCTTGTTGGCAGCGCCCAGGCGCGACTCCACCGACTCACGCAGATCCACCTTGCGCACGTCTGCGCCGCTGCCGCCAGGGCCCGCGCCGCCAAAGTTTTCCACATTGATGGTGCGCAGGGCCGTGAACTCCAGCGTCAGCGTGTCGCTGCCAGGGCCGCCACCTTGGTTGGTGAGCTGGGTGGAGTTGCCGACCACACCCTCCACGTCGAAAGGCTTGGCCCCTGCCACCATGGGCACGGCGCGCAGCTTGAGGTGCGAGCCACCGTCATCAAAGCTGGACTGGTAGATCTCGATGCCCTTGTAGCTGGCCGGGTGGTTCACCTCGACGCGGGCGGGCGTCTTCTCGCCCGTGGCCTTGTCGTGGATGATGATCTCGCTGGCAAACAGCTTGGGCATGCCCGTGGAGTAGTGCTCCACGATGAACTTCTTGAGCTCGATCGCAAACGGCAGGTCCTGCAGCAGCACGCCGTCAGACTGGCTCAGGATCGCGGTGCTCGACTGCGTGCCCTCGGCCACCAGCAGATTGCCCCGGAAGGTGGGGTTGCGCTCGGACAGGCGGTGCTCGGGTTTCACATCGGCGATCAACCCGCCGCCGTTATAGACCGACTTGCCGCCCAACAGCATCTGCGCGCGCACGATAAGGTCGCCATCCAGCAAACCGCCCACGCACACCAGCACGATGGCGCTGTGCGCTGCGATGTAGCCGATCTTGTTGGCAGCGCCTGCCTTGGCCGCCACCATCCAGCCCGTCCCAGGCCCTGCGGCCGTGTCGCGCTGCTGCAGGCGCACCTTCCAGCCACCGCCGGCCAGCAGCGTGCCGATGCGGCGCGCCTCGGCCTCGGCCGATTCCGGCAAGTCGGCCTGTGCCTTGTGGTGAAACGCCTTGAGGCTTTGCTCGCGGATGTTTTCCTTGTAAGCCTTGAGGTCCACCAGGATCTTGGGGGTGTTGCGGGCAATGCACAGCGAGGTGCTGATCACCAGGAATGCCAGGATCAGCAGAAACCACCAGGCGCTGTATACCGCATTGAGCTGGATCGCGCCGAACAACTCGGCCCAGAACGGACCAAACTGGTTGACGTAATTGGTGGCCGGTTCGTGCTGCTTGAGCACCGTGCCAATCACCGAGGCGATACAGATCACCGTCAGCAGCGAGATGGCGAACCGCATGGAAGACAGCAGTTCGACCCCGGCACGCAGGGCCTGGGAGCCGGACTTCATGCGAAGGCCCTGGGTGTTGTCGGACATGGGAGGAGGCAGTGTCTGCAAAGCGCGAAAGAAAAAGGGCGGGACCATCGCTGTGATGGACCCGCCCTTTTTGGGGTTGTTATTGGCGGTAGGTTCCGTGCGGCCCGGTCAAACAGGCCGGACTATGACAAAGATCAATCAACGCAGGCCGGCGATGTAATCCGCCACGGCCTTGATTTCCTTGTCGTTGAGCTTGGCCGCCACCTGGGTCATCTGGATGCTGTTGGCACGCGAGCCGTCGCGGAACGTGTTCAGCTGCGACACCGTGTAGTCGGCGTGCTGGCCGGACAGGCGGGGGTACTGCGCGGGAATGCCGGCGCCGTTGGGGCTGTGGCAGCCAGCACAGGCGGCAATCTGGCGGTCCGGGACGCCACCGCGGTAGATGCGCTCGCCCATGGCGACCAGATCCTTGTCCTTGGCAAAGCCGGCCTTGGCGGGCTTGGAGGTGAGCCAGTAAGCGACGTTGCGCATGTCGTCATCCGACAGCGCCGTGGCAAAGCCCTTCATGATCGCGTTGTTGCGCTTGCCGGACTTGAATTCCTGCAGCTGCTTGATCAGATATTCGGGGTGTTGCTGGGACAGCTTGGGGTTGGCCGCAATGGCGGAGTTGCCGTCTGCGCCGTGGCAGGCCGCACACACAGCAGTGAAGCTGGCCTCGCCCTTGACGAGATCCGGCTTGGCCGCTTTGGGTGCATCACCCGCTGCAAAGGCCGAGAAAACAGGTGCTGCCAGTGCGGCAGCCGTCAGCAATGAGGCGAGCAACTTCATATCGAGGGTGTGTGTTTATGTGCGCAAAACCTCGCGATTCTACAATGACGGTTCTTTCTCTCCCAACTCCCCATGACGACACCCCCCTCTGCGCCAGTTGCTGGCTCTCTCCCGCCCGCACCCGACGCCAAAATCGCCATGGGCTGGATGCACACTGCCAGGTTCCTCACCACGGCGGCGCAACTGCACCACCTGCCGCCCATCGACGTGCCCGAAATCGCCTTCGTGGGCCGCTCCAATGCGGGCAAATCCACCTGCATCAACACCCTCACCCAGCAAAAGCAGCTGGCGTTTGCGTCCAAAAAGCCAGGGCGCACCCAGCACATCAACCTGTTCTCGCTGGGCAAACAAGGGGTGATGGACGCCGTGCTGGCCGACCTGCCCGGCTATGGCTACGCCGCCGTGTCGCGCTCGGACAAGGTGCGCTGGCAGCAGGTGATGGTTAACTACCTCGTCAGCCGGCCCGGCCTGACCGGCATCGTGCTGCTGTGCGATCCGCGCCTGGGTCTGACCGAGCTGGACGAAGCCCTGCTCGAAGTGGTGCGCCCTCGCGTGGAAGAAGGCCTTAAGTTCCTCATCGTGCTGACCAAGGCCGACAAGCTCACGCGCGCCGAACAGGCCAAGGTGCTGTCGATTACGCGACTGCACGCCGGTGGCGGCGAGGTGAAGATGTTTTCCGCCCTCAAGAAGCAAGGGGTGGATGAAGTGGCCCAGCTGCTGTGGCAGTGGGCGCACCCGGTGAAGCCCCTCTCCGAAGAGCCCTCTGCCGCTGCGGACAGCGTCAGCCCCGCCCAGCCGTCGTCCACCGGCGAATCCGAGTCCAACTAGCCGCAAGCGCAATCTTTTCATGCGCTCGCAGCTACAAAATGCATAGCGCCATGATCCAAGATTGCCCTGTTGACCTCCCCCACGGAATCACCCTGCACTGCCGCGTGAGCGGCATCCCCGGGCGCCCCGTGCTGTTGTTTCTGCACGGGTTCCCCGAGGGAGCCTTCATCTGGGACGAACTGCTGCTGCACTTTGCCCGCCCCGAAAACGGCGGCTATCGTTGTGTGGCAACTTACCTGCGCGGGTTTGGCCCGTCCAGCAGCCCACAGGCGGTGGACGCGTACCGCGCCAAGCACCTGGTGCAGGACCTGGTGGCACTGATTACCCACGAATGCCCTGGCAGCGCGCTGGAATGCCTGATTGCGCATGACTGGGGCGGCGCCGTGGCGTGGAACCTGGCCAACCAGCAGCCCCAGCTGATGAAGCGCCTGGCCATCATCAACTCACCCCACCCCGGCGCGTTTGTGCGCGAGCTGTCACACAACGCCGCCCAGCAGGCCGGCAGCCAGTACATGCACTTCTTGTGTAGGCCCGATGCCGAGGCCCTGCTGGCCGAAGACGACTTCCGCCGCCTGTTCGCCTTTTTCAACGCCCCGGACGGCAGCGCGCCCGCATGGCTGACCGATGAGGTGCGCGCCCAGTACCGCGGCCTGTGGCAGCAGGGCTTGCAGGGTGCCTGCAACTACTACCGCGCCAGCCCCATCCGCCCGCCGCGCGAGGGCGACCCGGGTGCCCAGGCCATCACCCTGCCCGAATCGATGTTGACGGTGGACGTGCCCACGCTGGTGGTGTGGGGCATGGACGACCCTGCCCTGCTGCCCGGCCTGCTCGACGGCCTGCCCGGCTGGATTCCCCGGTTGCAGGTGCAGCAGGTGGAGCAGGCATCACACTGGGTCGTGCACGAGCACCCCGAGCGCGTGGCCATGGAACTGCGGCGATTTTTGCTATCCAAACAATAGCTATCAACGCATGATGTACTAGCGCTTCAGGCCATTTTCCCTGAGATTTCAGCGTGAATACACCGAGGGCTCGCCCTCCGGGCGGGTCTTGAATCGCTTGTGCACCCAGTAGTACTGCTCGGGCATGGTGTCGATCACGGCCTGCAGTTCACGGTTCATGCGGGCCGTATCGGCCTCCGCATCGTCAGTGGGGTAGTTGGCCCAGGCCGGCGAGACTTCGGCCACGTACCCGGTGGGCGTCATGCGCGAATACACGCCCACCACCTTGGCCCGGCCCAGCCGCGCAAACCGCGACAGCGACGGAATGGTGGCCGCCGTCACGCCGTAGAACGGTACAAACACCGAATCGTTGCGGCCGTAGTCCATGTCGGGCAGCAGGTACAGCAGCCCGCCCTTGCGCAGGCTGGCGATGATGGGTTTGACGCCGTCCGAACGGTTGAGCATGCGCACATCGCCAAACCGCTGGCGCCCCGCCATGAACCAAGCATCCACCGCCGGGTCGGGGTGGGTGGCAAAGATGGAGGTGAACGCACGGCTGCTGCGCAGCGGCAAGGCCAGCCCCCCCGCGTCCATGCCGTAGAAGTGCGGCGCAAACAGAATGGTGGGCGTGTCGCCTTCCAGCTCGTGCACCGCGCCCGTCAGGCGCACACGCTGCTCCACCACCGAACGCGGCGCGGCCCAGAGCCAGCTGCGGTCCAGCCAGGTCTGGCAGAACGCCACAAAGCTGGCCCGCGCCACGGCGCGGCGGCGCGCTTCGGTCCAGTCGGGGAAGCACAGGGCCAGATTGCGCAACGCCACCCGACGCCGGGGCGCCACCAGCACGAACGCCGCCTGCCCCAGCAGCCAGCCCATGCCGCGCAACACCGGCAGCGGCAGCAGCGCCAGCACCCGCATGAACCCCACGCCCAGACGCCCTGTCAGGCCCTTCATGCCGCGCCCCCTGCTGCAGGTTCGGCAGGAGAAGCCTCGCCGCGCGGCTGCTTGTAGCGGCCATAGCCCCACAAGTATTGCTCGGGGCATTGGCGAATGAGGTGTTCCATGGCCTGGTTGATCTGCAGCACAGCCTGGTCCATCTGGTCGGACAGCGGCCGGGCCAAGGGCTCGAAATGCGTGACGTAGCCACGCCCCCAGGGCAGCCGCTCGCAACGCGCCAGCACCACGGCCGCACCGGTCTGCTGCGCCAGGCGCACGGCCAGGGTCATGGTGTAGGCGTCCCGTCCAAAAAAGGGCGACCACTGGCCCTGGCCTTCGGGCGGCACCTGGTCGGGCAGCAGGCCCACGGCCTCGCCCCGGCGCAAGGCCTTGATCATCTGGCGCACCCCCGCCAGCGTGGTGGGCACGGCCAGCATGCCGGGGCGGTTGCGGGCGGTTTCCATCACCTTGGCCAGCCAGGCCTGGCGCGCGGGGCGGTACAGCACCGTGATGGGGCCACGCTCCGCACTCCAGCGCCGCGCAGCGGCCTGGGCCGACAGCTCAAAGCACCCCTGGTGCGGGGTGAGAAACACGATGCCGCGGCCCGCGGCATAGGCCCGCTCCACGCAGGCTTCGCCCGCAAGGGTGCAGGGCATGGTGGCGCCCAGCCACAGGCGCGGCAGCTCGGCCACCATGCGCCCCGCGTGGGCCACGGCAGCACGCACATCGCCAAACGCATACCCCGCCAGTGCCGAGTTGGCGAGGAACCGGCGCCGGTACGTGGGCGATGCCACAAACGCCACCCAGCCCATGGCCGCGCCCATGACGTGGAGCAACCACAGTGGAAATACGGAAAAGAATCGAAAGACGACTGGCATTAAAATAGAGGGGTCGCTGAGTTAAATGAGCAACTTGCAGGGCGACGTTAAAAAAAACTGCTAAAGCGTTCGCCAAAGCTCCTTCGGGGTGAGGGCAACGCCCCAAATGCCGGAACACAGGAGTTTATTCAAATGGCGAACGACTTTCTCTTTACCTCGGAATCCGTCTCCGAAGGCCACCCCGACAAGGTGGCCGATCAGATCTCGGACGCGATTCTCGATGCGATCTTCAAGCAAGACCCCCGCAGCCGCGTCGCCGCTGAAACGCTGACCAACACCGGCCTCGTGGTGCTGGCGGGCGAAATCACCACCAACGCCCACGTGGACTACATCCAGGTGGCACGCGACACCATCAAGCGCATCGGCTACGACAACACCGACTACGGCATTGACTACAAGGGCTGCGCCGTGCTGGTGGCCTACGACAAGCAGTCCAACGACATCGCCCAGGGCGTGGACCACGCGAGCGACGACCACTTGAACACCGGCGCCGGTGACCAGGGCCTGATGTTCGGCTACGCCTGCGACGAGACGCCCGAGCTGATGCCCGCGCCGATCTACTACGCACACCGCCTCGTCGAGCGCCAGGCCCAGCTGCGCAAGGACGGCCGCCTGCCGTTCCTGCGCCCCGACGCCAAGTCGCAAGTGACGATGCGCTACGTGGACGGCAAGCCCCACAGCATCGACACCGTGGTGCTCTCCACCCAGCACCACCCCGACCAGAGCGAAACGCAAACCAAGATGAAGGCCTCGTTCACCGAAGCCATCATCGAAGAGATCATCAAGCCCGTGCTGCCCAAGGAATGGCTCAAAGACACGCGCTACCTGATCAACCCCACCGGCCGCTTCGTCATCGGCGGCCCGCAAGGCGACTGCGGTCTGACCGGCCGCAAGATCATCGTGGACACCTACGGCGGTGCCTGCCCCCACGGCGGCGGTGCGTTCAGCGGCAAGGACCCAACGAAGGTGGACCGCTCGGCCGCCTATGCCGCGCGCTACGTGGCCAAGAACATCGTGGCCGCCGGCCTGGCCCGCCAGTGCCAGATCCAGGTGGCCTACGCCATCGGCGTGGCCGAGCCGATGAACATCACCGTGTACACCGAGGGCACGGGCGTGGTGTCGGACGAGCGCCTGGCCGCTCTGGTGCGCGAGCATTTCGACCTGCGCCCCAAGGGCATCATCCAGATGCTGGACCTGCTGCGCCCGATCTATGAAAAGACCGCAGCGTACGGCCACTTCGGCCGCGAAGAACCCGAGTTCAGCTGGGAGAAGACCGATAAAGCTGCTGCGCTTCGCGCTGCAGCCGGGCTGTAAAGCCCGCCGCGCGAATAGGGCGGTATCGGCCTTCGGGCGAAGTTCATATCGCGCAAGCGATGTGAACGCAGACCAAGGTACGGACAAAGCCGCTGCGCTTCGCGCAGCAACCGGGCTGTAAGCCCCCCGCGCATGTCGCGGCTCTCCGTCCGTGGACGAAGCTCATATTGAGCAGCAATGTGAGCAAAGGCCAAAAGGCCGTCAGAGCCGCACCCACCTCCCAAGCTGCAACGCCCCGCGTTGCGGCTTTTCTTTTGGCCCCGCGGGCTCCTCAGCGGTGCTCTCCTACACCCACCGCCCGCCTGCACTGACGGCGCGCTCCACAGTCCGTCGGTATCGTTCCTGCACACCTTCCGCAGCGCCGCGCTGCCCCACTGTTCACTGCAAGGAGCGACCACCATGCTGAAGTACGCCATCATTTTTGCCCTGATTTCCCTCGTGGCTGGGGCCCTGGGTTTCAGCGGTGTCGCCGCAGGTGCGGCGGGCATTGCCAAGGTGCTGTTCGTGCTGTTTCTGGTGATTGCCGTGGTGTTTGTGGTGCTGGCGGTCATTGGGGTGGGCGCTGCCCGCAAAGTGCTCAAGTAGTCCTGAGCACCTTCATCCACGCAAAAAAACAGCCCCATGACCGACACCACCAACATCTTTGAAGCCTTGCGCGAGAGCCATGAGCGCCAGCGCGCGCTATACGGCACACTCATCGACACCAGCGGCGACACGCCAGAGCGGCGTGAGCTGTTCGACCAACTCAAGAAAGAGCTTGCCGCGCACGCCCAGGCCGAGGACCGGCACCTCTATGTGCCGCTGATGGCCCACGATGCGGGCATCGACCTGTCGCGCCACGCCATTTCAGAGCACCACCAGATCGACGAACTGGTGGAGTCACTGGAAGAGACCGAGCCTTCGAGCCCCGCCTGGCTGCCGCTGGCAAAAAAGCTGGCCGAAAAGGTGGAGCACCACCTGAAGGAAGAGGAACACCGCTTCTTCCAGATGGCCGGCAAGTTATTGACGGAAAGGCAGAAAACGGCGCTGGCTGCAAGCTACCGGGCGGACTACGAAGAAGCCAAGGCCGTCACGGCCTGAGCGGGCGGCCTCGATGCACGCACCGGATCACGCCGCCTCTTCGGCCCGCACCACACAGTTGCGACCGCTGGACTTGGCCTTGTACAGCGCCGTGTCTGCGCGCTTGATCAATGCATGGCTGTCTTCCTTGTGGTCCCAGGTGGCCACGCCAAAACTGGCACTGACATGGCCCACCGCGTCAAACGGCGTCCCCGCAATGCGCGCACGCACGGCCTCTGCCATGGCCATGGCGGCGTCCACCGGAGTTTCCTTGAGCAGGATGATGAACTCCTCGCCCCCAAAACGCGCAGCGCAGTCGGACGAGCGCAGCAGCTCGCGCACACGCAGCGCCGTGCTCTTGAGCACCACATCGCCCGAGTCATGCCCGAAGGTATCGTTGATGCGTTTGAAAAAATCGATGTCGAACATCACCACCGACAAACTACCCTTCTTGATGCGGGTGTCGGCCATCTCGGTCTCCAGCCTTTCAAAGAAGCGGCGGCGGTTCACCAGGTCCGTCAGGAAATCCTTGGTGGCCAGGTCTTCCAGCTTGCGGTTGAGCCGCGCCATGGGCTCGATCACCAGCGACGACAGCGACAGGTTCAGGCCCACAAACAGCAGCACAAAGCTGCCCACCAGCGCCGCCATCACGGTGTTGAAGGTCTGACGTGCCTTCTCCAGCGGGAAGTACATGGGCACCTTCACCACCTGGATGCCCACCGTCTCGTTCATGCCCCAGCCAAAGCCGTTCTTGTCGCCGTAGACCTTGAGCATGGTGGGCGGCGCCACGGCCGGCGTGCTGTGGCAGGCCATGCACTGCGGCTGCTTGATGGTGATGGGCCGGGCCACGTACAGGGCGCGGTGCATGCCTTCACCCACCTCGCCGGTCACCTCCTTCTTGAGGTCGGCCCGGCCTTCGCGGAAGTCGCTGATGATGCGCTCCTCCCACTCGTTGGCCCGGTCGCGCAGGTTGGTGGGGTTGAGCACCGCTTCCTTGTACTCATAGCCCGGAAAGCGGTTTTGCAGGCGGCGCAGCGTCTCGGTGGCAGCGTACGCGGGCACGGTCTGCGGCAGGAATTTTTCTGCCAGCGTCACATCCAGGTGAGGTTTGACCAGCTCGGTCGTGTAGTCGCGGATGGCCATGGCGGCGTGCATCATGATCTGCGAGTTGTGCTGCACCTCCTCGATGGCGGATTGCTGCAGGAAGCGGTGCACATAGGCGCCCGCGCCCAGCACCGCCAGCAGCAGCACGCCCGCCAGCACCAGGTTGAATTTGAGCCGCAACGACATGGATCTCCCTCGAAGGGCCCGCATGCTGCAGGCCTGTTATTGGAGGTGCGGACAGGCCACAGCGGGCGCCGTCCCCCAGGTTCACACAGGTGGGCTTGCACACCGCCTCGCCGGACCAAAGCGCGAAAAGGACGGGAACCGCGGTGGGAAACCACTGTGCCCCGCATGCAAGCGGCGCATTGTCGCCACGTTTGCGGGACCAGGTCCACCCCTTTTTTGCCAGCGCGTGGTGCACACCGCCGCCCAGCCCGTCGCATGACAGGCTGGGCAGCACCATGGGCTCGGGCGACACAACGACCTGGGCGACAACGACACAGCCCGGCTCCCCACCCCTTCACGCCTAGATGGGCGATAAAATTACTACAAAAAAGATAGCTACCAGCGCATATCATTTCTGCACATCCAGCCAAAAAGCCTGTAAAACCTGCCCCAAGGCCGCTTCAACGCCCCTCGCATGCCCTTCCAGGCCAGGGCCGGCCGCAGCCGCCGCAAGCACCAAGGCGCCCCCCCCGGGCCAGGGAGACAAAAGGCCCAATGCGCACCACCTGCCGGAGACACATGGTCGATACCGCCCTCTACATCGGACGCTTTGAGCCCGTCCACAGCGGCCACATGGCCCTGCTGCAACGTGCGCTGGACAGCGCACCACAGGTCATCGTGGTGGTCGGCTCAGCCTGGCAGGCGCGCTCGCCCAAGAACCCCTTCACCTGGCAGGAGCGCGAAGCCATGCTGCGCGCAGCCCTGCCCGCCGCCGACAGCGCCCGGGTGCAGGTGCTGCCCATGCGCGACTACTACAACGAAACCGTGTGGGTGCAGGCGGTGCGGCGGGGCGTGGCCCGCCTGACCGCACCGGGCGCGAGCATCGGCCTGGTGGGCCACTTCAAGGATGCGACCAGCGGCTACCTCGGCGCCTTTCCGGGCTGGCAGCTGATCCATGTGGAGCGCCAGGGCCGCATCGATGCCACCGCCATCCGCGATGCGTACTTTGGCGCCACACCCGCCACCGCACGCGCTGCGGTGGCGCCGCTGGCCAACGAGATCCCCGAGAGCACCATTGCCAGATTGGAAGACTTTGCACAGACCCCGCACTACCCTGCACTGCAGGAGGAGTGGCGCATGCTGCGCAGCTACCGCGAAGCCTGGTCCGCCGCGCCCTACCCGCCCGTGTTCGTGACGGTGGACGCCGTGCTGCGCTGCCAGGACCATGTGCTGCTGATCCGCCGCGCCCACGCGCCCGGCAAAGGCCAGCTGGCCGTGCCCGGCGGCTTCATCGAGCAACGGGAGACGGTGTGGCAGTCCTGTCTGCGCGAGCTGGTGGAAGAAACCCACTGCCACCTGCCCGAGGCCACCATGCGCGCCGCGCTCCAGTCAGTGGCCGTGTTCGACCACCCCGACCGCAGCCAGCGCGGCCGCACCATCACGCATGCGCATTACTTCGACCTGGGCGATGCGCCCTTCCCGGTGGTGCAGGCCGACGACGATGCGGCGCTGGTGCAGTGGACACGCATCGACCAGCTGGCAGGCATGGAAGAGGAATTCTTTGAAGACCACTTCCACATGCTGGACCACTTTCTGGGGCTGACGGAGCTGGACTGACCCTACCCACCCGGTTTTGCATCAAAACGGGTGCAAGTGCCTATGTAACATGCGTCAGAAGCTATATTTTATATAGCACTAGGTGCCTGCCCGCTCCAGCATGGCATGCAGCAGCACGTTGCACCCCGCCTCGATGTGCTCAGGTTTCGCATCCTCGATCTCGTTGTGGCTGATGCCGTCCTTGCAGGGGATGAAGATCATGCCGCTGGGCGCGAGCTTGGCCATGTACACGGCGTCGTGCCCGGCACCCGAAACGGCGGGCATGTGGCTGTAGCCCAGCTTGGCAGCGGCGCGGCCCACGGCCTCCACGCACTCGGGCTGGAAGAGCTGCGCGGGGTAGCTGGACACCATCTCGATGTGCACCTGCACACCGTGCTCTTGGGCCACCTGGTCGGCAAAGGCCTTGACCTCGGCCGCCATGGCATCGACCAGCGCGTCGGTGCTGTTGCGCAGGTCGATGCTGAACTTGACCCGGCCGGGGATGACGTTGCGGCTGTTGGGGAACACCTGCACCATGCCCACCGTGCCGCGCCCGTGGGGCGGGTGGCGATGGGCTGCGGCCACCACGTCTTGCATGATGCGCGTGGCGGCCAGCATCGCGTCTTTGCGCAGGGCCATGGGCGTGGGGCCTGCGTGGGCTTCCATGCCGGTCACGGTGCAGTCGAACCAGCGGATGCCCAGCACGCCACTGACCACGCCGATGGTCTTGTCGTTGTCCTCCAGCACCGGGCCTTGTTCGATGTGGGTCTCGAAGTACGCGCCGATGGGGTGGTCGCCCGGTTCCTGGTCGCCGATGTAGCCGATGCGCTCCAGCTCGCCCTTCACCGTCTTGCCTTCGGTGTCGGTGGCGGCGTAGGCGTGCTCCAGCGTGAAGGCCTTGGCGAACACGCCCGAGCCCATCATCACGGGCACAAAGCGGCTGCCTTCTTCATTGGTCCAGAACGCGACTTCGATGGGGGCTTCGGTTTCGATGCCATGGTCATTGAGCGTGCGCACCACCTCGATGCCCGCCAGCACGCCGTAGTTGCCGTCGAACTTGCCGCCCGTGGGCTGGGTGTCGATATGGCTGCCGGTCATGATGGGTGGCAGGCTGTTGTTGCGGCCGAGGCGGCGCATGAAGCCGTTGCCGATCTTGTCGATGGTGACCGTCATGCCGGCTTCGCGCGCCCAGCGGGTCACCAAGTCACGGCCCTGCTTGTCCAGGTCGGTGAGGGTCAGGCGGCACACGCCGCCTTTCGGTGTGGCGCCGATCTGCGCCAGCTCCATGAGCGAATCCCACAGGCGCTGGCCGTTGATGCGCAGGTTTTCGATGTTGGGTTTGACTTTGGTGTCCATGGTGTTCTCCGGATGCATTGCAACGGTTAGCGCGCAACGGCCGTAGGGGCCAGGTCCTGCGCACGCTTTTGCACAGCGTTGAAGTTCGCGCCAAACGCCGGGCGCTTGATGTAGCGGCCCCTGCCTTGCTCGGCGCGCAGGTCGCCGTTGGCAAACACCACGCGGCCCTGGCTCACGGTGTGGCTGGGGATGCCGCGCACAGTGCGGCCCTCAAAGATGTTGAAGTCACCCTTGCTGAACTGGGTCTTGGCCGAGACGGTCTTGGTGCCTTGCGGGTCCCACAGCACCAGGTCGGCGTCGGCGCCTTCGCCGATGAAACCCTTGCGGGGGTAGATGTTGAACAGCTTGGCTGCGTTGGCCGAGGTGATGGCCACGAACTCGCTGGGCGTGAGGCGCCCGGTGTTCACACCGCCGTCCCACAGCGCGGCCATGCGCTCTTCCACGCCGCCGGTGCCGTTGGGGATCTTGGCAAAGTTCTCCTTGCCCATGGCCTTTTGCGCGGCGCAGAAGGTGCAGTGGTCCGTCGCCGTGGTGTGCAGCTGGCCCGACTGCAGGCCGCGCCACAGCGCCTCTTGATGGCCCTTGGGGCGGAAGGGTGGGCTCATCACATAGGCGGCGGCCTTGGCAAAGTCGGGGTCGCGGTACACGCTGTCGTCCACCAGCAGGTGGCCGGCCAGCACCTCGCCGTACACGCGCTGGCCGCGTGCGCGGGCGCGGGCGATGGCGTCGGCAGACTCCATGCAGCTCACGTGCACCACGTAAATCGGCACGCCCAGCACGTCGGCAATGGCGATGGCACGGTTGGCGGCCTCGGCCTCGACCATGGGCGGGCGCGAGAGCGGGTGGCCCTCGGGGCCGGTGATGCCCATCTTGGCGACTTCCTGCTGCAGCAGGTAGACCAGTTCACCATTTTCGGCATGCACCGTGGGCATGGCGCCCAGTTCAAGCGCGCGCTTGAAGCTGTTCACCAGGGTTTCGTCGTCGCACATGATGGCGTTCTTGTAGGCCATGAAGTGCTTGAAGCTGTTCACGCCCTCCTCCTGCACCAGCGTGCCCATGTCGGCGCGCACCTGCTCGCTCCACCAGGTGATGGCGACGTGGAAGGAATAGTCGGCAGCCGACTTTTCCGCCCAACCGCGCCACTTGCGATAAGCATCCAGGATGGGTTCTTGCGGATCGGGGATCACAAAGTCGATGATGCTCGTGGTGCCACCCGCCAGCGCGGCGGCCGTGCCGGTGAAGAAGTCGTCCATGGTGACGGTGCCCATGAAAGGCAGTTGCATGTGCGTATGCGGGTCGATACCGCCGGGCAGCACGTACTGGCCGCTGGCGTCCAGCGTCTCTGCACCCGCGGGGGCCTGAGTAGCAGCATCCTCCCCCACGGCCACGATGCGGCCATCGACGCACAACACATCGGCGCGCTGTTCACGGTCGGCGTTGACCACGGTGCCACCGCGGATCACAAGGGCTTGGCTCATGGGGATCTCCTTCAGGGATACAGATCAATTCAAAAAAAGGGACCCTGCACTGGCACCAGGCCCAGGCAGGGTCCGGGGGATCACTTCTTCTTGGCCGTCAGGTAGTAGTAGGTGCCGGCCACCGCCAGGCTGAAGAACCAGCCCGAGTCGAACAGCGACAGCCAGATGGCAGGCATGCCCGCCTTGTCCACCACACCCGACACCGCCAGGTAGCCCGGCAGGCAGGGCAGCACACCCAGTGCAAAGGCAATCAGGGCCTGCAGGTTCCAGCCGTTGCTGTACTCGTATTCACCGCCACGGCGGTACAGGTCGTCCACCTTCAGCTCGCTCTTGCGCACCAGGTAGTAGTCCACCAGCAGGATGCCCGCAATGGCGCCCAGCAGCGTGCCATAGCCGCCCAGCCAGGTGAACAGATAGCCGCCCGAGGTGGCCAGCAGCTTCCAGGGCATGAACAGCAGGCCGATGCCCGCAGCGATCAGACCGCCCATGCGGAAGCTGATCTTGGACGGCGCGCACTGGCTGAAGTCATACGACGGCGACACCAGGTTGGCGGCCACGTTGGTCGTGAGGTTGGCCAGCAAGATCACCAGCAGGCCCAGGCCTGCGGCCACGCTGCCCATTTGCGTGAGCAGACCATCGGGGAACAGCTGGGCCTTGCCGTACAGGATGGCCGAGGCAGAGAAGCCGATCACGCCCACCATGGAAAACAGCGCCATGGGAATCGGCAGGCCAATCGCCTGGCCCAACACTTGGTCCTTCTGCGACTTGGCAAAGCGGGTGAAGTCCGGAATGTTGAGCGCCAGCGTGGCCCAGAAGCCGACCAGGCCGGTCAGCGCCGCCCAGGTCTTGGGGCCGCCCTCGACCACCTTGGCGGGCAGGTTGAAAAGCTGGCCCGAGGGCACCTTCATCATCAGCACGACGACCAGCGCAATGGACGCAATGATCATCAGCGGCGCGGCAATCACTTCGAGCTTGCGGATGGACTCCGGGCCCTTCCAGATGAACCAGATGTGCACCGCCCAAAACGCCAGGAAGCACATGAACTGCGAGGTGCTGATGGTCTGCCCATCGGCGGGGCCTGCGAGCCCCATGCCCAGGATGTTGAGGAACCCGTGCAGCGCCAGCGCGCCAAAGTAGCAGTTGATGGAGAACCAGCCGCACGCCACCAGGCCGCGCAGCACGGCGGGCAGGTTGGCGCCTTTTACGCCAAACGATGCACGCGCCAACACCGGGAACGGCACGCCGTACCGGGGCCCTACGCGCCCGATGAGCACCATGGGCACCAGCACGATGCAGTTGGCCAGGAACACCAGCCACACCGCCATCTGCCAGGTAAAGCCCTGGTCCAGCATGGAGCTGGCCATGGTGTAGGTGGGCACACACACGACCATGCCCACCCAGAGTGCGGCAAAGTCCTTCCACGTCCAGTGTCGCTGCGCGGCGGTGGTGGGGAGCAGATCTTCATTGGCGAGCGTGTTGGATGCATCGCCGGGCATCAGCCCCGCCACATGGGCCGCGCTGCCGGTACTGTTGGTCATGCCTGTACTCCTGTCAAAGACGTCGTTGGGGTTGCACACAACCCGCTGTCTGTTCCAGCGCCCTCACGCTGGCAGATGGCGGGCAAAGGGAAGCGAGCGATGCTAGAGATCACGCAAGAACTGCACCAGATGCAGTGCAGCATGCGTTGCAAATCGGCACCACCACGGGTGCCGTCACAACGCCTTGCGGGGCCTGTGGCAAACGCACGCAGGGGCACATATCAAGCGGCTGCAGACACACGCTGCGGGTTGTTGGGGTGCGTGGTCCAGTTGGCGTATTCGCCCGTCACCGTCTTGCCCGTGCGCACATCCACCTCGCCGGGTTCCAACGCGCGCATAGTGATGCACTCGGGCACGGGGCAGATTGACACGCACAGGTTGCAGCCCACGCACTCGGCCTCGTTGATCTCGAACTTGCGCACGCCGCCGTCCTTGGTGAAGGTGATGGCCTGGTGCGAGGTGTCTTCGCACACCACATGGCAACGGCCGCACTGGATGCAGGCGTCCTGGTTGATGACGGCTTTTTCGATGTGGTTGAGGTTGAGGTTCTTCCAATCTTTGACTGTGGGCACGGCCTGGCCCTTGAAGTCGTCGAGCGTGGCGTAGCCGTGGTCGTCCATGAAGTTGGACAGGCCATCGCACATGTCCTGCACGATCTTGAAGCCATACACCATGGCCGCCGTGCACACCTGCACCGTGCCACAGCCCAGTGCGATGTACTCGGCCGCGTCGCGCCACGTGGTGATGCCGCCAATGCCGCTGATGGGCAGGCCGGCCGTTTGTGCATCGCGTGCAATCTCGGCCACCATGTTGAGTGCGATGGGCTTGACGGCCGGACCGCAGTAGCCGCCGTGCGAGCCCCAGCCGTCCGTGCTCGGGCTCATGACCATGCGGTCCAGGTCCACACCCATGATGGAGTTGATGGTGTTGATGAGTGACACGGCATCGGCCCCGCCCGCCTTGGCGGCGCGTGCGGGCTGGCGCACGTCGGTGATGTTGGGCGTGAGCTTCACGATCACCGGCAGCTTGCTGTAGTGCTTGCACCAGGCAGTGACCATCTGGATGTACTCGGGCACCTGGCCCACGGCCGCACCCATGCCGCGCTCGCTCATGCCGTGCGGGCAGCCGAAGTTGAGTTCAATGCCATCAGCGCCGGTGTCTTCCACCAGCGGCAAGATGTTCTTCCAGCTCTGCTCCTCGCAGGGCACCATGAGCGAGACGATCATGGCCCGGTCCGGCCAGTTGCGTTTGACGCGCTTGATTTCTTCCAGGTTGGTGTGCAGCGGCCGGTCGGTGATCAGCTCGATGTTGTTCAGGCCGATCACGCGGCGGTCTTGCGACATGAGCGTGGAGTAGCGCGGGCCGTTCACGTTGACGACCGCCGGGTCTTCGCCCAGCGTCTTCCACACCACACCGCCCCAGCCCGCCTCGAAGGCGCGGGTGACGTTGATCTCTTTGTCAGTGGGTGGTGCGGAGGCCAGCCAGAAGGGGTTGGGACTTTGGATGCCCAGAAAATTGCTGCGAATGTCTGCCATGGGGTGCTCCCGTGAAAACTGGGGTGAAGGAGTTCAGGCCGCTTCAGGCCATCTCAAGCCATCAGTGCGGCGTGGATGGAAACAGCGGCGACCTTGCCGTGCTCCACCGCCTCCACCGTGAGGTCGCGGCCGCCCACGCGGCAATCGCCACCGGCCCACACACGCGGCAGGCTGGTCTGGCCTTCGGCATCGGTGGTAATGCGCCCGCCCTCCAGCGCGATGCGGTTGCCCACAGGCTCGGCCACAAAGGTCTGGCCGATGGCCTTGAGCACCATGTCGGCCTCGAGCGTGAAGATCTCGCCGGTTTCCACCAGCTTGCCGTCGCCCAACGCCGTGGCGGCGAAGCGCACGCCCTTCACCGCGCCGTTTTCGCTCAGCACCTCTTTCGGTGCGGCCCAGTGGCGAATGGTCACGCCGTTCGTCTGCGCCCATTGCTGCTCCACGGCCGATGCCGACATGGCCTCGGCGCCCCGGCGGTAGACGATGGTCACTTCTTCCGCCCCCAGCTTGCGCGACTGCACGGCGGCGTCCACCGCCGTCATGCCGCCGCCAATCACCACCACGCGGCGGCCCACGGGCAGGGTGGAGAGGTCGGAGCTCTGGCGCAACTCGGCGATGAAGTCCACCGCATTGCGCAAACCGGTGGCCGTGGGCTCGGCCACGCCCAGCGCGTTCACGCCCTGCAGGCCCAGCCCCAGGAACACGGCGTCGTAAGCGCCCAGCAGGCTATCGAGCGTGATGTCACGGCCCAGTTGCTGGCCGGTGCGCACCTCGATACCACCGATGGACAGCAGCCACTCCACTTCCTTCTGCGCAAAGTTGTTGGTGGTCTTGTAGCTGGCCAGGCCATATTCATTGAGGCCGCCGAGCTTGGGTCGCGCCTCGAACAGCACCACGTCATGCCCGCGCACGGCCAGGCCATGCGCACAGGCCAGGCCCGCAGGCCCGGCGCCCACCACGGCCACGCACTTGCCGGTGGCGGCTGCGCGCTGGAACAGCGGAGCCCCGGGCTGGGCAAAGAAGGCGTCGGTGGCGTAGCGCTGCAGCGAGCCGATCTCCACCGGCTTGTCTTCGTTGGTGTTGCGCACGCAGGCCTGCTCGCACAGCACCTCGGTGGGGCACACCCGCGCGCACATGCCGCCCAGCGGGTTGGCCTCCAGAATCGCCCGCGCTGCGCCGCGGTTGTTGTCCTGCGCAATGCGGTGGATGAACGAGGGGATGTCGATGCCCGTGGGGCAGGCCGTGGCGCAGGGGGCGTCGTGGCAGTAGTAGCAGCGCTCAGCCTCGATCAGCGCTTGCGCCCGAGTGAGCGGCGGGTGTGCGTCGCCAAAGTTGACGGCGTAGTCGGCCAGGTTCAGGCGTGCGGCGTGAATGCCGCAGGCACGGCTTGCGGGTGTGTCCATCAGGTTTCCTCCGAGAGGGTGAGGGTGGGGGTCTGGGCGCCCAGGGGGCGTGCAAGCGCACGCCGCGCAGCGTTGGAGCGCCAGCCAGTGGCGCCAACCAATGCGGCACCAGCGTGAAGGCTGGTATCCGCAAACTTCGGAGGTTTCATCGTGGTCCTCGCTGTGGGGTGCAGGTGCACGCTGCTTTGGGGCGGCGGTGCCCTGCGTTGTGGGTCAATTTACCAACCCGTAAAAATTTACCAATTGGTAAAATCCCTACAGCAAACCGCGTGCCAGCCTCCAGCCAGCCAATTGCCAGTTTTCAGGCCCCGGCTTGTTCCACAATGGTGCAATGACTGCAGCCCGCCCGTCCCCTGCCAATCCCGCCCCCCGCCCCCGCAAGGTGGCCCGCCCGCCCGCACTTGACGAGTCCGCGCCCCGCGCCCCCACGGCGTCGCGCTTGCTCAAGGAGCAAGGCATCCTCACCGAGGCGGAGAACCAGTTTGCGCAATTCGGCTTTGAAGGCGCCTCGCTGGAGAGCATTGCCGCCGCCATCGGCATCAGCCGCCACAACCTGCTGTATTACTTCCCGAGCAAGGAGGCGCTGTACCAGCGGGTGCTGGACGATGTGCTCACCCAGTGGCTGGCGGGCATGGAAGACCTGTCACACAGCGACGACCCGCAGCAGGCGCTGCGGCGTTACATCCGCGCCAAGCTGCACTACTCGCGCACGCGCCCGCAGGGCGCCAAGGTGTTCACCAAAGAGGTGATTGCGGGTGCACCACGGTATGGCACAGCCATCACCGAACGTGTGGCGCCGCTGCTCAAGACCGAGGTGCGCACCTTCGAGCGCTGGGCGCGCGAGGGACGCATTGCCAAGGTCAACTTCACGCACCTCATGTTCATCATCTGGTCGGTCACCCAGGCGTACGCGGAGCAGGAGGCCCAGTTCGCCCTGCTGCTGGGCAAGCCCGCTCTGACCGAGCGCGACTACGAAAAGGCCGAAGAGCTGATCGTGCGCATGGTGCTGAGCGCGCTGGCGCCCGATGCGGTGGTGTAAGCAGGCACGACACACCAGACGCTATATAAACAATAGCTGCTAACGCAATCAACCTATGCGCCTGGGGCCGATTTCTTCATCTATGGGTGCCATGCGCCCAAGGTTTTCAGCCGCCGGTACAGCGACCGCTCGCTGATGCCCAGCTGCCGCGCCAGCGCGGCACGGCTGCCTTGGTGGGCTGCCAGAGCCTGTTGCAGGGCCTCGTCGTCCAGCAAGCGTCGTTGACGTGACGACCCGGCCAACGCCGCCAATGCACGCGGCTCCACTACGCCCTTCTCCACCCCACTCACGAGCGGCGGCAGGCCGCAGGCAAGCGCTTGCTGCACATGCTCAGCGCCGATGGTGTCGCCATCGCACAGCAAGGCGGTGCGCTCCAGCAGGTTGCGCAGCTCCCGCACATTACCGGGGTAGGGCTGCACCTCCAGCAAGGCCAGCGCAGCGCCAGACAGCTGCAGCGCCCGGGGCGGGGGTGCCACACGCTCCAGCAGCGCGCGTGCCAGCAGGGCGGTATCGCCCTGGCGTTCGCGCAGCGGTGGCAGGTGGATGGGGAAGGTGCTCAGGCGGTAGTACAAGTCTTCACGAAAACGCCCTGCAGCCACCATGTGCGGCAGATTGCGGTGCGTGGCCGATACCACGCGCAGGTCGGCATGCCGCAGCTCGGTGCTGCCCACGCGGCGGTAGGTACCAGTCTCCAGCAGGCGCAGCAGCTTGACCTGCAGCGGCAGGGGGATGTCGCCCACCTCGTCCAGAAACAGCGTGCCGCCGTCTGCCGCCTCCACCAGCCCCGGCCGGGCTTGGGCCGCGCCGGTGAACGCCCCTTTCTCATGCCCGAACAGCTCGGACTCGAACAGCGCCTCGGGCAGGCTGGAGCAGTCCACGGGCACCAGTGCGCGCCGCGCGCGCAGGCTGCTCTGGTGCACGGCATGGGCCACCAGCTCCTTGCCCGTGCCCGACTCGCCCAGCAACAATACCGCAGCCCGCGAGGGTGCCACCCGCGCCACCAGGCCCAGCATCCTCTGGAACGCGGGCGAACGCCCGATGAGCCCCTGCGCCGACGGCACCGGCTGCGCCGCCACCGGCAAAGGCACCATCTTTTCGACAAAGAACCCTGTGGTGCCGTCCGCACCCGCCACCGGCGCCAGCTCGATCTGTACATATTCCTCGCCCTGGTCCGTGTGGTGCACATGCAGCACCCGTTCGCGCTGCCCCGAGGCGCGCGCCTGCGCGAGTGGGCAGGACTCGCCCGCCTGGTCACAGGGCACGCTGGCATGGTGAGACACGGCGTGACAGGGGCGCCCCACAACGCGTCCCTCCACTCCGCCCGCTGCACCGAACTGGCGGCGATAGGCCCCATTGGCCGCCAGGATGCGATAGCGGTCGTCCAGCAGGATGTGCGGATCGGGCAGCCCTTCCAGAAAGGACACCAGTTCGGTGGGCGGCGCGGAGAGACGGGGCATGGCAACACCTCGGTACAGGCAAAGGCCCTGACGGTGCACCGGTTTCGCCGGCAGGCCTTTGATCTATGCCATGCGGACTTCAACGGATGGCAGTTGGCAGCCGGTTTGGCAGACCGGGTGGCAGTGAATCCGGCCGCTGCCGGGCCTGCGGCGCACCTGCCAACCCGACATCGCGCGCGCAACCCATTGAATTCACGGGCTTTTCATGCAGTGCGTGCCATGGCAGGCCGGTCTTGCGGGTGATGGCACGTCGTTTGCGGTAAGGCATGGCCACCCGCAGCGTTGTGGGCGGTGGGCGTCACCCCGTCGAGCCCCCTCTCTCTCAGAAAGCACCCCATGGCCCTCCACCCCGCGACACCGAATGGATCCCTTCCAGGCACCCAGGGCAACCCCTCCGCAGAGCGTCGGCAGCTGGTGCTGCTGACAGCGGCCACGGGCTGCGTGGCGGCGGCAGGGGTTGCCGTGCCCCTGGTGTCCAGCCTCGCCCCCAGCGAACGCGCCCGGGCCATGGGCGCCGGTGTGGAGGTAGACATCAGCGACCTGCCGCCCGGCGGCGTGAAGACGGTGGAATGGCGCGGCAAGCCCGTGTGGATCATGCGGCGCACGCCCGAAATGCTGGCCGCCCTGCCCCAGCAAGACGCCGCGCTGGCCGACCCCGCCTCGCGCAAGGACCAGCAACCCGAGTACGCCCGCAACCCGCAACGCTCCATCCGCCCGGAGGTGTTTGTCACGGTGGGTATCTGCACGCACCTCGGCTGCTCCCCCACTGCCGTGCCCGCAGGCACCAGCAACCCCAGCGTGGGCGACCAATGGCAGGGTGGTTTCTTTTGTCCCTGCCACGGCTCCACCTTCGACCTGGCGGGCCGCGTCTTCAAGAACAAGCCCGCACCCACCAACCTGGAGGTGCCGCCGCACCGCTACGTGTCCGACACCCGGCTGCTCATCGGGGACGACGCAGCCTGAGCGACAGGCTGCGGCCTGGGGCAGCAAAATCCCGGTTGAGCTTCGCGTCACACCTGCTTTTGCTGCCACAGCACATCCAGCACATGCTGGGTGGCGCGCTCCACCGGGCCCGCGCGGTGGGCAATGCCCAGGGGGCGCCACAGCCGGGGCTGCACCGGCAGCATGCAGATGCGCGGGTCCAGCGGCGTGGCGGTGGAGGCCTCATGCGGCAGCAGTGTGGCTCCGTAGCCCGCAGCCACCAGACTCTTGATGGCATCGTTGTAGTTGAGCTGGATGCGCGCCTTGGGTTGCTCGCCCGCCAGGGCCAGCCATTCGCTCGTCAGACGCGACAGGCTGGTGCCGTCGTCATTCAGGATCAACGGCTGCCCAGCCAGCCACTGGGGCGTGACCCTGCGGGGTGCCGCCCAGGCCGAGGGGACAAACGCCATCACCGGGTCGCGCCGCCACGGCATCACCGTCACCCCGCGCACCGAGACCATGGGCAAGGCCACCAGGCCCACGTCCAGCGTGCCCAGCGCCAGCCGCGACACAGTCTCCTGCGACGTGAGCACCGCCACCTGCACGTCGATGCCGGGGTGGTGCTGGCCGAGCACCTCCAGCGCCTGGGGCAGCAGGTGCGCGATGGCGCCGGTGGACGCGCCCAGCCGCACCCGCCCCTCCAGCCCCTGCACCTGGCGCTGCACCAGGTCCATGGCCTCGTCGGCATCGGCCAGCAGGCGCCGGGCCCGCTCCACCAGCACCTCGCCCGCGCCGGACGGCCGCACCTCGCCCCGCTTGCGCACCAGCAACGGCGCACCAATCAACGCCTCCATGTCCGCAATGTGCAGGCTGACCGTGGGCGGCGCCAGATGCAGCGTGCGGGCCGCTTCGGCAAAAGACCCGAGGTCAGCGATGGTGACCAGGGTGCGCAGCCGGTCGAGATTGAGTTCGCGCATGACGTTCAGCTGAACTGATCTTGATGTTTGTGAAATTCAACTTTTCAAAGTTTAGACCGACGCCGAAGATTCCACATCCCCCCATGCTAGGAATCCACACCATGACCACCCAGCCCCTTGTTTTTATTGACGGCGACCAAGGCACCACCGGCCTGCAAATCCACCAGCGCCTGCACGGCCGCACCGACCTGCAGCTGCTGACACTGCCCGAATCCGACCGCAAGAACCCCACGCGCCGCGCCGAAGCCATCAACAGCTGCGACATCGCCATCCTGTGCCTGCCCGACGACGCCGCCCGCGAATCCGTGGCCGCCATCCACAACCCCGCCGTGCGCGTGATCGACGCCAGTTCGGCCCACCGCACGGACGCGCAATGGGTCTATGGCTTTCCGGAGATGGATGCGGCGCAGGCCGCGCGCATCGCCAGCGCGCAACGCGTCAGCAACCCTGGCTGTTACCCCACAGGCGCCGTCGCCCTGCTGCGGCCCCTCGTGCAGGCCGGTTTGCTGCCCGCCGACCATGCACTCAACATCCATGCGGTGTCAGGCTATTCCGGCGGTGGTCGTGCCCGCGTGCAAGCGCACGAAGGCCCCGAGGCAGCCCATGCGCCCGCCTTCCAGGTCTACGGGCTGCAGCTGGAGCACAAACACACGCCCGAAATCGCGCAACACGCCGGGCTATCGCAGCGGCCGTTTTTCTTGCCCTCGTACGGCGCCTTCCGCCAGGGCATTGTGCTGACCGTCGGGTTGCATCTGCGGCAGCTCGCGCCGGGCACGCAAGGCGAACACCTGCACGCCTGCCTCCAGCAGCACTATGCAGGCGCCCCCTTTGTCAAGGTGATGCCCCCCGCCGCCACTGAAGCAGCCGAACACCTGGACCCACAGGCCCTGAACGGCACCAACCAGCTGCGGCTGGGGGTGTTCAGCAACGCCCGCCACGGCCAGGTGCTGCTGACCGCCGTGTTTGACAACCTGGGCAAGGGCGCCTCGGGGGCGGCGGTGCAGAACCTGGACTTGATGATGGGGCGGTCCATTGAACAAGCGGGTGCGGCATGACGCTCCAGATCGCCGGCCACCGTCTATGAAAGACATGGGGAGTCGGTGCGACACGGCACTGGAAATTGCCGCGCCATTCATCACGGCCAGAGAAGGATGGCCGAGAGCTTCACGACCTATCTTGTTTTGGCGCACCGGAGCGGTGGCGCGCCTGCCAGAGCACCGCGGCCCCGACCATCACGGCCGCAAACAAGGCAATGGCTACCGCGTTGAGCAGGGCTCCGGTGCCCCGCCACGCAAAGTCGTTCAGCCCGATGCCCAACCGCACGATCAGCGACAAATGCAGTACCGCCAGCGGCACATAGAACAGTGAGCCGAATTGAAGCTTGATGCGAGCGATGGCAGGAAGAATTACCGGAGCATGTCCCATCATCATGCTTACGATAAACCCCAGCCCCAGAGCATGCAGCGCGGCATCGCGCAGCGGAAGACCCAGCGCGGCGCCAGTCCAAGCCAACCCGGCAACCGCCAGCCACGCATAGCCCCCCAGCAAACACACTGCCATGAAACGCGCCAGGCCTTGGGCCAGCACGGTGCGACGCGCGATGTCAAAAACGCCAAGCCACAGGGCCAGGCAAAACAGCGAAAGGCCGTAGAGCACGCCACCGGCCCGCGCAGAGAACGCTGACAGCGCGGCGCCTGCGGCCAGCGCACCCAGGAGCAGCCAAAGCGACACCTGTGCCCCTGGACGTCTGCGCATCAACCGCGTCATTTCCAAGCGCTCAGCGGCAATCGTCATCACCAGAAAGGCAAACCACCAAGGCACGCTGGACATGTCCTCAGGCCGTAACAGGAACAACAAGCTACCCGTCAGCCATGCGAGCGCGCTGGCGAGCAGCAAGACGGTATGGGCGGCACGCTGGCGATGAACCACCACCACGTTGACCCCCACGAACACCACAGCGGCCACCGTAAGCAGCCATGCACCCGCTGTCGTCAGACCCGCCAGCAGGCACAGCCCACCCCACCCGGAGGCCACCGGCGCCAGCCAGGCCGCGTGCCGCTTGACCGCAACGGCTCGCTCGATACCGATGACGGTGCCCATGAACCCGCAAATCATCAGCGCCCCGTGGCTCACCGCTCCATTCCCTAACCAATGGCCACCCAAAAAGGGCAAGGACAGCACCCAACCGGCTCGCAGCAGGCCCCCTGCGATGCCGCCCAGCAGCGAGATGGCAACCAGTATCAAAAGGATGGGGACGAAGCGACTGGCGTGCGTGGACGCCGCTCGCGGCCTGGCGGGAGATGAACCCGCCGGAGTGGTCACCACCCCATGAAGCGCTTGGCGCTCTCGCTCAAGCGGTCTGTGGACCATGGTGGCTCCCAGACCAGCTCGACCTGGATCAGCAACTCCGGTGGCATGTCACGATCCAGCTCAGCTTCGATTTCTTCAAGGATCACCTCAGTCACGGGGCACGCTGCAGAGGTCATGGTGACCCGGGCATGCAGCTTTCCTTGCGCCACGGTGACTCCGTATACCAACCCCACATCCACCACATTCAAGGCTACCTCGGGATCGACCACCCGGCTCAGCGCCGCCACTATGGGTTGGCGCAACTCCTCGGGACCATCGTACGGGAAAGGCGCTTCGCTCATGGCAAAGCCCGCACTGCGGGGCGCCCACTCGTTATCGACAAAGCAACAAGGGGATGAGCCATAGGTCCCGCATGAAGGGGAGCCAGAGGGGCGCCCGCGGGGGATGTTCGCGCCGAGGCTGTGAACTGGAACATTGCGGCTCCTGAAGGAAAGTCAGCTGTCATGCATTATGGATAACAATCAAAAGCGCAGACCGATACGAGTCGGAGATGGTTGCGAGGGCGTTTTCTCACCCTTGCCGCGGCACTTGTTCCCCCCAAGCAGCAAAAGCCTGCCCCCAATCCACCGCGCAACGCTCAGCGCCCCATGGAAACTGCACCCAGGCGGGCGTTTTCCAAACAACTGGCTCAGAAGCCCCACCTGATTGGCGGGGTGTCTTGAAATGGCCACAAATGCCCGTATCATTAGCACTCACCGCAGACGAGTGCTAACACTGCACTCCCTGCTGGCAGTTTGGCAGCCTCGGATGGCCGGGGCTGTGTGAGTCCCTCAGCTTTTTTTACTGAAAACAGGAGCAATGCAATGAACCTTCGCCCCCTGCACGATCGCGTGATCGTCAAGCGTATCGAAAGCGAAACCATGACCGCCTCCGGCATCGTGATCCCCGACAACGCCGCTGAAAAGCCCGATCAAGGTGAAGTGCTGGCCGTCGGCCCCGGCAAGAAGAACGACAAGGGCGAGCTGATTGCCCTGAACGTGAAGGTCGGTGACCGCGTTCTGTTCGGCAAGTACTCGGGCCAGACCGTCAAGGTCAAGGGCGACGAGCTGCTGGTGATGAAGGAAGACGACCTGTTTGCAGTGGTCGAGAAATAATTTCTCGCCCCTCTGAATCACTCATCTTTTCATAGCTAATAGCGCTTATCAAATAAGCGCTATCAGGCAATTTGAATCAAATTTTAGGAGCCAAACATGGCAGCAAAAGACGTAGTTTTCGGCGGCGAAGCCCGCGCTCGCATGGTTGAAGGCGTGAACATCCTGGCCAACGCGGTCAAGGTCACGCTGGGCCCCAAGGGCCGCAATGTGGTGCTGGAGCGCTCGTTCGGCGCCCCCACCGTGACCAAGGACGGTGTGTCCGTGGCCAAGGAAATCGAACTCAAGGACAAGCTGCAGAACATGGGCGCCCAGCTTGTGAAGGAAGTGGCGTCCAAGACCAGCGACAACGCTGGTGACGGCACCACCACCGCCACCGTGCTGGCACAAGCCATCGTGCGCGAAGGCTTCAAGTACGTGGCCGCTGGCATCAACCCCATGGACCTGAAGCGCGGTATCGACAAGGCTGTGACGGCCCTGGTCGCCGAACTGAAGAAGGCTTCCAAGCCCACCACCACCTCCAAGGAAATCGCCCAAGTGGGTTCGATCTCCGCCAATTCCGACGAAACCATCGGCAAGCTGATCGCTGACGCCATGGACAAGGTTGGCAAGGAAGGCGTGATCACCGTGGAAGACGGCAAGTCGCTGGAAAGCGAACTGGACGTCGTGGAAGGCATGCAGTTCGACCGCGGCTACCTGTCGCCCTACTTCATCAACAACCCAGAAAAGCAATCCGCCATTCTGGACAACCCCTTCGTGCTGCTGTTCGACAAGAAGATCAGCAACATCCGCGACCTGCTGCCTACGCTGGAACAAGTCGCCAAGGCCGGCCGTCCCCTGCTGATCATTGCCGAAGAAGTCGACGGCGAAGCCCTGGCTACGCTGGTGGTCAACACGATCCGCGGCATCCTGAAGGTTGTGGCTGTCAAGGCTCCTGGCTTCGGCGATCGCCGCAAGGCCATGCTGGAAGACATCGCCATCCTGACGGGCGGCAAGGTCATCGCTGAAGAAGTGGGCCTGACCCTGGAAAAGGTCACGCTGGCCGATCTGGGCCAAGCCAAGCGCATCGAAGTGGGCAAGGAAAACACCATCATCATCGACGGCGCTGGCGCTGCCGCTGACATCGAAGCCCGCGTCAAGCAAGTGCGCGTGCAGATCGAAGAAGCCACGTCCGACTACGACCGCGAAAAGCTGCAAGAGCGCGTGGCCAAGCTGGCTGGCGGCGTGGCCGTGATCAAGGTCGGCGCTGCCACCGAAGTCGAAATGAAGGAAAAGAAGGCCCGCGTGGAAGACGCACTGCACGCGACCCGCGCTGCTGTGGAAGAAGGCGTTGTGGCCGGTGGCGGCGTGGCTCTGCTGCGTGCCAAGCAAGCCGTGGGTGACTCGGTCAAGGGCGACAACGCCGACCAAGAAGCCGGTATCAAGCTGGTGCTGAAGGCCATCGAAGCGCCTCTGCGCGAAATCGTGAACAACGCCGGTGGCGAAGCCTCCGTCGTGGTGAACGCTGTGCTGGCTGGCAAGGGCAACTACGGCTTCAATGCTTCCAACGACACGTACGGCGACATGCTCGAACTGGGCATTCTGGACCCCACGAAGGTCACCCGCACGGCTCTGCAGAACGCTGCCTCCGTGGCATCGCTGCTGCTGACGACCGAAGCCATGGTGGCTGAGGCTCCTAAGGATGACGCCCCAGCTGGCGGCGGCATGCCTGACATGGGCGGCATGGGTGGTATGGGCGGCATGGGCATGTAATTGCCCGGCCCCTGCGCAGCGGCCTGGTGCTGACTGCGCAGCCCATGAAAAAAAGCCCGCAGGCCTTACGGTCTGCGGGCTTTTTTATGGAGCCAGCTCGCGGCGCTGGCCCGCCGTGGCTTTATTCCCCGCTGGGTTGCACCCACCAGTAGATCAGCACCAGGGTGCCGATCCCGGTGAGCGACAGCAGCTGCCACCAGCCGGAGCGCCCAATGTCATGCAAGCGGCGCGCGCCCACGGCCAGCGCGGGCAGCAGCAGGGCCAGGGCGGCAATGCCGTAGAGCACCTGGCTGATCATGGTGGCAATCACCAGCACGCCGAGCTGGAACAGCGCGAACCACCAGAACTCGGAGCGTGGCGCACGGCCCGAAAACCCTGCGTACTGCGCGAAGCAGCTTTTGACAGCCGAAACAAAATCCATAGCGAACTCCCTCTCTTGAACAATCGTTGCTCGGTCACGGGGTATCCCCGCGCGGCCATGATAGAGGGGCGCCACGACAAGTCCAGCGGACTAGTACACGCAGCGGTCACGCTGTGCCGCCTGCGCCACGGGCCTGCGCCATCAAATGCTCTTATTTTGATAGCTGTCAGCGCATATTGCACTAGCGCATGGGGCGCTTTTTGCTGCAAACCCAGCGCCAGCGATCCCTAGGCCGCCTTGCGCAACGCCTGGGTGTCGCGCGCCAGTTGCGTGATGCGCGCCCAGTCGCCCGCACGCACCGCGTCGGTGGGCGTGAGCCACGAGCCGCCCACGCAGCGCACATTGGGCAGCGCCAGGTAGTTGGAGGCAGTGGCGTTGGTGATGCCGCCGGTGGGGCAAAAGCTCACCTGGCCAAACGGGCTGGCCCAGGACTTGAGCAGCGGGATGCCGCCCACGGCCTCGGCCGGGAACAGCTTGAGGAACGAGAACCCATCGGCCAGCGCCGCCATGATCTCGCTCGACGTGGCCACGCCGGGCAGCAGCGGCAGGTTCAGGCCCTTGCAGGCGCTGCCCACGGCCGACGTGTAACCGGGGCTTACGGCAAACCGCGCACCGGCTTCGCTCGCACGGCGGGCGTCATCGGCGTTGAGCACCGTGCCCACACCCACCACGGCCTCGGGCAGATGGCGGGCGATGGTCTCGATGGCGGGCAGACCGGCCGCGGTGCGCAGCGTCACCTCCAGCACCTTCACGCCACCGGCCAGCAGGGCCTCGGCCAGGGGCAGCGCGTCTTCCACGCGGTCGATCACGATGACGGGGATGACCGGGCCGTGGCTGGCGATGTCGAGGGGATTCATGGGGGTGGAAGCAGGGGTTACAGCCATGTGCAGGCTCCTTGTTCGGCACCGCCTGCGTGGCGGCGAAAGTTGGTGAAGAGTTCACGGCCAAAGCCGACGGGTGATGGGGCGTTGAAGGGTGCCGGGGCGCGAGCGGCCCATTCGGCATCGTCCACCAACACATCGAGCGTGCCCGCAACCGCATCCACCCGAACGATGTCGCCATCGCGCACCTTGGCCAGCGGGCCACCGGCCAGTGCCTCGGGCGTGACGTGGATGGCGGCAGGCACACGGCCCGATGCGCCGCTCATGCGGCCGTCGGTGACCAGCGCCACCTGGAAGCCCTGGTTCTGCAGCACCGCCAGCGGGGGCGTGAGCTTGTGCAGCTCGGGCATGCCGTTGGCCTGCGGGCCCTGAAAACGCACCACGGCCACCATGTCCTGGTTGACCTCGCCCGCGCTGAAGGCGGCGAGCAAGGCCTCCTGCGAATCAAAAACACGCGCTGGTGCTTGGACGATGTGGCGGTCTTCGGGCACGGCCGAGACCTTGATCACCGCACGGCCCAGGCGGCCTTGCAGCAGGCGCAGCCCGCCCGTGGGTGAGAAGGGTTCGCTCACAGGCCGCAGCACCGAGGTGTCGCCCGACACGGGGGGCGCACTCTTGCCGCCATCGGCAATGCCACCGGCGTTCACGCTCATCACATCAGGATGCATGAAGCCGCCGGCCAGCAGTTCGCGCAAAATCCAGGGCGGGCCGCCTGCGGCCTGGAACTGGTTCACATCCGCATCGCCGTTGGGGTACACGCGGGCCAGCAAGGGCACCACGGACGAGAGTTCGTCAAAGTCCGTCCAGTCGATCAGGATGCCCGCGCTGCGTGCAATAGCCACCCAATGGATCAGGTGGTTGGTGGAGCCGCCCGTGGCCAGCAGGGCCACCATGGCGTTGACAATGCAGCGCTCGTCCACCAGTTTGCCGATGGGGGTGAAACGCGATCCGCGCTTGCCGATGTCGAGCACGGTGCGCAGCGCCTGGCGGGTGAAGGCCTCGCGCGCCTCGGTGCCGGGCGACTCGAACGCCGCACCGGGCACGTGCAGGCCCATGGCTTCGAGCAGCATCTGGTTGCTGTTGGCCGTGCCGTAAAAGGTGCAGGTGCCGGGGCTGTGGTACGCGGCCGACTCGGCCTTGAGCAGCTCGTCGCGGCCCACCAGGCCTTGTGCGTACTGCTCGCGCACCTTGGATTTGTCTTTGTTCGACAGGCCCGTGCCCATGGGGCCTGCAGGCACAAACACGCAGGGCAAGTGGCCGTAGTGCAGCGCACCGATCAGCAGACCCGGCACGATCTTGTCGCACACGCCCAGCAGCAGCGCACCATCGAACACATCGTGGGACAGCGCTACCGCAGTGGCCATGGCAATGGCATCGCGGGAGAACAGCGACAGCTCCATGCCGGGCGTACCCTGTGTTACCCCATCGCACATCGCGGGCACGCCACCTGCCACTTGCACTGTGGCTCCTTGCTGGGCTGCTTCATCACGCAGCACGGCGGGATAGCTCTGGTACGGCTGATGGGCCGAGAGCATGTCGTTGTAGGCCGTGACGATGCCGATGTTGGGCGCCTTCTCGACGGTGACCTTGAACTTGTCAGAGCCAGGCAATGCCGCATAGGCATGGGCCAGGTTGGCGCAGCCCATGCGGTCTTGGGCGGGCTTGCGGGCGATCATGGCGTCAACGCCGGCAAGGTAGGCGCCGCGGGTGTCTGCGCTGCGCTGGACAATGCGCTCGGTCACGCGCGCTACAACTGGGTGCATGGAAGTCTCCATCGGTGGGTGGCAAGGCCCCGGGGCGATGTGCCCGGCGCCTGTTATCTGAGGCCCTAGAATGTAACTCGATAACCACCCCGCTTCAACCCATGTCCCTGCAAACCTTGCCCTTGCCTCCGTCCGAACTGGGCGAATCGCCCTTCTGGCACCCCACGGAAAAATCCTTTTACTGGTGTGACATTCAGGGACAAGCGGTGCACGCATGGCATCCTGACAGCGGCCACCACCGGCAGTGGCGCATGCCCAGCGAGCCCGGCTGCTGCGCGCCTGCGGCTGATGGTCGATTGGTAATCGGGTTACGAAACGGTTTCTATCTTCTGGATGCGGCCAAGGACAGCGCAGACCCTACCGCCCTCACCTGCCTGGCCCTGCTGCCGCCCGAGCAGCATGACACCACGGTCCTGCGCCTGAACGACGGCCGCTGCGACACCGCAGGCCGTTTCTGGGCGGGCTCGGTCATCACGCCCCGCACGGCGCCGAATGCCGCGCTGTGGTGCCTGCAGGCCGATGCCAGCAGCGCCACCGGCTACCGCGTGCGCCACATGGCGGGCAACAACTTCACCGCCAACGGCCTGGCTTTCAGCCCCGACGACCGCACGATGTACTGGTCCAACACACCCGAACACCGCATCGACCAATTCGACTTTGATGTGTCTACCGGCGAGATCACCAACCGCCGCCCCTGGGTGCAGTTCGACCGCAAGGTAGAAGGCCAACCCTATGGCGGCAGGCCCGATGGCGCAGCGGTGGATGTGGAGGGGAACTACTGGGTGGCGATGTACGAAGGGGCTTGCGTGTTGCAGCTTTCGCCAGCGGGTGAGGTTCTGCAGCGCATTGCGGTGCCGGTGCAGTGTCCGACCATGGTGTGTTTTGGGGGGGTGGATTTGCGCACGTTGTTCATTACGTCGGCGCGGGCGGGGAGGCCTGCCCGGGAGCAGGAGGCACCGATTCCGGCAGGGTCATTGTTCAGTGTGCGGGTGCAAGTTGCCGGTCTGCCAGTCAACGCATTTCAATGTGCATGAAAATGAGCGATCCAGAGTGCCCAGCGGCAATGCTTGCAGGCCCGTTTTCCCAGCTTACCGATTGGCCGTGTATCGCAGCCAGCCAGCAATCATTCCGCTGCGTCCACCAACATCCTTAGGGTGCATCCGCCCTTCGCTGACGGGCACCTCTTCGAAGTCGAAAGGGCTCATCCCTTCGATACACGCGACATTGATCCCGTATTGATCAGGAGAGGACCGGCGTTGATGAAACGTGTAGATGCCGCAGCGGGAGCAAAAGTAGTGTTTGGCCTCACGCGTGTTGAACTGGTACAGGGTCAATACATTCGCGCCTTGCAATACCTTCATATCGCTCAAGTTGGCAGAAACAGCCACCGCGCCACGCATGCGGCAGTAGGAGCAGTTGCATCTACGGGCACTGCGCAAGCCGTCTGTGAGCTGTACCTCAAACCGAACTGCACCGCAATGACAGGCCGCTTGGTACATGGGCCGACTCTCAGTGGCGATCTCGCTCATACACAAACCTCGTCCTTGGAAATGGCAGTAGCCGCCATTCTCCGCGCTCAAGTCCCCGCTGCCACCACCCCCAACACGTCATAACACGCCCCCATGTCGTGATAGTCCACCTTCCCCGCATTGCTCTTTTCGCGGGTGGTGTTGCGGTTGTCGCGGTGCAGGATGCGAAACCACGCGCCGTGTTGGTGGTCCACAAAGTGGGCCCAGCAGTAGGCCCAGATGCGGTCGTACCACTGCCAGTAGCGCTCGTCGCCCGTGCGCACCGCCAGCACCGCCGCAGCCGCCATGCTTTCGGCTTGCACCCAGTGGTATTTGCCGTCGTCGCAGATGCTGCCGTCGGGCGCCATGCCGTAGTACAGGCCGCCGTGTTCGGCATCCCAGCCGTGCTCTACGGCGGCATCGAACAGGCGCTGTGCACAGGGCAGATGCCAATCAGCGGGGTGCAGGGCATCCAGCTGCAGCAGCAGCTTGGCCCATTCGGTCTGGTGACCGATCTGGTAGCCCCAGGGGCGGAAGATGTTGCTGCGGTCGTGGCGGTTGTAGTCCCAGTCCACGGACCAGTCGGCGTGGAAATGTTCCCACACCCAGCCTCCGGCAGCGGGGGCGACGGCAGCGGTGGACAACACCGCCTGCCGCTGACAGATACCTTGCGCGAGTTGCTCCGCACGCTCGATGTAGCGACGCTCTCCCGTGGCGCGGAAGGCCGAGATCATGGCCTCGCAAGCGTGCATGTTGGCGTTCTGGCCCCGGTAGCTGGTCAGCTGCCAATCGGGGCTGGCCTCGTCGGCATACAGGCCAGCGGCGGGTTGCCAGAAGTGCTTCTCAGCCGTTTGAAAAGCCTCAGCCAGCCAATCGCGGGCCTCGGGCACTCCGGCCTCGTAAGCACGGGCATAGGCCAGCATCACAAAGGCCATGCCGTAGCAGTGCCGTGTGGCGTCCTGTATGGTGGCGCGGCCCTCCTGCCAGTCGATCTGCCAGGCGTAGCCGCCCGTGGCAGGATCGAGAAACGCGGTGCTCAGGAACGTGAGCGCGTGCCGCATGCCCACTTGGTAGCGCTCCTCGCCCGTGGTGCGATAGAGCATGGCATGCGTGATTACAAAACGCGTAGCGCTGACGAGGTGGCGGGTGCGCGGGTTGTAGACCGTGCCATCGTCCAGAAAGAAGTGGAACTGCCCGCCGCTCGGGTCCGTGGCCACGGGGTCGTAGAACGCCATGGTGGCCCGCAGATGCTGGCGCAAAAAGGCACCGGAACGGAAGTCTGGCAGGGGCGGGATCGCCATGGTGTGTGTCTCCTGTTCTTTGGACTGCTGGCGAGAAACCGCGCCGGTTTCTGCCGGTAGGGCGCCTGGTCTCACGCCAGCGCTACCCCGAGGATTGAGCTGTGCCGTGAGGGTCAGGCCGCGTTGCGCAGCAGGCCCAGCAGGCCTGCCGTGGAGCCATCGAGCCCCGACACATCGCCACTCTCCAGCCGCGCTTCCAGGTCCTTGGCAAGCACCTTGCCCAGCTCCACGCCCCACTGGTCAAAGCTGTTGATGCCCCACAGGCTGCCGCTCACAAACACGCGGTGCTCCTGCAGCGCAATCAGCGCACCCAACGAGGTGGGGGTGAGGGATTCGAGCAGCATCAGCGTGCTGGGACGGTTGCCGGGAAAGTGCCGGTGGCCGTCGTCGCTGGCCTTGCCCACCATCAGCGCCTGCGTCTGCGCCAGCGCGTTGGCCAGCAGCTTTTGCTGGTGGCCGGGTAGCGGGTGCGATGCCTTGCGCACGGCCACGATCTCCAGCGGCAGCACGTCGGCGCCCTGGTGCAGCATCTGGAAGAACGCGTGCTGGCCGTTGGTGCCGGGCTCACCCCACAGCACGGGCGACGTCACGCAGGCCAGCGTGCTGCCGTCTTGCGCCACGCGCTTGCCGTTGCTCTCCATCTCCAGCTGCTGCAGGTAGGCCGAGTAGCGACCCAGCGCCGCGTGGTACGGCGCGATGCAGCGGCTGGTAAAGCCATGGAAGTTGCGGTACCAGACATCGAGCAGGCCCAGGCGCACGGGCAGGTTCTGCGCCAGCGGCGCGGTGCGGAAATGCTCGTCCATCGCATGCGCGCCCGCGAGGAATTCACGGAAGCCCTGCGCACCAATCGAGATGGCAATCGGCAGGCCAATGGCCGACCACAGCGAGTAGCGGCCGCCCACCCAGTCCCAGAAACCGAAGGTGGTGGTGATGCCCAAGGCGCCAGCGGCTTCGATGTTGGTGGTGAGCGCCGCAAAGTGGCGGGCCACATCGCGACCGCCCTGGGCAGCAAACCACGCGAGCGCCGAGCGCGCGTTGGTCATGGTCTCGGCCGTGGTGAAGGTTTTGGACGCGACCAGGAACAGCGTGCTCTCGGGCCGCAGGCCCTTGAGCACATGGTGCAGCTCGTGCCCGTCTACGTTCGACACAAAGTGAAAGCGCTTGCCGGGGATGCGGAACTCTTCGAGCGCACGCACAGCCATGTGCGGGCCCAGGTCCGACCCGCCGATGCCGATGTTCACCACGTCGGTGATGGCGGCGTCGCTGCGCACCTGCTCGGCGTACTGCAGCATCGCATCGAGCGTGCGGTGCACGTCGGCCAGGCGCTGCGCGGTTCCGGGCACATCACCGGGCAGGGCCATGCCCGCAGGGCGGCGCAGCAGCGTGTGCAGTACCGCGCGGTTTTCGGTGGTGTTGATGGCCTCGCCGGCAAACATCGCATCGCGGTGTTGCACCAGGCCGCAGTCGCGGGCCAGGTCCAGCAGCAGCGCTTCGGTGCCCTGGTCCCACAGGTTCTTGGACAGGTCGGCAAACACATGCGGAGCCGGCTGGCTGAAGGCGGCAAACCGCTGGGCGTCCTGCGCAAACGCCTGGCGCATGTCCAGGTACTGGCCATGGGAGGCGTAGTGGGCTGCCAACTGGGGCCACAGCGCAGACTGGTCGCAACGGAGAGGCATGGTCATCAAACAGGTAAGGTAAAAAGCGCCGAGATAGTAACTTGATTACACAACAAAGTGGCCTATTGACAGGTTCTTTTGGGTTACATGCAGCAGTAACAAGGCACTATTCTTTGGAAAATCATGTAACGTGATTACAATCCCACGCAACAAAACGAACCACCCCATCACGGAGACACCATGAGTTTTGACCTCGTCCTGTTCGGCGGCACCGGCGACCTTGCCTGGCGCAAGCTCATGCCCGCATTGTTTCAGGCCTTTCGGCATGGCACGCTGCCTGAGGGGGGGCGCATCATCGCGGTCGCACGCGACGACCTGAGCGACGAACAATACCGCAGCCTGATCCAGTCGCGGTTCGACAGCGTGGAACTGGCCAAGCGCCCCAGCCCGGACGAGTTTGCACGCTTTGCGGCACTGCTGCACTACCTGCGCATGGACCTGTCCAAAACCCAGGACTACGAGCGCTTGGCCGAGACGCTGAAGGCGCGCGGCGCCGACTCGGTGGTGATGTACGTGGCCACCGCGCCCAGCCTGTTCACCAACGTGTGCGAGCAGATCGCCGCCGTGGGCCTGAACGGTCCCACCACCCGCGTGGTGCTGGAAAAGCCCTTGGGCCACGACCTGCAGTCCAACCAGGCCATCAACGACACGCTGCGCCGCGTGCTTAAGGAAGAACAAGTCTTCCGCATCGACCACTACCTGGGCAAGCCCTCGGTGCAGAACCTGTTTGCGCTGCGCTTTGGCAACGCGCTGTTCGAGCCCCTGTGGCGCCGCGAGACCATTGCCAACATCCAGATCACGATTGCCGAGGAGCTGGGCGTGGAGTCGCGCGGCGCGTTCTATGACCAGACCGGCGCGATGCGCGACATGGTGCAGAACCACGCGTTGCAGCTCCTGTGCGCGATTGGCATGGAGCCGCCCATCAACTCCAGCGCCAACGCGATCCGCGACGAAAAGCTCAAGGTGCTGCAATCCCTCAAGCCCTGGACCCCGGAAACCATCGGCCAGCACGTGATCCGTGGGCAGTACGCCGCAGGCAACCACCAGGGCCAGCCCGTGCCCGGCTATGCGCAAGAGAAAGGCGTGGCCCCCAACAGCACCACCGAGACCTTTGTGGCGCTGCGCACCGAGATCAGCAACTGGCGCTGGGCGGGTGTGCCGTTTTATATCCGCACCGGCAAGCGGCTGGCGGGGCGTGACGCGCACATCGTCATCAACTTCCGGCCCGTGCCCCACCCCATCTTCAAGACGCCTGCGGGTGCCGCCAACCGGCTGGTGATCAACCTGCAGCCCAAGGACGGGCTGGAGCTGCACCTGATGGCGCAGGGCGCGGCCCAGCACCAGACCGAGCCCGCGCTGTCGCAGGTGCACCTGAACCTGGACTTTGACCAGCGCTTTGGCACCGAGCGCGTGGGCGCCTACGAACGCCTGCTGCTCGATGTGATCGCAGGCCGCCTGAACCTGTTCGTGCGCAGCGACGAGCAGGAAGAAGCCTGGCGCTGGGTAGAACCCATCTTGCAGTCCTGGAAGAACGACCCTGCAGGCCCCCGCCCCTACCCTGCAGGCAGCTGGGGCCCGCGTGCGGCCAGCGCGATGATTGCGCGTGACGGGTATTGCTGGAGTGAAGAGATGTGACACAGAAAAGGCCCACCAGGGCCTTTTTTTATGAGCGCAGACAGATCAGCGGGGGTCGGGCACAGGCCCCACCAGCTCGATGGGCAGCCCATCCGGATCGGCAAAGAACGTGAACAGCGCACCGGTGAACGGGTCCACCCGCACCGGCTCCACAGCCACGCCATGGGCGGCCAAGGCAGCCACGCTGGCCTCCATGTCGGCCACGCGCAGGGCCAGGTGGCGCAAGCCGCAGGCCTCGGGGTAGGACGGGCGTGCGGGTGGGTGCGGGAAGGAAAACAGCTCCACCTGCGTACCGTCGGGCAGCTGCAGGTCCAGCTTGTACGACTGCCGCTCGGCGCGGTAGTGCTCGTGCACCACCTGCAGGCCCAGCACCTCGGTGTAGAAGCGGCGGGAGCGGGCGTAGTCGCTGGCGATGATGGCCACATGGTGTACGCCGCTGGGCCGGAGCATGGGCGGTGGTGCGCTGTCGCTGCTCATGCATCCGAGCCCGCAATGTCCAGCGCGCGCGATGCGCCAAACAGCGCGGGTGTGGCGCTCGGATCGATGACCCAGCAGGGAATCGTCGCCAGGTAAGACTGGAACCGCCCTTTAGATTCAAACCGTGCGCGGAACGGCGACTGGTCAAACCACGTGCCCAGGCGCGGCACCATGCCGCCGCCGATGAACACGCCACCGCGCGCTCCCAGCGTGAGCGCGAGGTTGCCCGCCACGCTGCCCAAGAAGCCGCAGAACAGCTCCAGCGCCTCCAGCGCCAGCGGGTCGTTGGCTTGCAATGCCAGCTCGGTCACCTGCGCGGCCGAGCTGACCTCCTTGCCGCCGCGCTGGGCCAGCCGGCGCAGCGCGTGGTACAGGTCCACCAGCCCGGCGCCACACACGGCGCGTTCGGCCGACACGTGGCCATAGCGCTCTTGCAGGATGGCCAGCACATCGAATTCGCGCTGGGTCTGCGCGGCCAGCGTGACATGGCCGCCTTCGCCCGACAGCGGCACCCCCAGGCTGGAGCCGGGCGGAAACACCAGGCCCGACACGCCCAGGCCCGTGCCCGGGCCCAGCAGCGCAATCGCAGCGCCCGGCACAGCCCCGCCGCCGCCCACGGGGCGCAGCTGCTCGGGCGTGAGCAGGGGCAGCGCCAGCGCGAGTGCAGTGAAGTCGTTGATGACCACCAGCCGCTCAAACCCAAACGCCTCGCGCACGGCCCGCTGCGAAAAGCTCCAGCTGTGGTTGGTCATGCGGATCGCGTCGCCCGTGACCGGGTTGGCGATGCCAAACGCAGCCTCGCGGGGCGTGGCGATGTTCACCTCGGCCAAGTAGGCCGACAGGGCAGCATCCACCGTGGGGAACTGAGCACAGGGCAACACACGGGTGTCGTGCAGGGGGCCATCGGGCTGGTCTTGCCAGGCCAGGCGAATGTTGGTGCCGCCGATGTCGGCCAGCAGGCGCAGGGGTGTCATGCGGTGTTTTTAAGCAAAAACAGCTGCTAGCGCTAGTAGGACATGCGCTAACAGCTATTGTTTCAATAGCAATCAGATGCAACGACCTGGCGGCGCTTGCGCCGCGCAACTCAGGCCAGCCGATTCTCGCTGCTGGCGTCAAACCAGTGGGCGTTGGCGGGCTCTACCGCCAGTCCCACGGCGTCGCCGGGTTGCACGCGGGTCTGGGCGTCGGTGCGCAGCGTGACGCTGCCTGCGGCCGTGTCCACCATCACATAGGTGTCTGGGCCGGTGGGCTCCACCACACTGACGCGGCCGCGCCAGGGGGCGGTCTCCTGAATCACCAGGTGCTCGGGACGCACACCCAGCAGCACCTCGTTGGCGCTGGCGGGAGCGGCCAGGTTCAGCGCTGCACCCTGGATGCCAAACTGCCCGCCCGTGGCCGCGCCGCGCAGCAGGTTCATGGTGGGCGAGCCGATGAAGGTGGCCACGTAGGTGTTGGCCGGGCGGTTGTAGATGTCGTCCGGCGTGCCCAGCTGCTGCACCACGCCGCCCTTCATCACCGCGATGCGCGAGCCCAGCGTCATGGCCTCGACCTGGTCGTGCGTGACGTACACGCTGGTGATGCCGCTGGCCTGGTGCAGGCGCTTGATTTCGGCGCGCATCTCCACGCGCAGTTTGGCGTCCAGGTTGGACAGCGGCTCGTCAAACAGGAACAGCTGCGGCTGGCGTGCGAGCGCCCGGCCCATGGCCACACGCTGGCGCTGGCCGCCCGAGAGCTGGCTGGGTCGGCGGTCCAACAGGTGGCTGATCTGCAGCATGGTGGCCACTTCGTCGATGCGCTTTTGGCGCTCGGCCTTGGGCATCTTGCGCATCTCTAGCGCAAAGCCGATGTTGTCGGCCACGCTCAAGGTGGGGTACAGCGCGTAGCTCTGGAACACCATGGCGATGTCGCGGTCGCGCGGGGGCATGCCCACGACGTTCTTGCCACCGATGCGGATCTCGCCCTCGGTGGGCTCGTCGAGCCCCGCAATGATGTTGAGCAGCGTGGACTTGCCGCAGCCCGATGGGCCGACCAGGATGAGGAACTCGCCGGGCGCGACGTGGATGTCCACCTTGCGCAGCACTTCCACGCTTTTGTCGCCCTTGCCAAAGCGCTTGTTGATGCCTGCGATATCCAACGAAGAAGCCATGATTTATCCCTTCACTGCGCCAGCCGTCAGCCCGCGCACAAAAAATTTACCTGCCAGCACATAGATCACCATCGTGGGCAAGCCGGCGATGATGGCGGCCGCCATGTCCACGTTGTAGGCCTTCACGCTGCTGCTGGTGTTGGCCAGGTTGTTCAGCCCCACGGTGATGGGCTTGGACTCGGTGCCCGAGAACACCACACCGAACAGAAAATCGTTCCAGATGTTGGTGAACTGCCAGATCAGCGTGACCATCACGATGGGCGTGGACAGCGGCAGCACGATGCGCCAGAAGATCTGCCAGAAGCTCGCGCCGTCCATGCGGGCTGCGTTCACCAGCTCCTTGGGGATGGCCGCGTAGTAGTTGCGAAAGAACAGCGTGGTGCCCGCCAGCCCGGCCAGGCAGTGCACCAGCACCAGCCCGGTGATGGAGCTGGACAGCCCCAGCCAGCCCAGCACCTGGCTCATGGGCAGCAGCACGACCTGGAACGGCATGAACACGCCGAACAGCAGCAGGCCAAACAACGTGTCGCTGCCGCGAAACTTCCACAGGCTCAGCACATAACCGTTGAGCGCGCCCCACACGGTGGAGATCAGCACGGCCGGCACGGCCATGGCCACCGAGTTCCAGAAGAAGGGGCGCAGGCCATTGCAATCCACCCCCGTGCAGGCGCTGGACCATGCGGTGGACCAAGCCGACCAGTTCAACCCGCCTGGCAGCGCCAGCAGCGAGGTGCTGCGGATCTCCTCGGCGTCCTTGAACGAGGTGACCAGCATGGCGTACAGCGGCAGCAGAAAGAACGCGGTGGCCAGGGCCAGCACGCCATAGACCAGCAGGCGGCCCACGGACGGAAACACAGAGGGCTTAGCGGTCATGGGGTTTGCTCCGCAGTTCGCTGTAAAGATAAGGAATCACCAGGGCCGCCACGGTGGCCAGCATCATGGTGGCGCTGGCCGCGCCCAGGCCGATCTGGCCGCGCGAGAACGACATGGTGTACATAAAGGTGGCCGGCACATCAGTGGCAAAGCCGGGGCCGCCGGCCGTCAGCGCCATCACCAGGTCAAAGCTCTTGATGGCCAGGTGCGAAAGCACCATGAGCGTGGAGAAAAACACCGGCCGCAGCGCAGGCAGCACGATGCGCCAGTAGATGCGCGGCAGCGAGGCACCATCGACCTGTGCGGCCTTGATGATGCTGTCGTCGATGCCACGCAGCCCGGCGAGGAACAGCGCCATGGCAAAACCGGCGCTCTGCCAGATGCCAGCGATGACCACGCAGTAGATGGCCATCTCGGTATCCACCAGCCAGCCAAATTCAAAGTTCGTGAAGCCCCAGTCGCGCACCATTTTCTCGATGCCCAGGCCGGGGTTGAGCAGCCACTTCCAGGCCGTACCGGTCACCACGAACGACAGCGCCATGGGGTAGAGGTAGATGGTGCGCAGCGCGCCCTCGGCGCGGATCTTCTGGTCCAGCAGCACGGCCAGCACCACGCCAATCACCAGCGAGCCGCCCACGTAGCCCACGCCAAAAATGCCCAGGTTCTTCAGGGCCACCCACCAGCGGTCCATCTCCCACAGGCGCTCGTACTGCGCCAGGCCCGCCCATTCGTAGTTGGGCAGCATGCGCGATGCGGTGAGGCTGAGCACGCCGTTCCACACCATGAGGCCATAGATGAAGGCAAAACCCAGCACAAACGCCGGGGTCACCACCAGCCGGGGCAGCCAGGTTTCAAAGGAATTCTTCATTGCTTACGAATCTCTCTTGCGTACGCACTGCACACGCTGCGCGCGCGGTACGCGGTATCTCGATCAATCACCGTTTCACTCATTCACACATCCACTTTGTGTCACATGAAAAAAGGGGGGTGCGCACAGAGCACCCCCCAATGAACAAAGTGTTTACCTCAAACTCACTCGCTACTCACACTCTCCCTCTTACCACCACACCTCGTACTGCACGCCCACCAGCGTGCGCGAGGTCTTGCCATTGGCGCCAAAGGTGCCTGCGTTGGCCACGGCCGCCGCCTGGTTCCAGTTGGCCTTGGTCACATACAGACGCAGCTCGGGGCGCGACCAGAAGTCTTCATTCAGTGCCAGGGCACCCGCCAGCGTGACCTTGGACAGGCGCTGGTCCGGACCGCTGCCCTTGCGGGTGGTGGTGGACAATTCCACCAGGCCCTTGAAGTTCTTGGTGAACGCGTACGAGCCACGGCCGCCCAGCGAGAAGTCCTTGGTCTCCACGCCGGTCAGGTCAGCCTTGTTGGTCTGGTAACCAATGAGGGCCTGGCCGCCAAACGGGCCGCTTTGCCAGTTGATAGAGTCGGCGATGCGGGTGGCGCGCTTGCCCGCGCTGGTGCCCTCAATGGCTTCAAACTCCCCGTCGATGCGGGCATGGCCACGCGATGTCTGCAGGTACAGCGTGTTGGTGATGCTGGGCAGCAGGAACTCCTTTTGCGTGTGCATCAGCGAGATGCCAGAGCCCGAGCCGCCGCCCACCTGGTTCTTGCCCCCCACAGCCGTCAGCAGCACCCGCAGCTTGCCGCCGGGGTTAGTGTTGATGTCAGACAGGTCGGCGTTGATGCGGTGTGCCTTCACGTTGTTGGGCAGACCGCCGTCAAACTTGTCGCCGGAGAACACGCCCACGCCCAGCTTCATGCCGCCCACAGGCACGTCGGTCACACCGGCGCCGACGTTGTCGCCGTAGTTCAGCAGGAAGTAGTCGACGATGTGCACGTCCTGGATCCGCAGGCGGCGCTGGCCGACCCAGAACTTGGCTTCGGGCGAGAACGAGAAGCCGCTCATTTCCACAAACGCCTGTTCGGTGCTGATGTCGCCACTGCCCCACTTGGCGGGCATGTAGTTCACCTTCCAGTTGATACCACCGGCCTCGAAGCCCTTGGCGAAGTTGACTTCGATGCCGTTGTCGCCCTCGTTGCCCAGGCGGTATTTCTGGAGTTCGCCACCCAGCGTCAGGTTGCCCTTGACGCCGTCGGAGTGGTTGAACACCGGGCCACCGCGGGAGTAGCCGTTGAACTCAAAGCCTGCTACGTCCATAGCAAAGGCGCCATTCGCGCATGCGGCGGCCAAAGCCACCGCCGTGAGGCGGTTTCTTGTCTTCATGATGGGATCCCTCTGGGGTTGGTTTTAGTGCGTGTAGGTACGTGTGTCGTACACGGCTTACTTGGTCTTCGCGGCGGCCGCGATCTTCTTCATGGCGTCGGCGACGCTCACCTTGTCGTCGTTCCAGAACTGGCTGACGACATCCTTGATCGCCCCTTCGGTGGCAGGCGCAATCGCCATGCCATGGGCCACGCTGGGCACCAGGCCACCGCTCTTGGCAGTGTCGGCAAAGTCTTTGCTGGACAGCTTGGCGCAGTCGTCAAACTTGTCCATCTTCTGTCCGGCGCGCACAGGGATCGAGCCCTTGTTGAGGTTGAACACCTCCTGGAACTCGGGGCTCATGATGGAGCTGGCCAGGTCGCTCTGCGCCTTTTGTGCTGCTGCGTCCTTGAGCTTGAACAGGATGAACGAGTCCACGTTGAACGTGAACGCGTTGGCCGTGCCTGGTGCCGCTGCGCACTGGAAGTCCTTGCCCGGCGCCTTGTTGGCGGCAATGAATTCGCCTTTGGCCCAGTCGCCCATCAGCTGGAAGCCCGCCTTGCCCTGGATGAGCATGGCCGTGGCCAGGTTCCAGTCGCGGCCGGGAGCGCCCGGGTCGGTGTAGGTCTTGATGCGGCGGAAGGTCTCCAGCGACTTCTTCATGGTGTCGCTGTTGATGGCCTTGTCGTCGAGCTTGACCAGCGCGTCCTGATAGAACTTGGCACCGCCCACGCCCAGCACCACGGATTCAAAGGTCGTGAAGTCCTGCCAGTTCTGGCCGCCATGCGCCACGGGGATCAGGCCTGCGGCCTTGAGCTTGTCGGCAGCGGCAAAAAATTCGTCCCAGGTCTTGGGCATGCTGGCCACGCCCGCCTTCTTCAGCGCATCGGAGCTGGCCCACAGCCAGTTCACGCGGTGCACGTTGACGGGGGCGGCCACGTAGCTGCCCTTGTACTTCATCACATCGGCGACCACCTTGGGCAGCACGTCGTCCCACTTCTCGGTCTTGGCCAGTGCATCGACATTGGCCAGCACGCCTTCCGACGCCCATTCCTGGATGGCCGGGCCCTTGACCTGGGCGGCCGAGGGCGGGTTGCCCGAGATCACGCGGCTCTTGAGCACCGTCATGGCGCTGTCGCCACCGCCGCCGGCCACGGCAAAGTCGCGCCAAGTGTGGCCCTTGGACTGCATGATCTTCTTGAGCTCGGCAGCCGACTTGGCCTCGCCGCCCGATGTCCAGTAGTGCAGGACCTCGACCTCCCCCGCGCTGGCAGACATCGCGGCCGCCAGGCCCACCGCCAGTGCGGCGATCTTTGTCATCTTCCACATACCCTTGTCTCCTCGACGTTGTTTTCAGAACCCGTTGCTGCGCCGTGATACCGGTGCCGTTCAGCGCAGTCGGTACTTTAATTACAATAATTAATTTAATTCTCAGGGCTTTCCCTGAGAGTCGCAGCGGCCCCACAGCGGGCCCGTTGCGGGGGCCTTTGTTATGCTCAATCCATGGCCACGATACTGATTGTCGAAGACGACGCCCTCCTGCTCGACGCTCTCACCGGCCAGCTCAAGCAACTCGATTACAGCGTCTGCACCGCCAGTAGCGTGGCGCAGGCCATGGCGCTTTTGCAGACGCAGGCAGTGGACGGCATCATCCTGGACCTGGGCCTGCCCGGCGCCGATGGCATGGAACTGTTGACCTGGGCCCGCGCGCACATTGCCGGCCTGCCCGTGCTGATCCTCACCGCCCGCGACGGCGTCGATGACCGTGTGCTGGGCCTGAACGCTGGGGCCGACGACTACATCACCAAGCCCTTCAACATGCAGGAGCTGCAGGCCCGCCTGCAGGCCATGCTGCGCCGCGCGCGCCAGCCCGCCTTCACCCAGGCCAGCAGCGCGGCCGGCGTTGCCAGCACCACCATAGGTCCGCTGGTGCTGGACCACGCCAGCCATGCCGCCGCGCTGAACGGCGACCTGCTGGAGCTGACCCAGCGCGAGTGGGAGCTGCTGGAGCTGCTGGCCCACCGCTGCGGCGAAGTCGTCACCCGCGACGATGTGCTGGCCGCCTGGCGCGCCAGCCCGCCCGAGCCCGGCCAGACCGCCGCCCCGCTGAACTCCAATGCACTGGAGGTGTACGTGCACCGCCTGCGCAAGAAGCTCGACCAGTCCAACCTGGTGATCCGCAATATCCGGGGGCTGGGGTACATGCTGAATAAGCCATGAAGCCCCCCCTGAGATGCTGCGCATCTTCCCCCCGCGGGGGGGACGCCGCCAGCGCGGCGGGGCGGCCCTTGCGCGGCGGCACTGGCCTTGGTCGCGCCAGTTGCAAGACGCGCGCCGTTTAATTTTTACGGCCATTCATGCGTCACGTCCCGGGTGTTTCTCTTCAACGCAAGCTGCTGCTGTGGCTGCTGCTTCCGCAGCTGGTGCTGTGGCTGTCGGGCGGGTTCCTAGCCTGGCGCATCGCGCTGCAGAACGGCGAGAAGGGCATTGACCAGACGCTGACCCAGTCGGTGCGGGCGCTGGCGCGGCAGATCAAGCCGATTGGCGATGGGCTGCTGGTGGACTTTCCGAAGGCTGCGCAGGACATCCTGGAGCAGGACCCGGCCGACCGCATCACTTACATGGTGTCGTCCCCGCCGGGCCGCTTTTTGCTGGGCAACGCGCAGCTGCCAGCACCGCCCGCCCAGGTCGATGTGGCGGTGGGCGAGGCGTTTTTGTACCAGGCGCGGGTGGACGACAAGCCGGTGCGCGTGGCCTTGCTGGACGTGGACTACGGCACCGCCTCCACCCGCCAGCGCCTGCGCGTGCAGGTGGCCCAGAGCCTCACGGTGCGCGAGCGCATTGCGCAGGAGCTGCTGGAGCGCATGGTGTTCCCCATGGGCCTGATGGGCCTGGCCCTGAGCGCCGTGGTGTATGCGGGCGTGCTGCGCGGCCTGCAGCCCCTCAAGCGCCTGGAGGCGCAAATTGAACGCGCCGGCGCACAGCCCCACACCGGCACCACGCCCCTGCCGCCCATCGAGCTGACCTCTGCCCCGCAAGAAGTGCATTCGCTGGCCAGCACCATCAACCGGCTGCTGGAGACCGTAGCGCGCGGCCAGCAAAAGGAAAAGCGTTTTCTGAACGACGCCGCCCACCAGCTGCGCACGCCGCTCGCCGGCCTGATCGGCCAGACCGAGCTGGCCCTGCACGAAAGCCACGAACCAGCGGTGCAGGCCCGCCTGCAAAAGGTGCTGTCAGCCGCGCAACGCAGCGCCCACCTGGTGCACCAGCTGCTGCAGCTGGCGCGCTCGGAGTCGAACGTGGAGATGCAGTCCATCGACCTCGCCGCCCTGGCCCGCGAAGTGGCCCGCGAATGGGCCGCCCGCGCCCTGGCCCAAGGCATGGACTTGGGCTACGAGGGTGTGGACCACCTGTCAGCGCAAGGCCACCCGCTGCTGCTACGCGAGGCGTTGAACAACCTCATCGACAACGCCCTGCACTACGCCGGCCCCGGCGCCACGGTGACGGTGCGCGTGGGCCATGAGGAGCCCGGGCACTGGGCGCTGCTGGTGGTGGAGGACGACGGACCGGGCGTGCCGGCCGAGCACCTGGGCGATTTGTTTGCGCGGTTCTGGCGCGGGTCGGACAAGGCGGGCGGCTGTGGGCTGGGGCTGTCGATCGTGGAAGAGATCGCGCTGCGGCACGGAGGGCGGACCGTGGCGGAGGGGGTGGTGCCGAAGGGGTTGCGGGTGGGGATGTGGCTGCCTGCGGGGTGAGTTTTTGGCTGGGTGCGCCAGTGCTTCATACCTTGGTAGCTATGATTTTTATAGTGATCACTCTAGCTACGGGACTGGAGATGGCAGGCGGAAGTTGACAGCTTCATGCGTCTGTTTTGCGCGCTGAGTCTGGGGGCTAATGCGCATCGAATGGCGTGCCTTCGTTAAGGACGGAGGCCGGGAGTCGCCCGGCATGCGAGTCCCTTTCTTTCGCGTCGCCGAAAGAAAGGAACCAAAGAAAGGGCGACCCCACTGTCTGCGTCCCCTGCGCTTCGCTCCGGGGCAACCTGCGGTGCTCGGGTTTGGCGGGGTCTCGCTCGAACTCGCTTCGCTCAGACAATCGCGATCCCTGATCCGCCAAACCCTGCGCTCCTCGGCGCATCCAGAGGGGCAAAGGGGGCAGAACATCCACACGGGCCTTTGCTTCGCTCGGCCCCGTCTCGCGGGCGCAAGCGCCACGCGCTGCGCAAGCTGGGCCGAGCAAAGCGATGGCCCGAATGGATGTCCGGCTGTTTGGATGTTCGGCTGCCCACCCCCCTGCTGGCTGCGCCTGCGGCGTGTCGGTTGCGGGGTGGCATGGGCGTCGGAGCGCCCATGCTTCGTAAACTGACTCGCCGCAGTTGTTTGAACGGAGCGCCGCAGGCGCGCAGTGAGTTCTGCGGCGCACCCCGCAACCGACACGCCGCAGGTGTGCCCCTTCGCACAGCGAAGGGGTCGCAGACTGGGGGTCGCCTTTTCTTTGGTGACTTTCTTTTGGCGAAGCAAAAGAAAGTTACTCGCTCGCCGGGCGACTCCCGGCCTCCGCCCTCAACCGAGGCATGCGGCCCAATATGCTCCCAAGAGCCCCCAAAAAACAAAAACGGCCAGCACCCGCAACCCAGGCACCAGCCGCTCAAAAAAGAAACCCGACCTCAAGCAGCGAGGATCAGCTTCTCCAGCTTCACCGCATCCACCGCAAACGCCCGAATCCCCTCAGCCAGCTTCTCGGTCGCCATCGCATCCTCATTCAACGCAAACCGGAACCCCGCCTCGTCGTAATTAACAGCAGGCAGGTCCATGCCCTTGGCAGCCTCCGCATCCAACGCCCGCTGCAACGGCGCATCACTCGCAGCCAGCTGCGCCAACAGCTCGGGCGCAATGGTCAACAGATCACACCCGGCCAGCGCCGTGATCTGCCCCACATTGCGAAAGCTCGCGCCCATCACCTCGGTGGCAATGCCGAAACGCTTGTAGTGGTTGTAGATCTGCGTGACAGACTGCACACCGGGGTCGTTGGCGCCAGCGCGCGCGGCCTCGTCCCAGCTCGCACCCGCCTGCTTCTTGTACCAATCGTAAATGCGGCCCACAAAAGGCGAGATCAGCTGCACCTTGGCCTGGCCGCAGGCCACGGCCTGGGCGAACGAGAACAGCAGCGTGAGGTTGGTGTGAATGCCCTTGCGCTCCAGCTTTTCGGCGGCCTGGATGCCCTCCCACGTGGCCGCAATCTTGATGAGCACGCGGTCGATGTGGATGCCTTCGGCCTGGTACAGCTCGATGATGCGCTCGGCGCGTGTGACGGTGGCGCTGGTGTCAAAGCTCAGGCGGGCGTCCACTTCGGTGGAGACGCGGCCGGGCACGTGGGTCAGGATTTCGCAGCCAAAACGCACCAGCAGGCGGTCGATGATTTCATCCATCGCACGGCCCTTGAACTTCGCCACCGTGTCTTGCAGCAGGGGCGCATATTCGGGCTTCTGCACCGCCTTGAGGATCAGCGAAGGGTTGGTCGTCGCGTCCTGCGGACGGAACTGGGCCAGTTGCAGAAAGTCGCCGGTGTCGGCAACCACGGTGGTGAACTGTTTGAGGGCGTCGAGTTGGTTCGTCATGGCGCCATTATTCCGCATTGGTCCGGGCAGCTTCGGTACTACCAACCACCGATACGCCATGGGCACCCAGGCTCAATTGCACCGCGTCCCCCACGGCCAGCACATCGTCCAGGTCGGACGACACCACAAAGATGTGGCCGAGCGCGGTCTCGAAGGTGTATTCGTACACGGCGCCCAGGTAGGCCCGTTTGTCCAGCCGCGCGGGCAACAGGCCCTCGCCCTGGCGGTGAATGCGCCAGGCCTCGGGCCGCACCGCCACCTTCACCGGGCCGCTCTGCACCGCCATGCGCGGGCGTAGCAGCAGCGGGCCGAGTGCCACCGTGCCATCAGGGTCGGCCACGGCCGGGAACAGCATGGCCTCGCCCATGAAGCCCGCAACAAACTCGCTGTGCGGGGTTTCGTACAGCGCGCGCGGCGAGCCCTTCTGCGCAATCAGGCCCTGGTTCATCACGATGATCTGGTCGCTCACCGCCATGGCTTCGGCCTGGTCGTGCGTGACATAGGCCACCGTGAGCGACAGGCGCTGCTGCAGCGCGCGGATTTCTTCGCGCATCTCGCGGCGCAGGCGGGCGTCGAGGTTGGACAAAGGCTCGTCGAACAGCAGCACCTCAGGCTCCAGCACCAGCGCGCGGGCCAGGGCCACACGCTGCTGCTGACCGCCGGAGAGTTCGCTGGGCAGGCGGTCGTCATAGCCCACCAGGCCCACGCCGCGCAGCGCGTCCACGGCCTTGGCGCGCGCCTGCTCCTTGGGCTGGCCCGACATGCGCAGGCCGTACATCACGTTCTCGACCACGTTCATGTGCGGGAACAGCGCGTAGCTCTGGAACATCATGCTCACGTTGCGCTGCGCGGGGCCCAGCGTGGTCACATCCTTGCCGCCGATGAAGATCTCGCCGGACGTGGGCGACTCCAGCCCCGCGATCATGCGCAAGGTGGTGGTCTTGCCGCAGCCCGAGGGGCCGAGGATGGTGGTCAGCGTGCCGCGCGGCACCTCAAAGCTGATGCCCTTGACGGCCAGGGCCGCGCTGCTGTCGCTGCCGTAGCGCTTGGTGATGTTGCGGAACACGATGCCCGCGTCGTTATGGTTCATGGCGTTTCTTCTTTTTCTGCAAGGGTGTTCAGTGCGCGGCGGGGGCAGCCCCACGGCGGCCCAGCTTGCGGTCGCCGACAAGCAGCTGGATCAGGCCGATGGAGGCCGACATCAGGATGATGAGCACCGTGCAGTACGCCAGCGCCACGCCATAGTCGCCATTGCCCACGCGGCCGATGATGTAGGTGGTGGCCAGCTCGTTCTCGGCCGTGACCAGGAAGATCACCGCGCTCACCGTGGTGATGGCGCGCACAAAGCTGTAGACCAGTGCGGCCACCAGAGCGGGCTTGAGCAGCGGCAGCACCACGTGGCGCAGCGTCTGCACGCTGCCCGCACGCAGCATGACGGAGGCTTCGTCCAGCGAACGGTCCAGCTGCTTGAACGCCGCCGTGCCCGCCCGCACGCCCACGGGCAGATTGCGGAACATAAAGCACAACACGATGATGAGGGCGGTGCCCGTCAGCTCGAACGGCGGCACGTTGAACGCCAGGATGTAGCTCACACCCAGCACCGTGCCGGGGATGGCAAAGGCCAGCAGCGCCGCAAACTCGAACGCGCCCTGCCCCCGGAAATCGGTGCGTGCCAGCAGCCATGCAATGCCGATGCCGAGCGTGGCCGTGAGCGGCGCCGAGATGGCCGCGAGCTTGAGGGTGGTGAAGAACGAGTTCCACGCCGTGCCCGCCCACACCACACCAAACTCGCCCCACTCCACGCTGAACGCGGTGCGGAAATGCGCGAGGGTGATGGTGTAGTCGCGCCCCCAGGTCTGCACAAAGCCCCCGGCCAGCGCAAACAGGTACACGATGAGCGTGAACGCCATCCACGGCAGCGCGACGGAATGCACCACGCGGCGCACGCCGGTGGGCAGCGGCATGGCAATGCCCGCGTCGCCCTTGCCCGAGACGGTGGTGAAGTTCTGCTTGCCCAGCAGCCCGCGCTGGATGGCAAACACCGTGAGCGCAAAGAACGTGAGGATCCATGCCAGCGATGCGGCACGGCCCTGGTCGTACTGCGCGCCCACGATGGCAAAGAAAATTTCGGTGGACAGCACCGAGAACTGCCCGCCCACCACGATGGGGTTGCCGAAGTCAGCCATGCTTTCGATGAAGCCCACCAGGAACGCATTGGCCAGGCCGGGCTTGAGCAGCGGCAGGGTCACGGTCATGAAGGTGCGGTGCGGGCTGGCGCGCAGGGTTTGCGCGGCCTCTTCCAGGCTGGGGGCCACGCCCTGCACCACGCCGCGCATGATCATGAAAGCAATGGGCGTGAACGCAAAGGTCTGCGCCACCCACACACCCAGCCACCCGTAGAACCAGCGCGATGGCGTGATGCCAAACGCGTATTCCAGAAACTGGTTGAACACGCCCGCGCGGCCAAACAGCAGGATGAGCCCCAGGCCCACCACAAACGGCGGCGTGATGATGGGCAGCAGCGCCACGATGTTCAGCGGCCGCGCATAGCGGCGCGAGGCGCGCTCTGCCATCAGCGCCATGAAGGTGCCCAGCAGCGTGGTGCTGGTGGCCGTCATCAAGCCCAGGAACAGCGTGTTCCACGCCACGCCACAGCGCTGGCCACCCGCGAGGCACGACAGGCTGAAGTTGCGCTCGTGCGCGATGCGCTCCCACACCACGGCCAGCGAGAACGGGCCGTCTTCCAGAAAAAACGCCGCCGACAGCGCCTTGAGCACCGGAAACACGATGAACAGCGCCAGCAGGCTGCCGCAGCCCACCACCGCAGCCGCTACAAACAGGTCACCCTTGAAGAAGCCGCGCCGCGCCACGCCGAACGACATCAGCACCAGCAGTGCCGACAGCACCACAAACCCGCCCCAGCCCATGCCGGGCTGACGCGCGCCCAGTTCGCCCAGACTGGTGTTCATCCATTCAAACGCCCAACCGCGCGCACCAATCGCAAAGCCGCTGAGCAGCAGGGCCGCCAGCCCCAGTGCACCTCCTGCCACCAGCAGGGCGCCTTGCTTGCGCCCTGCTGGCAGGCAGGCCCCCAGGCCTGCCACCACCAGCCCGGCCAGGCCCAGCCACAGCCAGGGGCGCCCGAACAGGGCCGCCTGCATCAGTCCGTTGGCGGCCTGCTCGCTGCTGAAGACCTGGCCCACCGCCAGCAGGCCATTGGCGTCCTGCTGTGCATACCAAGGGAACACCAGGTACCCCAGCACGCCTATGGCCAGCCAGACCCACAGGGGCCGGTTGACCGAGGCACCTTGTGGCCTGGCCCGGAGGGTTGCGTGCGCTGCCGCCGCTGCTGCCGACACCACCACCCCTTAGCGCGTTGCGTTCTGCACGTCTTTTTCCCAGCGCGCAATCAGGCGGCGGCGTTCGGCGCTGGCGCCGTACTTGGCGTAGTCGTAGTTGATGAGCTTCATCTTGGCCGGATCGGTCATGCGCGGGTCTTTGGGCACCTGCGTATTGCTGGGCAGCTGGAACTGCTTGGCTGCGAGGCCAAACTGCTGGCCGCCGGGCGTGAGTGCCCATTCGTAGAACTTCTTGGCCGCCTCGGTGTTGGGGCCGTTCTTGACGATGCTCATGGAGCCCACCTCGGCGCCCGTGCCTTCGGACGGCGTGGCCGATCCCACAGGGAAGCCATTGACCGCCTCGGTGGTCACGTCGTGCACGAAGCTCACCGACACCGTGGTCTCGCCGCGTGCGACCGCCTTCACCGGGGCTGTGCCCGAACGGGTGTACGCGCTGATGTTGGGGTGCAAGGCCTTGAGGTACTCGAACGCCTTTTCCTCGCCCATGATCTGCACCAGCGTGGCGATCATGGTGTAGGCCGTGCCGCTCGATGCGGGGTTGGCCATCTGCACCTCGCCCTTGAACTCGGGCTTGAGCAGGTCAGCCCACGACTGCGGCGGGTTGAGCTTGCGCTTGGCCAGCAGTTCCTTGTTGTAGCCAAAGCCCAGCGGGCCCAGGTACACGCCCACGGTGCGGTACTTGGAATCCGCCGCCTGCTTTTGCGCCCAGGGATAGAGCTGCGCCAGCTGGGGTGACTTGTATTCGAGCGTCAGGCCCTGTTCAGCCGCCTGCAGGTGCGGGTCGCCCGTGCCACCAAACCAGATATCGGTCTTGGGGTTGGCACGCTCGGCATTGAGCTGCGCCAGCGCCTCGCCCGACCCCTTGGCCGTCATGTTCACCTTGGTGCCGGTGGTCTTGGCGTACACCGTGGACATCAGGTTGCACCACTCGGCCTGCACCGAGCAGATGATGTTGACCTGGCCCTGGGCCCAGCTGCCCGACGCAGCGGCCACCAGGGCCGCACCGGCCAGAAGTTTTGTCAGCAAGGGTTTGCGCATGGAAGGCTCCTCAGTATCTGGATAACGTGATGGAGGATGCTATGCGTGCAGGGCCCGCCCGGGCCAGGGGGGAAACGCCCAGGGTCGGTGCAAGCAGGTTGAAAGGCAGGGATTGCGCGGGCCCCGCAGGTTTGGGAACCGAGTTACATTAAATGCAGATGGCCCCGCCACCGCGCTGACCGCAGCCAGATGGAGCGTCCCGTCCAAGCCCCTTTTTCAAAGGCCCCTGCGCAGCCTGCCCCGCCTTCACAGACTGACATGCTCGACCGCATCACCGCCTCCCTGCCCTCGCTGGCCCCCGCCGAACAGCGCGTGGCCAAGCTGGTGCTGACCGACCCGCGCACCTTTGCCCGTCTGCCCGTGCGTGAGCTGGCCGAGCGCGCGCATGTGAGCAAGCCCACCGTGGTGCGCTTTTGCCGCAGCATGGGCTACGACGGGCTGGCGGACTTCAAGCTGAAGCTGGCTGGCAGCGTGAGCGAGGGCGTGCCCTTCATCCACCGCAGTGTGGATGCCGACGACAAGACAGGCGACGTGCTGGTGAAGGTGGTGGACAACGCCGTGGCGGCCTTCCTGCAATACCGCAACGCGGCCAGCACCGTGGCCATCGAGCGCGCGGCCGACGCGATTGCAGACACCTGGAAGAAGGGCAAGCGCATCGAGTTCTACGGCGTGGGCAACTCGGGCATCGTGGCGCAGGACGCGCAGCACAAGTTCTTTCGCCTGGGCGTAACCTCCATCTCCAGCAGCGACGGCCACATGCAGGTGATGAGCGCCACCCTGCTGGGCCCGGGCGACTGCGCGGTGATCATCTCCAACTCGGGCCGCACCCGCGACCTGATGGACGCGGCAGACATCGCCCGCCGCAACGGTGCCACCACCATCGTCATCACCGCCAGCGGCTCGCCCCTGGCCAGCACCTGCCAGATCCACCTGGCGGCCGACCACCCCGAGGGCTACGACCGCTACAGCCCCATGGTGTCCCGCCTCATGCACCTGCTCATCATCGACGTGCTGGCCACCTGCGTAGCACTGCGCATTGGCAGCTCGCTGCAGCCCATCCTGCAGCAGATGAAGGAAAACCTGCGGGCCAAGCGCTACGCGTAAATCCCGGCCATCAGGCCAGGCCGGTGCACGCCTTCTCAGTCCAGCGTGACACCCGCGTCGCGGATCACCTTGCCCCACTTGGTCGTTTCGGCTGCCAAAAAGGCGTCGCACGCCTCGGGCGTGGTGCCTTCACCAAAGGTGCCCATGGTGTCGAGTTTGGCCTTGGTTTCATCACTCTGGATGATGGCGTTCACCGCGTCCGACATGCGCTTGACGATGTCGCGCGGCGTCCCCGCGGGTGCAATCATGCTGGCCCAGGTACTGCCCAGCATGCCGGGCACGCCTTGCTCGATGAAGGTCGGCACGTCAGGCAACATGGGCAAGCGCTTTTCGCTGGCCACGCCGATAAGGGTGATGCGGCCTGCCTTGGCGGGCTGGATCAGGTTGGGCGGAGGGTCGAGGAACAAGGGCACCTGGCCGCCGAGCAAGTCCGTCAGCGCCGGGGCTGCGCCACGGTAAGGAATGTGAACCATGAAGGTCTTGGTCAGTGACTTGAGCAACTCGCTGGTCAGGTGCGCAGCCGAGCCTGTGCCTGAAGAAGCAAAGCTCACCTTGCCCGGGTTGGCCTTGGCATAGGCCACGAGTTCCTTCACCGTCTTGAACGGGGCATTGGGCGCCACTGCGGCCACCAACGGAGAAACCCCCAGCAGCGATACCCCCATCAGGTCCTTGCGCGGGTTGTAGGGCAGCTTGGGGTAGAGCGTGGTGTTGGCGGTAAAGGCCGGAATGACCACGCCAAAGGTGTGACCGTCCGGGGCGGACTTGGCGACGGCATCCACGCCGATGATGCTGTTCGCACCGGGTTTGTTGTCGATGACAACCGGCTGACCGAATTGCTTTTGCAGGCCCACCGTCAGCAGACGCGCCATCTGGTCGGTGAACCCACCCGCCGTGTAAGGCACGATGATGCGAATCGGGCGGCTGGGCCAACTGGTTTGGGCCAGTGCTGGCAATGCCGCACCGGCCAGCGCTGCGCCGGTGGCCTGGACCAGCCTGCGACGGGAAAGGAATGTGCTCATGGTTTTGTCTCCTGCTAATTTTTAGGCATAAAACAGCCTCAGCGCTTATGCATTAAGCGCTGATAGCTCTATTTTTAGTAGCAACCAGATCTCATCGAGTGGGCTGTGCCTGTGATCTGCGGGGGCTCAGAGCGCCTTGACCAATTCCGGCACAGCCGCGAACAGATCCGCTTCCAGCCCATAGTCAGCCACGCTGAAGATCGGTGCCTCAGGGTCCTTGTTGATCGCCACGATCACCTTCGAATCCTTCATACCCGCCAAGTGCTGGATGGCACCCGAGATACCGGCCGCGATGTACAGCTGCGGTGCCACGATCTTGCCCGTCTGGCCCACTTGCCAGTCGTTGGGGGCGTAGCCTGCGTCCACCGCCGCACGGCTGGCACCGAGAGCCGCGCCCAGCTTGTCGGCCAGCGGGGTCATGACTTCGTCGAACTTTTCTTTGCTGCCCAGCGCCCGGCCACCGGAGACGATGATCTTGGCAGCTGTCAGCTCAGGGCGGTCGCTCTTGGCGATTTCGCTGCCCACAAAGCTGCTCTTGCCGGCGTCTGCTGCGGCAGCAGCGGTTTCAACAGCGGCGCTGCCACCGGTGGCGGCTGCGGCGTCAAAGCCGGTGGTGCGCACGGTGATGACCTTGACGGCATCTTGGCTTTGCACGGTGGCGATGGCGTTGCCGGCGTAGATGGGGCGCTCGAAGGTGTCGGGAGAGACGACCTTGGTGATGTCGCTGATCTGGGCGACATCGAGCTTGGCGGCCACGCGGGGGGCGATGTTCTTGCCGCTGGCAGTGGCGGGGAAGAGGATGTGGCTGTAGTTGGAGGCAATGGCCAGGACCTGGGCGGCCACGTTTTCTGCCAGGCCGTGCTCCAGGCCTGCTGCGTCGGCGTGGATGACCTTGGCAACTCCGGCGATCTGGGCGGCCGCTTGTGCGGCTGCACCGGCGTTGTGGCCGGCCACCAGTACGTGCACTTCGCCGCCGCAGGCCACTGCGGCCGTGACGGTGTTCAGCGTGGCGCCCTTGATGGACGCGTTGTTGTGTTCAGCAATAACGAGTGTTGTCATTTCTTGTTCTCCTTAGATGACTTTTGCTTCGTTCTTGAGCTTATCGACCAAGGCGGCCACGTCGGCCACCTTGATGCCTGCGCCGCGCTTGGCGGGTTCGGTCACCTTCAGGGTCTTCAGGCGCGGGGTTACGTCCACACCCAGGTCTTCTGGCTTGACGGTGTCCAGCTGCTTCTTCTTGGCCTTCATGATGTTGGGCAAGGTGACGTAGCGGGGTTCGTTCAGGCGCAGGTCGGTGGTGATGACGGCGGGCAGTGTCAGGGCCAGGGTTTCCAGGCCGCCGTCCACTTCGCGGGTCACGCTGACCTTGTCGGCAGCCAGTTCAACCTTGTTGGCGAACGTGGCCTGGGGCAGGTCGGCCAGGGCCGCCAGCATCTGGCCGGTCTGGTTGGCGTCGTCGTCGATGGCTTGCTTGCCCAGGATCACAAGGCCAGGTTGTTCTTTGTCCACCAGGGCCTTCAAGAGCTTGGCCACAGCCAGGGGCTGCAGTTCGGCATCGGTCTCCACCAGGATGGCGCGGTCGGCGCCAATGGCCATGGCAGTGCGCAGGGTTTCCTGGCATTGGGCCACGCCGCAGGAAACAGCGATGACTTCGGTCACCAGGCCTTTTTCTTTCAGGCGCACGGCCTCTTCAACGGCGATTTCGTCAAAGGGGTTCATGCTCATCTTCACGTTGGCGATGTCCACACCCGTGTTGTCCGACTTCACGCGGACCTTCACGTTGTAGTCCACCACGCGTTTCACGGGAACGAGGATCTTCATGGTTGGGTCTTTCTGAAAAAACAGGAAATCGATCAGTGCGACAGCGTGCGGTGCAGGTCGCGCAGCTCGCGCTTGAGCACCTTGCCGATGGCGCTGCGCGGCAGCTCGTCGATGAAATGCAGTGCGGCCAGCCGCTGTGTCTTGCCCGCCCGGGCGTTGTACCACCCCATGATCTGGGCGGCGTCTTCGGTAGCGCCCGGTCGGCGGCACACAAAGGCTACCGGCGTCTCGCCCCACTGTTCGGAGGGCACGCCGGTCACGGCCACGTCCTCCACAGCGGGGTGCTTGCGCAGCTCGGCTTCGAGGTCGCTGGGGTAGATATTGAAGCCGCCACTGATGACCATGTCCTTGCGGCGGTCCAGCAGGGTCAGAAAGCCCTGCGCGTCAAACCGGCCCACGTCGCCCGTGCGGATGAAGCGCTTGCCGGTGGCGTCAAACCACTCGGCCTCGCGCGTCTTGTCGGGCTGCCGGTGGTAGCCGGTCATCATGCCGGGCGAGTGGCCCACCACCTCGCCGGTGGCACCAGGCGGCAACTCGTTTCCTTCTTCATCGATCAGGCGGATGTCACTGGTGGAGGCCGGCTGGCCCACGGTGTGCAGCTTGTCCGGGTGCTCGTGCGCCGCCAGGATGCAGGTGCCGCCGCCTTCGGTCATGCCATAGAACTCGTACAGCGCGCCCGGCCAGCGCGCCAGGATGTCGGCTTTCAGCTCGGCGCGGAACGGCGCGCTGGTGCAGAACTTGGCGCGAAAGGACGACAGGTCGAATTCACCAAACTGCGGCAGCGCCATGATGCGCTGGTATTGCACCGGCACCAGCATGGAATGCGTGGCGCGGATCTGCTGCGCGGTCTGCAGGTAGCACAGTGCATCGAACTTTGGCATCAGCAGCACGCTGCCGCCCCAGCACAGGCCGGGGAAGAACGACACCAGCGTGGTGTTGGAATACAGCGGCGTGGCCAGCAGCGTGACGCTGTCCGGACCGTAGCCCTGCGCCAGGCCACGCACCAGATGTGCCCAGCGCATGCCGTGCGACTGCACGATGCCCTTGGGGTTGCCGGTGGTGCCGGAGGAATAAATGATGTTGAACGGGTGCTCGGGCCCCACGTCCACCGGCTGCGGCGCCGCGCCTTCAGGGGCAAGCCATTCGCTCCACGGCGTGCCCGCACCCGCGTCGTCCAGCGCCACAAGCGGCAGCGCACCGGCGCCTTCCATCACCGCAGGCGGCACCGCCGCCCTGCCCTGCGCATCGGCAAACAGCAGGCGCGCCTGGGCATCGCCCAGCATGGACGCCATGGCCTCGGGCGTGACGGACGGCGCCAGCGGTGCCACCACCACCCCCGCACGCAGGGCGCCCAGGTACACGGCGGCATAGCGCACCGACGACGCAGCGCACACGGCCACCACATCGCCCGACTGCAGGCCCGTCTGCTGCAACGATGCGGCCACGCGGTCCACCAGGGCATCGAGCGCGGCCCAGTCCAGCGCGGAGTCGTCATCGGCCAAGGCATTGGCCTGCGGGCGCTGCTGCGCGTTGTCACGCAGCAGATCGGAGACCCGGCGGAACGGGGGAAAAGGGGCAGAGGCAGTGGTGTTGGTCATGGCCCAACTTACTCGAACGTGATGCCCTTGTCGCGGATCACCTGGCCCCACTTGGCGTAATCGCCACGCACGCGCTTGGCCATCTGGTCCGGGCCTTGGTAGTTGGCGATGGCACCGGCGTTGAGCAGCTTGTCCTGCACTTCCTTGTCGGCCAGGATGGCCTTGACTTCGGTGCTGATGCGGTCGACCACGTCCTTGGGCGTACCGGGCGGGGCCATCAGGCCGCCCCACGACACGGCATCAAAGCCCTTGAAGCCCTGCTCGGCGATGGTGGGCACATTGGGGATCACGCCCACGCGCTGCGGCGAGCCCACGGCAATCGCACGCAGCTTGCCCGTCTGGATATGGGGCAGCGCCGCCACGAGGTCGGCATACATCATGGGCACCTGGCCGCCCAGCGTGTCGGTGATGGCGGGTACACCGCCTTTGTAAGGCACATGCTCCATCTCAAATTGGCCCAGCTGCTTGAGCAGCTCCATGCTCAGGTGGCCAAAGCTGCCCACGCCCGAGGAGGTGTAGTTGAGCTGCCCCGGCCGCGCCTTGGCATGGGTGATGAGCTTTTGTAGATCGGTCACGGTGGGCATCTGCGCCGGGTTGACCACCACCACGATGGGCAGGTCGTACACCGTGGCCACGGACACGAAATCCTTGGTGGTGTCGTAGCCCGCCTTTTTATACAAGTGCGGCGCCAGCAGCGTCGGCGTGGCCAGCATCATCAGCGTGTAGCCGTCGCCAGGGGTCTTGGCGATCTGTTGCGCGGCAATCGAGCCCGACGCACCCGCTCGGTTCTCCACCACCACGGGCTGCTTCAGCCGCTCGGCCAGCTTCTGGCCGACGATGCGCGAGGCCGTGTCGGTGGGGCCGCCCGCCGGGAAGGGCACCACGAGCTTGATCATCTTGTTGGGCCAGGCCTGGGCGTGTGCCGGGGCCGTGCCCAACAGGCCAAGCACCGACACAGCCGCAGCCGTTGCAAGCACTGCGCGACGCGAAAAGGCGGCGGGAAAAAGACATTGTTTCGTCATCAGAGATCCGTTTTTACTTTCAGCTTTTGTGCTGGCCCACACCCGACGTAACCGGCGCTGCCCAGGCGTGGGCAGCCGCGCAAGGGCCGCCCCGCCGCGCTGGCTGCGTCCCCCTGCCCGCAACGCGCAGCGTTGCGAGAGCGGGGGGAAGGCGCGAAGCGACTCAGGGGGGTGTCAATCTAGTTTCGCGCCAGAGACCTTCACCACGCGCTCCCACACCGGTGCGTCCTTCTTGAACTGCGCGTTGAACTGCTCGGGGCTGCTGCCCACAGGGATGAAGCCCATCTGCTGGATGCGCTCGCGCACTTCGGGCATCGCGATCACGGCCTGCAGCTCGGCGCCGAGCCGGGCGACCACTTCAGGCGGCGTCTTGGCAGGTGCGCTCATGCCCACCCAGCCCGTCACCTGGAAGACCTCGTCCTTGATACCCTGCTCGGCCATAGTGGCCACCTTGGGCAGTGCGTCCATGCGCTGCGCGCCGGTCACGGCCAGTGGCTTGAGGCGGCCCGATTCGATGTACGGCCGGGCCGACTGCAGGCTGGCAAACGCCATCTGGAACTGCCCACCCACGAGGTCCTGCAGCATGGGGGCCTCGCCCTTGTAGGCCACATGGTTCATGTCGGCCTTGTGCTTGTCGGACAGCCATGCACCCGCCAGGTGGGCGTACGAACCCATGCCCCACGAGCCATAGGCGATCTTGCCCTTGTTGCGGTCGATGTAGGCCATCAGCTCCGACGCGTTGTTGACCGGCAGCTGCGGGTTGACCAGCAGCACCACCGGCGCCAGCGCGATCTGCGTGATGAGGGCCTGATCTTTTTGCGGCTGGTAAGGCAGGCGGTCGTACAGGAACTGGTTGATGAGCATGGTGGTGCCCAGGGACACCAGCAGGGTGTAGCCGTCGGCTGGCGACTTGAGCGCCTGGTCGGTACCGGTCACGCCGCCGGCTCCGCCGCGGTTGTCCACGAGCACAGGCTGGCCCAGACGGGTCGAGAGCTTCTCGCCCAGCGTGCGGGCGGTAATGTCCGTGGCGCCACCCGCCTGGTACGGCACGATCAGCTTGATGGGCTTGGCAGGCCAGGCCTGCGCATGGGCTGCCGACATCATGCCGGGGACAGCCAAGGGGGCCAGGGCAGCCACGGTGGTCAGGATGGCGCGGCGGGAAATGGATCGCATGGGGGGAGTCTCCTGTCAATGTTGTTGTGGGTCGGGCAGCGTGAGCACACCCTTGTCGCGCAGGGCCTGCAGCTCGGCCTCGGGCAGTTGCAGCAGCTGCTGCAGCACCTCGCGCGTGGCCGCGCCCAGGGTGGGCGGTGCGTTGCGGATGGGCAGGCGCTGGCCGTCGAGTCGATAAGGCGGCGCAAACACATGCGTGGTGCCCGCCTCGGGGTGGGGCATTTCCTGCAACAGGCCGCCGCGGCGCGTGCGCTCGCTGGTCAGCGCCTCATGCAGGCCGGCCACGCGGCCGCAAGGGATGCCCGCAGCGGTCAGGCGTTCGAGCAGCACATCACGCGGGAAGCTGGCAATCAACGCCTTCATCTCGGGCAGCAGGGTCAGTCGATTGCGGGCACGCTCGACATTGGTGGCAAAACGGGGGTCTTCCACGATGTCCGGGCGCATCACCACCTGGCGGCAGAACTTGTCGAACTGGCTGTTGTTGCCCACGGCGATGATGAGCGGACCATCCTGTGCCTCGAACATGCCGTAGGGCACGATGGACGGGTGGGCGTTGCCGTAACGCTGCGGATCGTGGCCCAGCAGCATGGCGTCCAGGCCGTAATAGCCGGTGATCATCAGGCCGCAGTCGTACAGCGCCATCTCGATGTGGCGGCCCTTGCCTGTGCGTTCCCGGCGGAACAGTGCGGCCAGCACGGCCTGCGCCGCATACATGCCGGTCATCATGTCCACGGCGGCCACGCCAAACTTCAGCGGCGGCTGGCTGGCCTCACCGTTGATGGCCATCAGACCCGCCTCGCCCTGGATCACCAGGTCGTAGCCGGGGCGCTTGGCCTCGGGGCCGGAGCTGTCGTAGCCCGCCACCGAGCAGTAGATGAGATCGGGCTTGATGGCCTTGAGCTGCTCGTAGCCCAGGCCCAGCTTCTCGGCGCCGCCGGTCTTGAAGTTCTGGACCACCACGTCACACTGCGGCAGCAGGTCACGGATGATCTTCACGCCTTCGGGCGTCTGCAAATCCACCGTGATGGACCGCTTGTTGCGGTTCATGCTGTTGTAGTAGGTGGTCTCGGTCTTGCCGATGCGCATGCCCCAGTCGCGGGTGTCGTCACCCCGGCCGGGGTGTTCCACCTTGATGACGTCGGCACCAAAATCGGCCAGCACCTGGCCGCACAGCGGCCCGGCAAACACGCGCGAGAGATCGAGTACGCGCACGCCTTCGAGCGGGAAGTCCATGCCCTCTGGCAATGCGGGTGTGGGGGTTGTGGAGGTCATTGCGTAGTGTCTTGTGTACCCGCGCCAGCGGCATTGACCTGGCGCAGGCGGGCGAAATCGGCGGGGCGTTTTTCCAGAAACGCACCAATGCCTTCGCGGGATTCTTCGGTGGCTTGCGACTGCACCATGCGCTGTGCTTCCAGCTCCAGCTGGTCGTCCAGTGGCTGCGCGTAGGCACTGCGGCACAGCGCCTTGATGCGGCCCATGGCCAGGTCCGGCCCGGCGGACACCTGCGCGGCCAATGCCAATGCCTGCGTCAGCGCTTCACCCGGCTCGGCCAGTCGGTTGACCGGGCCGAGTGCGTGCAGCCGCTCGCCCGAGATGCGTTCGCCGGTGAGGCACAGCTCGGTCAGCACCTGGCGCGATACGAACTCGGCCAGGAAGGCCGTGGCGCCCCCGTCGGGCGTGAGCCCCACTTTCACATAGGCCACCGAGAACACGGCATTGCGCGCAGCCACCAGCATGTCGCAGGCCAGCGCCAGCGACAGGCCAGCACCAGCGACAGCGCCCTCCACCGCCGCGATCACCGGCTTGCGGCAATCGCGCACGGTGCGGATCAGGTCGTGCAGGCCTTCGAGCTTGGCGCGGCGTTCTTCGATGGGCAGCTCGCGGCGCTTGGCCAATTGGCGCAAGTCACCACCCGCGCAAAAGTGCCCGCCTTCGCCCGTGAGCACGATGGCGCCCACGGTGGGGTCGGCCTCGGCCTGCGCCAGTGCCTCGGTCAGCGCCGCGTAGAACGCGGGCGACAGCGCATTGCGCGCGGCTGGGTTGTTGTTGGAGAGCACGAGCACCGCGCCCTCGCGGCGTTGCAGCAGAGGCAGTGGCTGCTCCATGGCTTCAGCTCCGGCCCAGCGCAATGAAGCGCGCCAGGTGATGGTCTTCGTCGCCAAACTGGTGGTCCACCATGACGAGGCGCTTGGCGTAGTGCGACAAGGGCAGCTCCCACGTCATGCCAATGCCCCCGTGCAGCTGGATGCTTTCCTCGGCCACCAGCGCCCCAATACGGCCCATGGTGACTTTGGCCGCCGACAGCGCACGCTCGCGCTCGGTGCGGTCGGTGCTATCCATCGCGGCCGCTGCGTTGATGACGGCAGAGCGCGCCTGCTCCACTTCCAGCAGCAGGTCGGCCATGCGGTGCTGCAGGGCCTGGAAGCTGCCAATGGGCACACCAAACTGCTTGCGCGTTTGCAGGTATTCCAGGGTGTGCTTCTTGGCAACGTCCATCGCACCCAGCGCCTCAGCACACACCGCCAGAATGCCCCAGCCCACCGCATGCTCCAGCGTCGCGTAGCCCTGCCCTTCCGTGCCCAGCAGTGCATCGGCACCCAGCTGCACATTCTGCAAGCTGACTTCAGCCACACGGCCGCCATCGATGCGGCCCATGCCTCGGCGGCTCAGGCCTGCGGCATCGGTGGAAACCAGGAACAGCGAGATACCCTCTTCATCGTCCACAGCGCCCGAAGTGCGGGCGCTCACCAGCAACATCTGCGCCTGGTCGCCATGCAGCACGACGGCCTTGTGGTCGGTGAGTTGCCAGCCGTCGCCATTGCGCACCGCGCGGGTGGTCACGCGGTTCAATGCGTAATGTGCGCCGGGCTCTTCGTGCGCCAGCGCGGCCACGGTGCTGCCGTCGATGAGACTGGCGATGTGTTCCTTTTGCGCCGCGCTGCCCGCCAGGCCCAGCGCCCGGCCCACCACCAGCGCGCCGACAAAGGGCTCCACCACCAGGCCGCTGCCCAGGGCTTCAAACACCACGGCCACGTCAAAGCCTGCACCGCCAAAGCCGCCATCTGCTTCAGGGAAGAGCGCGCCAATCGCGCCCAGCTCGGCAAAGCGGGCCCACAGCGCTGGGTCCGTACCGGTGTCGCCGTAGGCAATGTGGTTGCGCGTTTCGATGCCGTACTGCTCGGCCACAAAGCGGGTCAGGGTGTCCGCCAGCATGCGGCGGTCTTCGGTATGTTCAAAGTTCATCGCGGCAACCTCACAGGCCGAGAATCATCTTGGAGATGATGTTCTTCTGGATTTCATTGGAGCCGCCAAAGATCGACAGCTTGCGGTAGTTGAAGTAGTTGGCCGCAGCCGTCGCTGCCTCCTTCGGGCCCACGGGCTCATCGGCATAGCCTTCGTACTGCGCTTCTTCGATGAACGGCAGCGCGTAAGGCCCCACCGCGCGGCGGATGAGCGAAAGGATATCCTGGCGAATTTCGGTGCCACGGATCTTGAGCATGGAGCTTTCGGCCCCCGGCACGCCGCCACCGGCCACGGCGGCAATCACGCGCAGGTTGGTGGTCTTCATGTTCTCCAGGTCAATCTCGACCTGTGCCATGCGGGCAGCAAACAGCGGGTCCTGGTCCAGTGGCTGGCCGTTCTTCATCACCTTGGCCGCAATGACCTTGAGCTTGGCCAGCGCGGCAATGCAAAAGCCCACGCCTGCGATGCCGGTGCGCTCGTAGGTCAGCAGGTACTTGGCGTAGGTCCAGCCCTTGTTTTCCTCACCCACCAGGTTTTCCACGGGCACCTTCACATCGGTGAAGAAGACTTCGTTGACTTCCTTGTCGCCATCGAGCGTGCGGATGGGGCGCAGTTCCACGCCAGGCGATTTCATGTCCACCAGCAAGAAGCTGATGCCCGACTGGGCCTTGGCTTCGCGGTCGGTTCGCACCAGGCAGAAGATCATGTTGGCGTGCTGGCCCTGGGTGGTCCAGGTCTTCTGGCCGTTGACGATGTAGTGGTCGCCCTGGCGCACCGCCGTGGTCTTGACCGAAGCCAGGTCCGAGCCTGCGCCGGGTTCGGAATAGCCCTGGCACCACCAGTCCTCGCCGCTCAGGATGCGCGGCAGCCAGTATTTTTTCTGCGCCTCGTTGCCAAACTTGATGAGCACCGGGCCCAGCATGTTCACGCCAAAGGGCACGATGCGCGGGCCACCGGCCAGGGCGCACTCGGTGTCGAAGATGAACTTCTCGACCGCGCCCCAGCCTGGGCCGCCGTAGGCCTGGGGCCAGTGGTTGGCCAGCCAGCCGCGCTCGTTGAGGATGGCGTGCCACTCATCCTGGTCGGCCTTGGTCAGGCGCTGCCCTGCCTTGACCTTGGTGGCGATGCGTTCGGGCAGCTTGGCTTTCAAGAAAGCCTGCACCTCGGCGCGGAAGGCTTCTTCTTCGGGGGTGAAATTCAGGTCCATATCGGGTCGCTTGCAGTTCAGAGTTCGGTGGTGTGGCGCAAGGTCAGAAAATTTCGAAGAGGCCTGCAGCGCCCATGCCACCGGCAATGCACATCGTCACCACGCCGTACTTGGCCTTGCGGCGGCGGCCTTCGAGCAGCAGGTGGCCCACCAGGCGCGCACCGGTCATGCCAAAGGGGTGGCCAATGGCAATCGCCCCGCCGTTCACGTTCAGCCGCTCGGAGGGAATGCCCAGGCGGCGCTGGCAGTACAGGGCCTGCGAGGCAAAGGCCTCGTTCATCTCCCACAGGTCAATGTCTTGCACCGTGAGGCCGTGGCGTGCCAGCAGCTTGGGCACGGCAAACACGGGGCCGATGCCCATTTCGTCGGGCTCGCAACCGGCCACGGCAAAACCACGGAAGGCACCCAGGGGCTGCAGGCCACGGCGCTCGGCCTCCTTGGCTTCCATCAGCACGCAGGCGCTGGAGCCGTCGGACAGTTGCGAGGCATTCCCTGCGGTGATGAACTGGCCTGGGCCCTTCACGGGCTCCAGCTTGGCCAGGCCTTCGAGCGTGGTATTGGCGCGGTTGCAGTTGTCGTGCGTGGCGGTCACTTCGCGGTAGGTGACCTCGCCGGTCTCTTTGTTCTTTTCCATCATGCGCGCGGCGCAGGGCACGATCTCGTCAGCGAACACACCGGCCTGCTGTGCGGCGGCGGTGCGCTGCTGGCTTTGCAGCGAGAAAGCGTCCTGGTCTTCGCGGCTGATGCCGTAGCGGTGGGCCACGATGTCGGCGGTGTCGATCATGGCCATGTAGAGGTCGGGCTTGTGCTCTTGCAGCCAGGGGTCAATGTCTGCCGGGTTACCTGCGCGGATGGCAGAGATGCTCTCCACCCCGCCCGCCACCATGGCGGGCACGCCTTCGGCCACGATGCGGCCCGCCGCAATCGCCACCGACTGAAGGCCCGACGCGCAAAAGCGGCTGGCAACCATGCCCGCTACCGACAGGGGCAGGCCCGCGCGCAGTGCGGCCTGGCGGCCAATGTTCTTGCCGGTGATGCCCTCGGGGTAGCCGCAGCCCATCACCAGGTCTTCAATCAGCTCGGGGTCGATGCCCGAGCGCTCCACGGCCGCCTTGACGGAATACGCGGCCAGCTGCGGGCCGGGCGTGGCGTTGAATTCGCCCCGGTGCGACTTGGTCAGCGGGGTGCGGGCGGTGGAAACGATGACGGCTTCACGCATGATTTGCTCCTTATTTGATAGCTTTTTGCGCTTATTGATCAAGCGCCAGAGGCCAAAATGATTTGAATTCGATGGATCCTAAAAATCGCGGCGAGAGGCGAGGTCAGCTCTTTTCAGCCTGGTTCAGGCTGTCAAAGTTGCGCCCTTCCCGCACCAGCTTTTCCAGCAAGGGCGAGGGCTTCCAGAACAGCGGGTCTTCCTTGGCGAACTCGCGGATGTCGGCCAGCACCTTGGGGAGCCCCGTCATGTCGGCCCACTTCATCGGGCCGCCCCGGTGGCGCGGAAAGCCGTAGCCCGCCACAAAGGTCACGTCCACATCCAGCGGGCGCAGGGCAATGCCTTCGTGCACCACATTGGCCCCTTCGTTGGCCATGGCGGCCATGTAGCGGCGCATGATCTCGTCGGCGGTGAAGCTGCGGGGCGTCACGCCCTTCTTGGCGCGCTCGGCCTCCACAATGGCCAGCACTTCAGGGTCGGGCTGGCCCACGCGGGCGCCATCGGGGTAGAGGTAAAAACCGCGCCCCGTCTTCTGGCCAAACCAGCCGCGCTCGCAGATGCGGTCGGCAATTTCCACATAGCGGGCCTTGGGGTCACGCGTCGCAGCACGGCGCTTGCGGGTGGCCCAGCCAATGTCGCCACCGGCCAGGTCGGTCACCTGGAAGGGGCCCATGGCAAAGCCAAAGCCGCGCACGGCGGCGTCGATCTCATACGGGCTGGCACCGTCTTCCAGCAGGTAGTCGGCGGCCTGCTTGTAGATAGCCAGGATGCGGTTGCCGATGAAGCCGTCGCACACACCGGCGCGCACAGGCACCTTTTTGAGCTTGCGTGCCAGCTCGAACGCAGTGGCAACCACATCGGGCGCCACCTGGGCGGGCACCACGATCTCCAGCAGCTTCATGATGTTGGCGGGGCTGAAGAAGTGCAGGCCAATCACGTCTTGCGGGCGGCCGGTGGCAGCGGCAATGGCGTCAATGTCGAGGTAGGAGGTGTTGGTGGCCAGCACGGCACCGGGTTTGCACACGCGGTCCAGCTCGCGGAACACAGCCTTCTTCACCTCGATGTCTTCAAACACGGCCTCGATCACCAGATCAACCTGGGCGATGTCGGCGTAGCTGGTACTGCCGATGTAGCGCGCCATCACGGCGGCCTTGGCGGCATCGGTCATGCGGCCTTTGGCGACCAGGGCGTTGTAGACCTTCTCGACATTGGCGCGGCCCCGGGCGATGGACTCGGCGTCGCGCTCGATCATGGTCACGGGCAGGCCCGCATCCAGCGCCGCCACGGCAATGCCCGCGCCCATGGTGCCGCCACCGATGACGGCAATGCTGCCCACGGGGCGTGGCTGCGCGGCCTGGGCCTCAGGCACCTTGACCACTTCGCGCTCGGCAAAAAAGGCGTGGATGAGCCCGGCGCGTTGCGGGCTGTCCAGGCATTCCATGAACAGGGCGCGCTCGCGGGCCATGCCTTCATCAAACGGCAGTTGCAGCGCGCCCTGCACGCATTCGATGATCTTGAGGGGAGAGAACAGGCCGCGCGACTTCTTGGCCGTCTCGGTCTTTTGCTCTTCCAGCCAGGCCAGGGCCGCCTGCGGCTCGGCGATGGCCAGGTCGCGCGTGCGGCGCGCGGGGGCGTTGGCCGCCAGCAGCTCGCGCACGTAGGCCAGGCCTGCGGCCAGCGGGTCGGTGCCTTCCACCAGCTTGTCGACCAGCCCGGCTTGCAGCGCGGCCTGCGCCTTGAGGGGCTGACCACTGAGCATGAGGGCAGTAGCCGCCTGCACGCCCATCAGGCGTGGGGCGCGCTGGGTGCCGCCCGAGCCGGGCAGCAGGCCCAGGTTCACCTCGGGCAGGCCCAGCGTGGCAGCGGGCAAAGCCAGCCGGTAGTGTGCCGACAGAGCCACCTCCAGCCCACCGCCCAGGGCCGCGCCGTGCAGCACGGCGACCACGGGCTTGCTCAGGGTTTCGATGGCGCGGCAGACCTCGGGCAGGATGGGAGCAACCGGTGGCTTGCCGAATTCGCGAATGTCCGCCCCGGCAATGAAGGCCTTGCCCGCACCCACCAGTAACACGGCGACCACGGCGGCGTCGGCCTGCGCCTGCTGCATGGCCGCCAAAAGGCCCTGGCGCACGGCAGCGCCCAGGGCATTGACGGGCGGGTTGTCGATGGTGACGACCAGAACATCGCCATGCAGCGCGGTCGTAACAACGGAAGATGCGGCAGCGGCGGCGTGCATATGGGGAAGTCTCCTGGTCAATGGCTGTGCCTGTTGATGACCGGGGGATTGTTGATGCGCGAAGTAATCTTGACAATTACAGAGCTCATTGACAGACTGTCAAAGTTCTTTTGACAAACTGCAGCAAACGAGCGGTCAAGCGCCGCCCCACCTATGGAACTCACCTCCCTCACCGTGCTGGTCGACATCCTCGATGCCGGCAACCTGAGCCAGGCCGCGCGCAACCTGAAGATGACGCGCGCCAACGTGAGCTACCACCTGCACCAGCTGGAAAAATCGGTGGGGGTACAGCTGGTGCGCCGTACCACGCGCCGGGTGGAGCCCACCGAGGTGGGGCTGCGCCTGTACGCCCATGGCCGCGCCATTCAGAACGAAATGCTGGCCGCGCGCGAGACCATTGCCACGCTGGGCCAGGGCCTGCAGGGCCGCGTGGGCCTGAGCGTGCCCAGTGGCTACGGGCAGATGGTGATGTCGGACTGGCTGATCGACTTCAAGCGGCTGTACCCCGGCATCGTGCTGGATGTACGCTTTGAAAACCGGGTGGACGACCTCATCCGTGACGAGGTGGACATCGCCATCCGCGTGATGCCCGAGCCCCCGCCCACGCTGGTAGCGCGCGACCTGGGCAGCGTGCGCTACATCGCCTGCGCATCGCGTGGATACGCCGAGGCGCACGGGCTGCCCCAGGACTTCGAGGCTCTGCAGGCTGCGCCGGTGATCACCGCAGGGGTGGTGGGCAAGCAGCTGCGCCTGCGCGGGTACCGGGGTGACCAGCGCCAGGAAGCCTTGCTGGAGCCCACCATCATTTCGGAGCACTTTCCGTTTCTGCGCCAGGGCATCCTGGCAGGGCTGGGCGTGGGGCTGGTACCGGATTACGTGGTGCAGGACGCCGTGTCCAGCGGGGAAGTGCTGACCACGCTCGACGACTGGCGGCTGAGCATTTTTGGCACCCAGATGTTCATGCTCTACATGCCCAACCGCCACCAGACCCGGGCGGTGCGCACCTGCATTGACTACCTGCTGGGGCGGGCCCTGCCCGCCGCCGAGCCAGGCGCGTCAGCGGCGGCCGGATCAGCACCTTGATCGACTCCCAATGCAAAAACGGGCGCAGGTGCTAGTTCATCATGCGTCAATAGCTATATTTTTCATAGCAAATGACATCCGCCTGCACCTGTGTCCCGCACACCGGGTGACTTCGCGGCACGCCGGTGCGGCGCTGGGCATCAGATCCGCCCTTCCTCCACCGCATGGCACGCAATGCGGATGCCGCCGATGCTCTGGAGCTTGGGGCGTTCGGTGCGGCAGCGGTCATTGACATGCGGGCAGCGGGGGTTGAACGCACAGCCGGGTGGCGGGTTCAGCGGGTTGGGCACCTCGCCCTGCACCGGTGTGCGCGCCTTGCCCGTGTCGTGCATCTTGGGGATGGCATCGAGCAGCATGCGCGTGTAGGGGTGGCGCGGCGTGTCGAACAGCGTGTGCTTGTCGGCCAGTTCGACCAGGCGGCCTAGGTACATCACGCCGACCTGGTCGCTCACATGGCGCACCACGGCCAGGTTGTGGCTGATGAACAGGTAGGTGAGCTGCCGCTCGCGCTGCAGGTCCTTCATGATGTTCAGCACCTGCGCCTGCACTGACACGTCGAGCGCGCTGGTGGGCTCGTCGCACACCAGGAACTCGGGCTCGGTGGCCAGGGCGCGCGCAATCGAGATGCGCTGGCGTTGGCCGCCGGAGAACTGGTGCGGATACTTCACCATGTCGAGCGGCGACAGCCCCACGGACTGCAGCAGCTCGCCCACACGCTGTTTGAGCTCTGCCTTGTCGGTGATGAGGCCGTGCTCCTTGAGCGGCTCACCGATGATGTCCTCCACCAGCCAGCGAGGGTTCAGACTCGCGTACGGGTCCTGGAAGATCATCTGGATGCGGCGGCGCATGGCCTTGGCATCGTTGCCCTTGAAGGCCGCGTGCGCATCCTGGTTGTCGAACGTGAGACCGCCACGGGTGGGCTCGTACAGGCCCACCAGCAAGCGGGCCACGGTGCTCTTGCCGCAGCCGGACTCGCCCACCAGGGCCAGCGTCTTGCCCTTTTCGATCTCGAAGCTCACGCCGTCCACCGCGTGCAGCAGGGTGCGGGGCTTGCGCTCGATCACACGGTTGAGCCACGGGGCAGAGACGTCAAAGGTCTTGGCCAGGTCATGCGCCTGCACCAGGGCCTTACTTTTCGTTGCGGCGGCGCTCATGCGGTCACCTCGGCGCGGGTCGTGGCACCGGCGTGCAGCCAGCAGGCAGCGCGGGTAGCGCCGGCATCCATCAGGTCGGGGCGGTCGGTCATGCAGCGGTCAAAAGTCTTGGGGCAGCGGGGGTTGTAGGCACAGCCCTTGGGGATGGCGTTGAGTCGCGGCATGGCACCGTCGATCTGATTCAAACGTTCACGGTCCATCGTCATGTCGGGGATGGAGGCCATGAGGCCGCTGGTGTAGGGGTGCGACGGCTTGTTGATCACGTCATGCACCGGGCCGATCTCGGCCACCCGGCCGGCGTACAGCACGGCCACGCGGTCGCAGGTCTCGGCGATCACGCCCATGTCGTGGGTGATCAGCATCACGGCAGCACCACGCGATTTGCAGATGTTTTTCAGCAGCGTGATGATTTGCGCCTGGATGGACACATCGAGCGCCGTGGTGGGCTCGTCGGCCACGATGAGCTTGGGCTCGGCGGCCAGGGCCAGGGCGATCACCACGCGCTGGCGCATGCCGCCCGAGAACTGGTGGGGGTAGTGGTCGATGCGCTCTTCGGCCGCCGGGATGCCGGTGTCCTTGAGCAGCTGGATCGCACGCTGGCGTGCCTCGGCAGCGTTGACCGGCAGGTGGGCGAGGATGGTCTCGGTGAGCTGGCGGCCCACGGTGTACAGCGGGTTCAGCGAGGTCAGCGGGTCTTGAAAGATCGCACCGATGCGGCGGCCCCGGATGTGGCGCATTTCCTCGTTGCTGAGGTTGTCGATGCGCTGGCCTTCCAGCAGGATCTGGCCTGAGGCCACACGGCCTGGCGGCTCCAGCAGGCCGATGATGGCCGCGCCGGTGAGCGACTTGCCAGCGCCGGACTCTCCCACCACGCCCAGGATCTCGCCGGGTGCAATGGAAAAGGAAATGTCGTCCAGGGCGCGCAGGGTACCGCGACGGCCCGGGAATTCGACAACGAGGTTTTTGACTTCGAGAAGGCTCATGGAAATATCGCTTTTCTTGTTCTTGTTATGGCTCAACGCAGGCGCGGGTTCAGGGCATCGCGCAGCCAGTCACCCAGCAGGTTGACCGACAGGGCAATCAGCACCAGCATGGCGCCCGGGAACACGGTGATCCACCATTCGCCCGAGAACAGGTAGTCGTTGCCGATGCGGATCAGCGTGCCCAGCGAGGGCGAAGTGGGCGGCGCGCCCACGCCCAGGAAAGACAGCGTGGCTTCGGTGATGATGGCCGTGGCCACCTGGATGGTGGCCAGCACCAGGACGGGCCCCATCACGTTGGGCAGCACGTGCTTGCGCATGATGCGCAGCGGCGAGACGCCCGTCACACGGGCGGCCTGCACGTATTCCTTGTTGCGCTCCACCAGCGTGGAGCCGCGCACCGTGCGGGCATATTGCACCCAGCCGGTGAGGGAAATGGACAGGATCAGCACGCCAAACGCCAGTGATTCGTGCGCATTGGGGAACAGCGCACGGCCCACGCCGGCAATCAGCAGCGCGACCAGAATGGCGGGAAAGGACAGCATCACGTCGCACAAGCGCATGAGCACAGCGTCCACCCAGCCGCCCCGAAAGCCTGCCAGCAGGCCGAACGCCACACCCACCACCACGGACAGCACCACCGAAGCGATGCCCACCACGAGGGAAATGCGCGCGCCGTAGATCAGGGCAGACAGGATGTCACGGCCCTGGTCGTCGGTGCCCAGGGGGTATTTCATGGAGCCCATTTCGCTCCATGCCGGAGGCAGGCGCGCATCGCTCAGCTCCAGCGTGGTCAGGTCGAACGGGTTGTGGGGTGCCACCCATCCGGCAAACACCGAACAGAACAGGCAAATCAGCGCAATGGCAGCGGCCAGCATGGCGACCGGCGATGTGCGGAAGCTGTAGCCAACGTCGCTGTCAAACCAGCGGGCAAGGGTAGTTTTCATTGTGGGAAACCAGTCAACGGGCAACAACACGCGCAGCGGGTAGCTACGGGTGTTGTTGCGGGCTTGAATTAGCCAGTGGCTTTGTTGTTGTCGTCGTATCGATCAGTCGGGAACGCGGGGGCTCACTTGCTCACGGTGATCCACTTGAACGGCATGTAGTTGTCGGCCATCTGCACGAGCTTGACCTTCTTGCTCACGCCCCAGGCCAGTGCCTGCTGGTGCAACGGCAGGTGGCCCACGTCGGCGGTGTGCACGTCAAAGGCTTCCTTGATCATGGCGTCGCGCTTGGGCTTGTCGGTCTCGACCAGGATCTTCTTGGTCAGCTCGTCCAGCTTGGGGTTGCAATACGCACCCAGGTTGAACTGGCCCGCGCCGGTCTTATCGTCCGGGCAGATCATCAGCGCATTGAGGGCGTTGTGCGAGTCGTACGTGGTGGGCGTCCAGCCCAGCATGTAGAAGCTGGTGTCACGACGTAGCACCTTGGGGAAGTACGTGCCCTTGGTTTCGGCCGCAAGGTTGATCTTGACGTTGATGCGCGACAGGTTGGCAGCCACCGTCTGGCAGATGCGGCCATCGTTTACATAACGGTCGTTGGGGCAGTTCATGGTGACTTCAAAGCCGTTGGGGTAGCCGGCTTCGACCATGAGTTTCTTGGCGGCCTCGACGTCGTAAGGCAGGCGCTTGACCTCTGGCTGGAAGCCGTTGATGCCAGGGCCCACCATCAGTGCGGATGGATTGGACGCGCCACGCATCACAGTCTTCTTGATGCCTTCGATGTCGATGGCCTGGTAGAACGCCTGGCGCACGCGCTTGTCCTTGAAGGGATTCTTGCCCTTGACGTTGGAGTACAGCAGCTCGTCGCGCTTCTGGTCCATGCCCAGGAAGATGGTGCGCAGCTCGGGGCCGGTGATGGCGCGGGCGTTGGCGCTGTTGTTGACGCGCTCGATGTCCTGCACAGGCACGGGCTCCATCACGTCCACTTCGCCGGACAGCAGGGCTGCCACGCGCGTGGCGTCATTGCCAATCGGGGTGAACACCACCTCGGTGGCGTTGCCTTCGATCTTGCCCCAGTAGGCGCCGTTGCGCACGAACACGGAGCGTACGTTGGGCTGGCGTTCACGCAGGCGGTAGGGTCCGGTGCCGTTAGCGCGGAACGACGCAGCGTTCTCAATGCCCTTGCGGCGGTCCACGGGGGTGACAGCCTGGTTGGTCTCACACCACTTCTTGCTCATCATGTAGGAGGTGGTGATCACGTCCGGCAGGATAGGCTGGGGGGCCATGGTGTCGATCTCGACCGTGTGGTCGTCGATCTTGCGCACCTGCTTGATGTCGCTGTTGGTGGCCTTCATGTCGGAGCCGTCGCCCTTCATGCGGGTGAAGCTGAACACCACATCGTCGGCCGTGAACGGCGTGCCGTCATGGAACTGCACACCCTTGCGCAGTTCGAAGCGCCACACGGTCGGGGCAATCTGCTTCCAGCTGGTGGCCAGCGCGGGCGCCAGGCTCAGGTCCTTGTTGCGGCCCACCAGGGGTTCGTACACGTTGCTGGTCACGCTCAATTGCAGCGACTCGTTGAGCGAGTGCGGGTCCATCGACAGGGCATCGCCCTGGTTGGCGATGCGCACGGTCTGGGCCTGGGCTACCAGACTCGCAGCGGTCAACGCAGCGAAGAGAGCGGTCACAACGACTTTTTTCTGGAATTTCATGGAAATCTCCTGGTAGTGAAAGGGTGGAATGGAAGGGTACGAAGACTTCCGGTGGGTGAACAGCGTGTTTGCGCGAAGAGACAAGGGCAGCAACAAGGGCCTGGCATCCGGTCAAACTGCAGGCAAGGGCATGGCCTGCTCGATCAGGCTGGCGTGCAGCGCAGCCCCCAGCGGCAGGATGTCGTCGTTGAAATCGTAGCGGCTGTTGTGCAGCGCACTGCCACTGGACCCTGTGCCCTGGCCAATGCGCAAGTAAGCACCTGGTTTGTTCTGCAGCATGAAAGAGAAGTCTTCTGCGCCCATGCTGGGCTCCAGGTCGCGCACCACATGGTCGGCACCCAGCAGCGACTCGGCCACGTCGCCCGCAAAGATCGCTTCGCTTTCGCTGTTGATGGTGGCGGGGTAGATGCGTTCGTAGTGCACGGTGGCGGTGGCCCCGAAGCCCAGCGCAATGGCGCTGCATAGCTCCTTGAGGCGCTTCTCGACCATCTCCTGCACCTGCGGATCAAAGGTGCGCACGGTGCCGACCAGCGTGGCCGTGCCTGGCAGCACGCTGAACGCCCCCAGATCGCCTGCCTGCATCGCGCACAGGCTGACCACCGCACTGTCGATGGGCCGGACATTGCGCGACACGATGCTCTGCGCCGCAGTGATGATGTGGGCCGCGACCAGCACCACGTCCACCGTCTGGTAGGCATGCGCGCCGTGGCCGCCACGCCCGGTGATTTCAACCGTGAAGCGGTCGGCAGCGGCCATCATGGGCCCGGCGTTGATACCGACGGTGCCGGGCTTCATCGCCGGCCAGTTATGCATGGCAAAGATGGACTGCACCGGAAACCGGTCAAACAGCCCGTCTTCCATCATCACGCGGGCACCGGCAAAACCTTCTTCGCCCGGCTGGAACACCAGCACGGCGGTGCCGTCGAAGTTGCGCGTCTCCGCCATGTAGCGCGCAGCGCCAATCAGCATGGCGGTGTGGCCGTCGTGGCCGCAGCCGTGCATGAGGCCCTGTTTGCAGGACTTCCAGGCGAAGTCGTTGTGCTCGGTCAGCGGCAGGGCGTCCATGTCGGCACGCAGGCCTACCATGCTGCCGCTGGCCGTGCTGCGCCCCCGAATGACGCCCACCACACCCGTGCGCCCGATGCCGTCGTGGATCTCATCCACACCGCAGAGCTTCAACGCTTCCTTGACGCGTTTGCTGGTGTATATCTCTTCAAAACCCAGCTCGGGATGGGCGTGCAGGTCACGCCGCAGTGCCGTCAACTCGGGGTGGTATTGAGCGATGTGCGCGAAGGCGCGACCACCAGCTTTCAAACGAGGGCCTTGCATCAGTGGCCTCCTGCCTTGCCCACGCGCAGACGCGGATCAACCGCAAAGTACAACAGATCCACCACCAGGTTGATCACCACGAAGATCAGCGCAATCAGGCACAGGTAAGCGGCCATCACAGGGATGTCTGCAAAGGTCACAGCCTGGATGAACAGCAGGCCCATGCCCGGCCACTGGAACACGGTCTCGGTGATGATGGCGAAAGCGATCAGGCCACCCAGTTGCAAACCGGTAATGGTCAGCACGGGCACCAGCGTGTTCTTGAGGGCGTGGCCGAAATGGATGGCCCGGTTGGAGAGGCCGCGCGCCCGGGCGAACTTGATGTAGTCGGTGCGCAGCACCTCCAGCATTTCAGCCCGTACCAGACGCATGATCAGTGTGAGCTGGAAGATGGCCAGCGTGATCGCAGGCAGGATGATGTGGTGCCAGCCCTTGGCCTTGATCAAGCCGGTGCTCCACCAGCCCAGTTGCACCACTTCGCCGCGGCCGAAGCTGGGGAACCAGCCCAGGTGCACGGCAAACACCAGGATCAGCAAGATGCCGATCAGGAAAGTAGGCAGGGACACGCCCAGCAGCGAAAGGGTCATGAACAGCTGGCTGGTGAAGGTGCCGCGCTTGAGGGCGGCATACACGCCCATCGGCACCCCAATCACCAGCGCGAGCAGGGCCGCAACGAGGGCTAGCTCCAGCGTGGCCGGGAAGCGCTCGGCAATCAGGCGCGAGACCTTGGCGCCCTGGCGCAGGCTCAGGCCAAACTCGCCCTGCGCCGCATTCACCAGAAAGTGCCAGAACTGCACGAAGAAGGATTTGTCCAGGCCAAGGGCACTACGCAGCTCGCGGATCTGCTCCGGAGTGGCATCCTGGCCCAACAGGAACACCACGGGATCTCCCACGTACTGGAACAGCATGAAGGAGATGAAGGCCACCGTGACCATGACAATCACAGCCTGTATCAGGCGGCGCAATATAAAGGCAAGCATCAGAGAGTCGAGTGAGTGTTCGATGGAAGTACCACCGCCACTTTTGGTGGCCGAGGCACTGCGGGTCAATACATCGTCAGATATACCAAAGAAAGCAAGGGCCGCACGGCCCTTGCTTTCAGTGCGTCAAGAATAAATCAGTTCACCTTGACGGTGCGCATGTCCACGCGGTTATCGGCACGGTGCACCAGTTCGATGTTCTTCTTCATGGCCCAAGGGATCACCTGGTCATGCAGAGGGATGTGGGACACGGTATCGTTGGACAGTTGCAGCGCCTCGGTCAGCATGCGCGCCCTCACAGGCGCATCGGTCTCGGCCTTGATGCGATCCACCAGATAATCCATGCGCTGGTTGCTGTAACGGCCCACGTTGTAGTTGCCGTCGCCACCCTGGCCCACACTGCGCACCAGCGATTGCAGGCTGTACAACCCGTCAAATGTAGGTACGCCCCAGCCCAGCATGTAGATGCTGGCTTCGTAGCGCTGGATCATCGGGAAGTAGTTGACCAGGGGCAGCGTGCGCAGCTTGGCCTTCACGCCCACGCGCGCCCACATGGCTGTGACGGCCTGGCAGATGGCTTCGTCATTGATGTAGCGGTTGTTGGGGCAGGCGAAGTCCACCTCAAATCCATCGGGGTAGCCGGCCTCGGCCAGCAGCTTCTTGGAGGCATCCACGCTGTATGGGAAGCGCTTGCCCACCGCCTCGGTATAGCCAGCCACCTGCGGCGCCACGATGGTGCCCGTGGGCTTGCCCAGGCCACGCATGATGTTGCGCGAGATGGTCTCGGCATCAATCGCCTGGTAGAGCGCCTTGCGTACACGCACATCCTTGAGCGGGTTCTTGCCCTTGATGTTCGAGCCCGGCAGCTCTTCGCGGAATTGGTCCATGCCCAGGAAAATGGTGCGGTTTTCCACACCGTCAATCACCTTCAGGTCAGAGCTGGCGCGCAGTCGGCCCAAGTCCTGGGGAGACGGGTCGAGCACAAGGTCCACTTCGCCCGACAGTAGCGCCGCAATGCGCGTGGCGGCGGACTTGATGGGGGTGTAGACGATCTCGGTCACGTTGCCGTCCATCTTGCCCCACCAGTTGGGGTTGCGCTTGAACACCATCTTCACATCGGGCTGCCACGACTCAAGGGTGTAGGGCCCTGTGCCCATGGCATTGCGGTGGGCAAAGTTCTCGTCGGTGCCCTTGATGTCTTTGGGCTCGACGGACTTGTTCTTCTCCGCCCAGGCCTTGCTCATGATGCGCAGCTCAGTCATCTGACGCAGCAGCACCGGATTGGGCGACGACAGCATGACGTCGAAGTTTTGCGCATCCACTTTCACTACCTTGCTGATGCCCTGCACATAAGGCGTGAAATTGGATGTTTTGGCCATGGCCCGCTGGATGGAGTACACGGCGTCATCTGTGGTCAGGGGCGAACCATCGTGGAACTTGACGCCCTGGCGCAGCGTAAAACGCACCTGCGTGGGGCTGATTTCCTTCCAAGCCGTTGCCAGCACGGGCTCCACATCAAACGTCTTGCTGTTGTAGTACACCAGGCTCTCGTACACGTTGGCATGAAGGCCGTTTTGCAACGCATTGTTCTGGGAGTGAATGTCCCACGTCGAAATTTCCCCCTGACTGGCCCACTTGAAGGGCTTAGCCTGCAGTGATGGCGCAAACAGCAGTGCGGTAGCAGCAGCCACCGACAAAAGACTGTGGTTGAGTTTCATGGAACCCTCTTGATTAAAAGTTTTACTATGCAGTAAAGGTTGCGCTATAGCCAACGGGAAATCCCTGAATCCCCGATGCGATAAAGGGCCTATAGCCCCCAAAGTCAACTCAGTAATGCAAGGATGGTGCCAAGCCTTGGATATGGCTTTGTTCCGCCTCCCTGTAACCCTCCAATCAGAGTGCTCCGTCCCGCGCGGTCACGCCACTCTCAGCGCCCATTGATACAGGCTCTGACCGCACCACGCCTGGTGGGAAACACCCTTTTGCAGTATTCATCACCGCATAACCGGACATGAAGCCGGAGCTTGCCAGCAAAATTTGCGACAGAAGCCACCAGACACCCACAACAACGTCAGAGCCAATAAAAAAAGCCGCCCGGAGGCGGCTTTTTTTGAGCTTGAATATCGGCAGCTGGCTGACGCCAGCCGTCAATATTAGAAGCTGTGACGGATACCGAAGTCGTAGCCGTTGGAGTTGTCGTTCACACCGGTCACAGCGCCGTTCAGAGCTTGTGCAGCGCCGTTCTTGTTGTTCACGTGAGCGTACGTTGCGTACAGAGCAGTGCGCTTGGACAGGTTGTGGACGTAGCCCAGAGCCAGCTTGTTCGTACGGGGATCAGCACCAACGGTGTCGATCTTGTAGGTGGAGTAGGACAGACGAACTTCGCCAGCGCCCACGGGGATCAGACCACCGATCAGGAAGCCCTTGCCGTCGTTGCCACCGCTGATCTTGTCTTGGTTGTAGTGAGCCATGATCTTGGCCATGCCCAGATCATACTGACCACCCAGGTTCACGGCCTTGATGTTGCCGGTCAGGAACTTGGTTTCGGAGAAAGCGATAGCGGCGTTGATGGGGCCGTTAGCGTAACCAGCGCGCAGTGCCAGGCCGTTGCCGTCCTTCTTGTTGGCAGCGTTGCTGTTGTTCTCACCCATGTAGTACTGGGCTTGGCCGTAGAAACCACCCAGGTTGCCAGGCAGGAAGTAGCCGATGGAGTTCGAAGCGCGGATGGTGGTAGGGCCACCCAGGCTGGAGTTCAGGGTTTGGGTGGTGCCCACGCCGTTCGTGCCGAACGGATCGAACACGGTCAGGTTCCAGAATTGGGGGGTGTAGTCACGGCCCAGACGCACTTCACCGAAGCCGCCGTTCAGGCTAACCGTCGAACGACGGTTGAAAGTCAGGCCGCCGCCAGTGCTGGTAGCTGCTTGGTTGTTGGTGTTGGTAACGCCGCCGGTGCCGTTGTCGTTGTTCAGACCAGCTTCGAGCCAGAACGAAGCGGACATGCCGCCACCCAGGTCTTCAACGCCGCGGAAACCCAGACGGCTGCTGTTGTAGCCGGAGTTCGTCAGTTGCGACTTGTTAGAGACGCTGCCGGAACCGTAAGCGTAGGTTGCGTCAACCACGCCGAACAGGGTCACGGAAGATTGAGCCATTGCAGCGCCGGAAGCAGCCAGCACAGCCAGGGCAATCAGGGATTTTTTCATTGCGAGTTACTCCAAGGTTAAACATCGGGCTCCGGTACGGGGGGTCTATGGTGAAAGCACCTGCACAGTCCCGCCGGTTTCCCGGGCCAACCTCCTGGTGGGGAAGTTGCTCTTATTGCACCAGACCCGGACCGGTTTCGCAAAGGAATTCACCCACAATCGCCCCGAAAGGGGAAATTCGTTGCAGTGTTGCAACATTTCAGTGCGCACGGGCAAAATCACGATTGCTGCATGCAACTCCTGTGCCTTGCCCTGTGGTTTTTTGTATCCAAGTGCAATTTGTGTTTCGACACCATTGCCACTCGAAAGCTTTCCATGGACGCTTTTTTGACTGCCGCAGACAACGCGCTGCGCACACTGTTTGCCCAACCCCGCGCTTCCGAGCAGACACCGGCCCACGGTGTGCCCGAGGCGTCGCTCGATCCTGCACAGAAAAAGCTGGCGGGGGCCCTGATGCGGGTGAATCATGTGGGAGAAGTGTGCGCCCAGGCGCTCTACAGCGCGCAGGCGGCCGTCACCCGCGACCCCGCCCTGCGGGACCACCTGCAGGCAGCGGCGCGCGAAGAAACCGATCACCTGGCCTGGACGCAACAGCGCCTGGACGCGTTGGGCGCGCGCCCCAGTCTGCTCAACCCTCTGTGGTTCGCAGGGGCTTTTGCGCTCGGACTGGTGGCCGCCAAGGTCAGTGACCGGGCCAACCTGGGATTTGTGGTGGAAACAGAAACCCAGGTGGCAGCGCATCTGCAAAGCCACCTCGACCGGCTTCCCGAGCAGGATCAGGCATCAAGGGCCGTGGTCGCCCGGATGAAGCAGGACGAGGAGCGGCACGCAGACCAGGCCCGCGCCGCCGGCGCGCTGGAATTGCCCGCCCCGGTGCGCCTCGCCATGAAAGGCGCCGCCAAGGTCATGACCACCACGGCGCACTATCTTTGAACCCCCAGCTGGTTCACGCGGGCAACAGGTGCACCAAAAACATACGCACAACCACCCGCTCATTCTGGCAGTCCAGACCATCCCACGACTTCGTCAGGCCTCCAGCACCTCGTAGCCGGTGGTGATGTCGGCCGTCTTGCCCAGCATGATGCTGGCTGAGCAGTATTTGTCATGGCTCATGGCAATCGCGCGCTCCACGGCGGCCGGGGGGATGCCCTTGCCCGTGACGGTGAAATGCATGTGGATCTTGGTGAACACCTTGGGGTCGGTCTCGGCGCGTTCCGTCGTCAACTTGACGCTGCAGCCGCGCACGTCATGGCGGCCCCGCTTGAGGATCAGCACCACGTCATAGGCGGTGCACCCGCCCGTGCCCGCCAGTACGGTTTCCATAGGCCGGGGCGCCAGGTTCTGGCCGCCATTGGCAGGGTTGGCGGCATCGGGGGCACCGTCCATGGTCAAAACATGGCCGCTGCCGGTTTCGGCCACAAAACCCATGCCGGAGCGGGTCCCCGCCCCGCCGGTCCAACTGACTGTGCATTCCATTTGTGTTTCTCCTGTGTGACACGTGGTTTTTTCGCACGGAAAACCGAAACGAAAAGAATTTGATGCGAATTTTGCTGCATCGCAACAAGACTCGCGCTAAACTTCGCCCATGCGCTGCCGCTTTCGAACAGAAAGGAACCGGCAGGCGGCAAGAAGCCCGGAACCCGGCACTTGCCTCGCACCGATTGTCTCCTCCATCTCCTCAAAGGATGGATTAGCCCCAGGCCTCACGGCCCGGGGCTTTTTTTTGCCCGGTCGCCCCGCGCCGCAACAGGCCGCCCGCCCAGAGGCCTCGGCCCCTCCCCAGGGCGACGCCCTATGATGTGGGCCCCCGCCCGCTGCCCTGCGCCGGTGGGGCTCTCCTCCTGCACCTGCCATGACCCAGCACCTCACCCCCGCCGACTACCTCAAAAAAATCCTGACCGCCCGCGTGTACGACGTGGCCGTGGAGTCGGCGCTGGAGCCCGCCAAGAACCTCAGCCGCCGTCTGCACAACAAGGTGCTCCTCAAGCGCGAGGACCAGCAACCCGTGTTCAGCTTCAAGCTGCGGGGGGCTTATAACAAGATGGCGCACCTCACGCCCGAGCAGCTGCAGCGCGGCGTGATCTGCGCATCGGCGGGCAACCACGCCCAGGGCGTGGCAATGAGTGCCCACCGGCTGGGCACGCGCGCCGTGATCGTGATGCCCACCACCACGCCGCAGCTCAAGATTGATGCCGTGAAGACGCTTGGTGGCGAGGTCGTGCTGTTTGGCGAGAGCTATTCCGACGCCTACGGCCACTCCGTCCAGCTGGAGAAAGAACAGGGCCTGACCTTCGTGCACCCGTTCGACGACCCGGACGTGATCGCTGGCCAGGGCACCATCGCCATGGAGATCCTGCGCCAGCTGCAAAGCCTGGGCAGCAACCAGCTCGACGCCGTGTTCGTGGCCATCGGCGGTGGCGGCCTCATTTCGGGCGTGGCCAACTACATCAAGGCCGTGCGACCCGAGATCAAGGTGATCGGCGTGCAGATGAACGACTCGGACGCGATGATCCAGTCGGTGCAGGCCCACAAGCGCGTGACGCTGGCCGATGTGGGCCTGTTCTCCGACGGCACCGCCGTGAAGCTGGTGGGCGAGGAGACCTTCCGCGTGGCGCAGGGCCTGGTGGATGACTACATCACCGTCGATACCGACGCCGTCTGCGCCGCCATCAAGGACATCTTTGTGGACACGCGCAGCATCGTGGAGCCCGCTGGCGCGCTGGCAGTGGCGGCCATCAAACAATATGTCGCCAAGAACAAGACCAAGGGCGAGACCTACGCCGCCATCCTTTGCGGCGCCAACATGAACTTCGACCGGCTGCGCTTTGTGGCCGAGCGTGCTGAAGTGGGTGAAGAGCGCGAGGCGCTGCTCGCCGTCACCATTCCGGAAGAACGCGGCAGCTTCCGCCGCTTCTGCGAGGTGGTGGGCGGCCTGCCCGGCGGCCCGCGCAACGTGACCGAGTTCAACTACCGCATCAGCGACGCTGCCCGGGCCCATGTGTTTGTAGGCCTGACCACCAACGGCAAGGGCGAATCGGAAAAGATCGCCAAGAACTTCAACCGCCACGGCTTCGAGGCGCTGGACCTGACGCACGACGAGCTGGCCAAGGAACACCTGCGCCACCTGGTCGGCGGCCACTCGGCGCTGGCCCAGGACGAGCGCCTGATGCGCTTCACCTTCCCCGAGCGGCCCGGCGCGCTGCTCAAATTTTTGAGCCTGATGCAGCCGACCTGGAACATCAGCCTGTTCCATTACCGCAACCAGGGCGCGGACTATGGCCGCATCCTCGTGGGCATGCAGGTTCCGCCCGAGGACAAGGCGGCCTTCGACGCCTTCCTGGCCACGCTGGGCTACCCCTATGTGGAAGAAACACTGAATCCGGCCTACCGCCTGTTCCTGCGCTCCAAATAATGCCCAAAGTGGCTGCAAGCGCTAGTTGAATATGCCCTAGCAGCTATCAAAAAAGAAGCATCAACCCCCACTGCACACCATGCAAGCCCTGCGCCACTACCTGCTGGCCGTGCAGTTCTTCACCCGCATCCCCGTCACCGGGCGGCTGGCGAACTGGGTGGGCTACAGCCCGGCCATGCTGCGGGCCAGCGCGGCGCACTTTCCGGGTATTGGCTGGCTGGCGGCGTTGCTGTCTGCGGCCGTGTATGCCGCGCTGCACTGGGCGCTGGCGCCCAACCCGCTGGCCCCGGCCGTGGCAGCGGTGTTCTGCACCATCGCCACGGTGCTGATGACCGGCGGCTTTCATGAAGACGGCCTGGCCGACGTGGCCGACGGCCTGGGCGGCAGCTACGACCGCGAACGCGCGCTGGACATCATGAAGGACTCGCGCATCGGCGCCTTCGGGGCCATGGCGCTGGTGCTGGCGCTGTTGGCCAAGCTCAGCCTGCTGGCGCTGCTGGGGACGCACAGCCTGCCCGCGGCGCTGGCGGCCCTGGTGGGCGCGCATGTGCTGTCGCGCTTTTGGCCCCTGCTCATCGTGCGCAGCCTGCCGCATGTGGGCGACACGGCGCGCTCCAAAAGCAAGCCGCTGGCCGATCAGATCTCCGGCCAGGCACTGGTCACGGCACTTTTATGGTGTTTTCCGCCCCTGGTGCTAGTGGGATATGCCCAATCAGCTCTCTGTTTAGTAGCACCCATCGCTCTCAGCGCGCTCTGCGCGGCCTGGATGGCGCGTTGGTTCGCCCGGCGGCTGCAAGGCTTCACCGGTGACTGCCTGGGCGCCACGCAGCAGGTGAGCGAGATCGGGTTCTACCTGGGCGCGGCCATCGCACTGCGATGGCTATGACGCCCTCCCCCGTCGCCGCCAGCAGCCGCCTGTGGCTGGTGCGCCATGCGGCCCCGCTGGTTGCCCCGGGCACCTGCTACGGCGCTTTGGACGTGCCCGCCGACGCGCAGGCCACCCGCGCTGCGGCAGAGCGACTGTCAACCGCACTGCCTCCCAGTGCCCTCGTGGCGCATTCCACGCTACAAAGATGTGAGCTGCTGGCGCATGAACTACAAGCGCTCAGACCCGATTTGACCTTTGCCTCCGACGCCCGGTTGCGCGAGATGGACTTCGGCCGTTGGGAGGGGCTAACCTGGGACGCCATCGGCAAAAGTGCCATCGACACCTGGGTGGCCGGGTTCGCCACCCACGCACCCGGCGGGGGCGAAAGCCTGGCCCAGATGCTGCACCGCGTGGCGGCCGCCCTGCAAAACGCCCGGGAGTGGCGCACCGATCAGGGAGCGAAGGATACGGTGTGGATCACCCACGCCGGGGTGGCACGCTGCGTGGCCTGGTTGCAGGAGCATGGAGAAAGCGCCCTGCCCCGCCCAGACGACTGGCCGGTGGCGGCGCCGGGCTGGGGGGAATGGGAAATCAGGGAGCTGACCTGACGCCACGTGCGGCAGGCCAACAAAAAGACCATCAGTTTTTCAGCGGCATGTCCAGCGTCACCGTGGCAGGCCCGCCCATGCTGGCCCCCAGTTGCGCCTGACGGGGGCCCAGGGCCTGCAGCACCAGCCCCTCATCCACGGCAGCGCCCACACGGAATGGCTTGGCGGGCTTGCCGTCCACGGCGATCAATGCGGCTCCGCCGCCGCTGCTGCGCCCCGACAGCACGCCGATCAGCGTGAACCGGCTTGCGGTGGGTGCCACCGGCGCTGCCACGCCTAAGGCTGCGGGCGCCGCCCCCAGCAAACGCGCCAGTGCCTGCGCATCCATGGCCACCGGGGCAGGCGCCACGGCCGGCGCGGGGGATGCGGACGAAGGCGCCGACAGGCGCAGCCCCCAATAGACCACGCTGGCGCCGGCGGCTGCCCAGAGCACCAGAGTCCCCAGGCGGACGCCCCATTTGCTGTACGTATTGGTCACCATGCGGGGATTATGATTCACGCGATTCGACCATCCGAGAGACCGCCAGCAGTGAACACTTCTTTCTCCCTCCTCGTGCGCTCCGCCCCGCGCCGCGTTGCCAAGACCGTGGCCCGTGGTTTCACCCTCATCGAACTGATGGTGGTGCTGGTGATCATCGGCGTGCTGGCCGCGCTGATCGTGCCCAACGTGCTCGAACGTGCCGACGATGCCCGCGTGACGGCCGCCCGCACCGACATCACCAACATCATGCAGGCGCTCAAGCTCTACCGCCTGGACAACCAGCGCTACCCCACGGCCGAACAGGGCCTGCAAGCCCTGGTCATCAAGCCCACTGCGGGCCCCGTGCCGGGCAACTGGAAGCTGTACCTCGAAAAGCTGCCCAACGACCCCTGGGGCCGCCCTTACCAATACCTCAACCCCGGCATCAAGGGCGAGATCGACGTGATGTCGTTCGGCGCCGATGGCCAGTCGGGCGGCGAAGGCAAGGACGCCGATATTGGCAGCTGGCAGTGACCGCTCATTGCCAAGGTTCCCCAGCTCCATGAACCGGGCGCGCGCCCAGCGAGGGACGCCGTGGAACTGGCTTTGCCAGGCCACTGGCGTCTTCTCCCCCGGAAGAAGCCGTGCAGCGGCTCAACGGGGCTTCACCCTCCTGGAGTTGCTGGTCGTCATCAGCATCATGGCGCTGGCCACGGCGGGCGTGGGGCTGGCGATGCGCGATGGCGGGCAGACGCAGCTGGAGCGGGAGGCCGCGCGGCTGGCGGCGCTGCTCGAATCCGCACGCGCCCAGTCGCGCGCCGGGGGCATCCCGGTGCGCTGGCGCGCGCTGCCGGGGGGGTTCCGTTTTGAAGGGCTGCCGCGCAGCGCGCAGGCCGCTCTGCCCGACCAGTGGCTGGACCCTGGCACCGTGGTGCGCGGACCAGCGGTGCTGCAACTGGGCCCCGAGCCGCTGATCGGCCCGCAGCAGGTGCTGATCACCCACCAGTCCTCCCCCGACCGTACCCTGCGCATTGCCACCGATGGTGTGCGCCCGTTTTCCGTGGACGCGGTGCAGTGAGGACGCGCCGCCCCCTCATCGGCCACCGGGGCTTCACGCTGGTGGAAGTGCTGGTGGCGCTGGCCATTGTGGCCATTGCCCTCATGGCGGGGCTGCAGGCCACGACGGCACTCACGCGCAACGCAATGCGGCAGTCCGACATCGTGCTCGCGCAGCTGTGCGCAGAGAACGAACTGGTCAAGGCCCGGCTCTCGCGCCAGATGCCCAGCGTGGGGGACAGCAGCCTGACCTGCGAGCAGGCCGGGCGCCAGCTGCAGGTGGTGACCATCGTGCGGCCCACACCCAACCCGAGTTTTCGGCGCATCGATGCACAGGTGCTGGATGGAGACAACTCCATCCTGCGCCTCTCCACCATCATTGGAAGGTATTGATGCCCCCCCTGAGTCGCTTCGCGCCTTCCCCCCGTGAGGGGGACGCACCCGGTGGCCTGGCAGAGCCAGTTCCACGGGTGCACTGGCCTCGCGTCGCGCCAGTTTTGAAGGTCCCGCACGGTTTCACGCTCATCGAGCTGCTGGTCGCCATCAGCGTGATGGCGTTGATCGCCATCCTGAGCTGGCGCGGGCTCGATGGCATGGTGCGGGCGCAGGAGTCCACGCGCCAGCGGGCGGATGAGATGCTGGTGCTGCAGGCCGCGCTGGGGCAGTGGGGTACGGACTTGGACGCCCTGGTGTCCATCGCCAACACCACGCCGCTGGACTGGGATGGCCAGGTACTGCGCCTCACCCGCCGCAGCAGCGCCGTGCCCGACGAGGGTGCGCTGGTGGTGGCCTGGACCCGCCGCAACAACAACCAGGGCGTGGGCCAGTGGCTGCGCTGGCAGTCGCCGCCGGTGCGCACCCGCGCCGACTGGCGGCAGGCCTGGGAGCAGGCCGCCCAGTGGGCGCGCACGCCGGGCGACGCCGAGCGGCGCTACGAGGTGACGCTGCTGCCGCTGGACAACTGGCAGATCTTTTATTACCGGGGCGGCGCATGGTCCAACCCCCAGTCGAGCACGGGCACCCCGACGGGCGACAGCACCTCGGCCATCCCGGACGGCATCCGCCTGCAGATCACCCTGCCCCCGGGCCAGGCGCTGACGGGGCAGCTGACGCGTGACTGGGTCAACCCCGTGCTGGGCGGAGGCAGATCGTGAGTACCCCCCTGAGCGGCTGCGCCGCATCCCCCCAGGGGGACGCCACTCGTGGCCTGGCAAAGCCAGCTCCACGGTGGCACTCGCTGTGGCAGCGCCCATCGCACAGGCACAAGGCACGCGGCGCCGCCCTGCTCGCCGCCATGCTCACCGTCACGCTGGTCGCCACCTTTGCGGCCGCAGCGATGTGGCAGCAGTGGCGCGCGGTGGAGGTCGAGACGGCCGAGCGCGGCCGCGTGCAGTCCGCGTGGATCTTGATCGGCGCACTCGACTGGTCGCGGCTGATCCTGCGCGAGGACGGGCGCTCCGGCGGGGCCGACCACCTGGCCGAGCCCTGGGCCATCCCCTTGCAGGAGGCCCGCCTGTCCACCTTCCTCGCGGCCGACAAGAACGTGACGCAGGTGGACGACGCCAGCACCGACACCACCGAGGCTTTCCTGTCGGGCCAGATCACCGACCTGCAGGGCCGCCTGAACATCACCAACCTCGCAGAAGGCGGGCAGGTGCAGGCCGTGGCCCTGCGGCAGTTCACCCGGCTGTTCGAGCGCCTGGGCCTGCCCGGCCAGCAGCTGAGCACCCTCATCGACGGCCTGCGCCGCGCGCAGGCGGGTGCAGGCTCCGACAGCGGCTCCGCCCCCTTGCTGCCGCCCAGCGTGAGCCAGCTGGGCTGGCTGGGCCTGACCCCGGCCACGGTGGCGGCGCTCGCTCCGCATGTGACGCTGCTGCCTGTGCGCACCCCGGTCAACCTGAACACCGCCGACATCAACGTGCTCATGGCCGCCATCGACGGGCTGGACAGCGCCACGGCCCAGAAGATCGTGCAGACCCGCGAGGCGCGGCACTTCCGCACCCTCAGCGACGTGCGCGACCTCGTGGGCGCCAACATCGACATCAACGAAAGCGCCCATGCCGTGGCCTCGTCGTACTTTGAAGTGCGGGGCCGCCTGCGGCTGGGCGATGCGATGGTGGACGAGCGCTCTTTGGTGCGCAAACAGGGCATCGACGTGACCACCCTGTGGCGCGAACGCGGCGCCTTCGACCGGGAAACCACGCAAACCCTGCCCGGGGCGCAGCGTTGAGAACCTGTTCTGAGGCACAACAACCCTCAACACTGCACGACCCACACCGCCGCTGCGTCACGCCCGCCCCCTAAAATGGCCCGCAAAACCCGCCCATGAGCACCCTGATCCTTTTCCTGCCGCCGGCACGCCCGGGACCCGCCTCCGAGTACGCCTACACGCTGACGGCAGACGGCCATTCCGCCCTCCAGCACGCCACCGCACCCGCAGCCCTGCTGCCCGAGCCCACCCGCCCCGGCGGCGAGGTTGTGGCCGTGGTGCCTGCACGGGCACTGTCGTGGCAGCGCGTGACCATTCCGGCCGGTGTGCCGCTGGGCGCCGGCCAGCAAACGCCCCGGCTGCGCTCCGTGCTCGAAGGCCTGCTCGAAGACCGCGTGCTGGACGACGCCAGCCAATTGCACTTTGCGCTGCAGCCCGGCGCACAAAGCCGCGCGCAGGCCGGCGAGCCGGTGTGGGTGGCCGTGTGCGACCGCGCCTGGCTGCGCGAACACCTGCAGGCGCTCGAAGCCGCAGGCCGCCGTGTGGCCCGCATGGTGCCCGAATTTGCCACCGGCCCCACGGCCAGCGGCCAGCCCGAGCTGTGTGCACTGGGCACGCCCGAAGAAGCCTACGTGGTGCTCACCGGCCACGGTACCGACCAAGGCGTGGCGGTGCTGCCGCTGACCCCCATGGCCCTGACCCTGGCGCGTACCGGCTTGCTGGCCGCCGAGGCTGGCGACGACCAGCCCCTCGTGGTCCGCGCCGAGCCCGCCGTGGCCGCGCTGGCCGAACGCACCCTGGGCCAGCAAGGCCAACGCATTGCCCTGCACACCACCAGCCAGCGCGCGCTCGATGCCGCCCGTGGCAACTGGGACCTGGCGCAATTCGACCTGTCCAGCACCAGCAGCACCCGCGCGCTGCGCAAGGTGGGCAGCGCGCTGAGCGCGGCGCTGTACGCCCCGCAGTGGCGTGCCGCCCGCTGGGGCGCTGGCGTGCTGGTGGTGGCGCACTTGGTGGGGCTCAACGCCTGGGCCTGGCAAGAACGGCAGGCACTGAATGCCAAGCAGGCCAGCGTGCGCAACACCCTGACCCAGACCTTCCCCAAGGTGCAGGTGGTCGTCGATGCACCGGTGCAGATGGAACGCGAGCTCGCCCAGCTGCGGCAGGCCGCCGGTAGCGTGTCGGCGCGCGACCTGGAGCCCCTGCTGGCGGCGGCCGGTGCGGCCTTGCCCGATGGCCGCCCGCCCAGCAGCATCGAATACACCCCTGGCGAGCTGCGCCTGCGCGGCGTGACCCTGGCGCCCGATGAAGAATCCGTGGTGTCTGGCCGCCTGCAAGCCGCCGGCTACCGCGCCCGCATGGACGATGGCAGCCTGTTGCTGCGCACCGAGGTGAGCCCATGACCCAACCCTCCGCCCTCCAGGACCGCTGGAAAGCCCTGGCGCCCCGCGAGCAGAACCTGGTGCTGGCCGCCGGCACGGTGGTGGCGCTGGCCCTGCTGTGGTGGGTGGCCGTCGCCCCCGCGCTCGGCACCTTGCGCGCCGCACCCGCGCGGCACGCCGCGCTCGACGCCCAGCTGCAGCGCATGCAAAGCCTGCAGGCCGAGGCCCAGCAACTGCAGGCCACCCCCGCCACCAGCCCCGGCGATGCCGTGGGCGCGCTGCGCACCGCTCTCACGCAGCGCCTGGGCAACACGGCACAGCTCAACGTGGCGGGCGACCGCGCCACGGTCACGCTCAAAGGCGCATCGGCCGACGCGCTGGCCCAGTGGCTGGCCCAGGCCCGCAGCAATGCCCGCGCCACGCCGCTCGAAGCGCGCCTGACCCGCAGCGCTGCTCCTGCTGCTGCGGCGCCGGCTGGCAATGCACCCCTCACCCTGGGCAGCACGCCCATGGCCATGCCCCGCTGGGATGGCACCGTAGTGCTGGCCTTGCCCGCCGCCCCGGCCCGCTGACCCGCTGCCCCGTCACCGCCCTGAACGACACCCTCCCCATCGTGGCCCGCAACCTCCGTCCGACACGCCCGGCCCTCCGCTCCGTCCCCCGCACGGCGTGGGGCTGGGCATGGGCCGGCGTGCTGGCCGGCGTGCTGCCCGCCGTGGTGGCCTTTGCGCCCGCGCACTGGCTGGCCGGCGGCGTGGCCCGTGCCACCCAGGGGCAGTTGCTGTTGCTGCAGCCACGGGGCACGGTATGGACCGGATCGGCCCAGCTGGTGTTGACCGGCGGCCAGGCCAGCAAAGACAGCGCCGCCCTGCCCGGCCGGGTGGACTGGCAGCTGCGCCCCACCTGGGGTGGTCTGCGCGCCCGGCTGCAAGCGGGCTGCTGCACGCCGGAGCCCCTGCAGGCCCAGGTGCACCTGCGCTGGGCAGGCCCCCAAATCACCCTGGCCGACGGCCAGAGCCAGTGGCCCGCGGCGTTGCTGGCGGGCCTGGGCACCCCCTGGAACACGCTGCAGCCGCAGGGCCAGCTGGCGCTGCAGACCCGCGCACTGGCCGTGCAATGGGCCGCTGGCCGCATGGTGCTGTCGGGCCAGGCCCAGCTGGATGCGCGGGCCATGTCCTCGCGCCTGTCCACCCTGCGCCCCATGGGTAGCTACCGGCTGGTGCTGCAGGGCGGCGAAGTGCCTACGCTCGCCCTCAGCACGCTCGACGGGGCCTTGCAACTGAGCGGCAGCGGCCAGTGGGTGGGCAACCGCCTGCGCTTTGCGGGCGAGGCCAGTGCCGCCCCCGAGCGGGAGGCCGCACTGTCCAATCTTCTGAACATCATCGGACGGCGCAATGGCGCGCGCTCCATCATCACCGTGGGTTGAATCTATGACTTTCCTGTTTGCTCCACGCCTGCGCTTTACTCTCAAAACAATAGCTGCCAGCACAATACTTGCCTGCGCTAGCGGCCAGATTGGCGCCCAAACGGCGGTGGACACCCGCACCGGCAGCGTGCGCCCCAGCGAACCCGTCACGCTCAACTTTGCCAACGCTGAGATCGAAGCCGTGGCCCGCACCATGGCCACCATCACTGGCCGCAACGTGGTGGTGGACCCGCGCGTGAAAGGCCAGCTCAACCTGGTGACCGAGCGCGCGGTGACACCCGCCGCCGCGTTCCAGCAGTTCCTGGCCGCGCTGCGGCTGCAAGGCTTCACGGTGGTGGAGGCGGCCGGCCTGTACAAGGTGGTGCCCGAGGCCGACGCCAAGTTGCAGGGCGGCAGCGTGAGCGTGGTGCAGGGCAACGCGGGCAGCGCACCCGGCGGTGGGCAGATCGTCACGCAGATCTTCAAGCTCAACTTCGAGAACGCGGCCAATCTGGTGCCGGTGCTGCGCCCGCTGATCAGCCCCAACAACACCATCAACGTGAACCCCGGCAACAACTCGCTGGTGATCACCGACTACGCCGACAACCTGCAGCGCTTGGCGCGCATCGTGGCGGCCATGGATGTGTCCAACGCCAGCGATGTGGAAGTGATTCCGCTCAAGAACGCCATTGCCAGCGACCTGGCACCGCTGGTGTCGCGCCTGATCGACGGCGGCAGCGCCAACGGGGGCGCCGCCGCTGCGGCCGCACCCGGCCAGGCCGACACCGCGTTCAAGACCACCCTGATTGCCGAACCGCGCAGCAACTCGCTGATCCTGCGGGCCGCCAACCCAGCCCGCGTGGCCCAGGTGCGCGCCCTGGTGGCCCAGCTGGACCAGGCGCCCGCGCCCGGCAGCAGCGCCGCCAGCGGCAACATCCATGTGGTCTACCTCAAGAACGCCGACGCCACCAAGCTGGCCACCACCCTGCGCGCCGCCATGGCGGCCATGGGCGGCAACAATGGCGGTGCGGCCAGCGGCGGTGGCGGTGCCAGCTCGCCCGCACCCAGCACGGGGCTGAGCACCGGCGGCATGCTGTCCACCAATGGCAGCTCGTCCGGCAGCAGTAGCACCGGCGGTGGCCTGGGCTCCAGCACCAGCGCCATGGGCACCAGCAGCACCAACAACAACCAGCCCTCCACCGGCGGGCAGATCCAGGCCGACCCCACCACCAACTCGCTCATCATCACGGCGCCCGAGCCGCTGTACCGCCAGCTGCGCGACGTGATCGACAAGCTCGACGGCCGCCGCGCGCAGGTGCTGGTCGAGAGCCTGATCGTCGAGGTCTCCGCCAACAAGGTGGCCGAGTTCGGCATCCAGTGGCAGGGCATTCTGGGCAAGAACGGCGATGGCACCGTGGGCGTGATTGGTACCAACTCCGGCGCGGCCGGTGCCAACATCCTGAACGTGACAGCCGCCCTGGCCTCGGGCTCCACCACCTCCATCGCTTCAGCGGCCAGCTCGCTGGGCAAGGGGTTGAATCTGGCGCTCGCACCGCGCATCAACGGCCAGTACTACCTGGGCGCGCTGGCCAACTTCCTGCAGAACAGCGGCGATGCCAACGTGCTCTCCACCCCCAACCTGATGACGCTGGACAACGAAGAGGCGCGCATCATCATCGGCAACAACGTGCCCTTCGTGACCGGCTCGTACGCCAACAGCACGGGCAGCAGCACGGTGAACCCGTTCACCACGGTGGAGCGCAAGGACGTGGGCCTGATGCTCAAGGTGCGCCCGCAGATCAGCGAGAACGGCACCGTGAAGATGGCCATCTATCAGGAGGTCTCCAAGATCGACACCGCCACGCTGAGCAACGCCAACGGTCCCACCACCAGCAAGCGCTCCATCGAGTCGAACGTGGTGGTGGACGACGGCAGCATCATCGTGATCGGTGGCCTGCTGGAAGACAGCTACTCGCAAGGCCAGGACAAGGTGCCGGTGATGGGTGACATCCCGGTGCTGGGCAATCTGTTCCGCAGCGAGAACCGCACCCGCAACAAGACCAACCTGATGGTGTTCCTGCGCCCCATTGTGGTGCGTGACAACGCCACCAGCGACGCGCTCATGATGGACCGATACGAGGCCATCCGCGCGCTGCAGCAGACCACGCAGCCAGCGCCCAGCGTGGTGATGAAGTCGGTGTCCGGCGCGCCCATCCTGCCCGCGCTGCCACAGCGCGCAGAGCCCGGCGCAGCCACTGTGCCTGCGCAGCCGCTGGCCCCGCTGCCCGCCGAGACTTCGCCACGCTGAAGAAGAGAAGAGCCGCCACCCATGCGCCACCCCCTGCCCTACGCCTTTGCCCGCACCGCCCAGCTGCTGCTGGAGGACGACGGCCACCAGCTGGTGCTGTGGCACGGCCCCAGCCCCGACGCGGGCGCGCTGTCCGAAGTGCTGCGCAAGCACCCGGTGCAGCAGCTGCTGCCGCTAGATGCCCCGGCCCTGGCCCAGCGCATCAGCGCGGCCTATTCGCACAGCGAATCGAGCGCCGCCACCGTGGTGAGCGAGGTCGAAAGCGATGCCGACCTCTCGCGCATGATGCAGGAGCTGCCCGCCGTCGAGGACTTGCTGGAATCCGCCGGCGACGCGCCCATCATCCGCATGCTCAACGCCCTGCTCACGCAGGCCGCACGCGACGGCGCGAGCGACATCCACATCGAGCCCTACGAGCGGCATTCGAGCGTGCGCTTTCGGGTGGACGGCACGCTGCGCGAAGTGGTGCAGCCCAACCGCGCACTGCATGCCGCCCTGATCTCGCGCCTGAAGATCATGGCCGACCTGGACATCAGCGAAAAACGCCTGCCGCAGGACGGCCGCATCAGCCTGCGCCTGGGCACCCGCGCCATCGACGTGCGCGTGTCCACCCTGCCCAGCGCCCATGGCGAACGCGCGGTGCTGCGCCTGCTGGACAAGAGCGAAAGCAAGCTGAGCCTGGAAGCCGTGGGCATGCAGGGCGACACCTTGCACCGCTTCGAGGGCCTGATCGGCCAGCCGCACGGCATCATCCTGGTGACCGGCCCCACGGGCTCAGGCAAGACCACCACGCTGTACGCGGCGCTGGGCCGGCTCGATGCCACGCGCAACAACATCATGACGGTGGAAGACCCCATCGAGTACGAGCTGCCGGGCGTGGGCCAGACACAGGTGAACAGCAAGATCGAGCTGACCTTCGCCAAAGCCCTGCGCGCCATCCTGCGGCAGGACCCGGACATCATCATGATTGGTGAAATCCGCGACTTCGAGACCGCGCAGATCGCCATCCAGGCGTCGCTGACGGGCCATCTGGTGCTGGCCACGCTGCACACCAACGATGCCGCCAGCGCCGTGACGCGCCTGACGGACATGGGCGTGGAGCCGTTTCTGCTGTCGTCATCCCTGCTGGGGGTGCTGGCGCAGCGCCTGGTGCGCAAGTTCTGCAGCCACTGCCACGGCAGCGGCTGCGAGCACTGCGGCCAGACCGGCTACACCGGCCGCACGGGCGTGTTCGAACTGCTGGTGACCACGGACGCGATCCGCGCGCAGATCCACAACCAGGCGTCTGAGGCCGACATCCGCGCCGCCGCCATGGCCGATGGCATGGCGCTGATGCGCGACGATGGGGAACGTCTGATTGCCGCCGGCATCACCAGCCGCGAAGAAGTGCTGCGGGTGACGCGGGACTGATTTGCTATACATCTGATAGCTTCTAGCGCATGAAGCACTAGCGCTACCAGCCAAAAACACCTGAAATTACCGGATCTGCAACGCGGGTCGGCGCGCCACCTGGGCGACGGCAGGTGCTGCGGCAACGGGGGGGTTGAACGTGGCCGAGGGCGATGCGCCATCCTGCAGCTTGAACTGGCTGACGGCGCTGTTGAGGTGGTGGGCCTGCTCCCGCAGCGACTCGGACGCTGCGGTGGACTCCTCCACCAGCGCCGCGTTTTGCTGGGTCATCTGGTCGAGCTGGGTGACCGACTGGCTGATCTGGCCGATGTTGTCGCTCTGCTCGGCCGACGAGGCGGTGATCTCCGCAATGATGTCGGACACGCGCCGCACGCTGCTCACGATCTCGGTCATGGTCTGGCCGGCCTGGCTCACCAGGCGCGAGCCGTCTTCCACCCGCTCCACCGACGAACCGATCAGACCCTTGATCTCCTTGGCCGCTTCGGCGCTGCGCTGCGCGAGGTTGCGCACCTCGCTGGCCACCACCGCAAAGCCGCGGCCTTGCTCACCGGCACGGGCGGCTTCCACCGCAGCATTGAGCGCCAGGATGTTGGTCTGGAACGCAATCGAATCGATCACGCCCGTGATGTCGGCAATCTTGCGCGAGCTGGTGGTGATCTGGTCCATGGTGGTCACCACCTGCGACACCACGGCCCCGCCGCGTGCGGCCACCTCGGCGGCGGTCGATGCGAAGTCGCTGGCCTGGCGCGAGGACTGGGCGCTTTGCTGCACGGTGCTGGTCAGCACTTCCATCGACGAGGCCGTCTCTTCCAGGTTGGCCGCCGTCTGCTCGGTGCGGTGGCTCAGGTCGTGGTTGCCGCTGGCGATCTCGGAGCTGGCGGTGGAGATGTTGCCCGCCGCGTCCTGCACCTGGCGCACCAGGTCACGCAACGCGTCCTGCATGCGGCCCATGGAGCCCACCAGCTGGCCCACTTCGTCCTGGTTCATGGCCGCCACATCGCGCGACAGGTCGCCGCTGGCAATGCGTTCGGCCAGCTCCTGCGCCTGCCCGAGGGACTTGGTGATGGAACGCACGCTGAAGAAGGTGAGGGGAATCAGCACGGCCAGCGCCAGCACCAGGCCCACACCGATCAGCGCGGCCATGGTGGAGGTGCGCGACTCAACGCCCGCACGGGCCTCGTCCATCTGTGCGCGCGCGGCGGCGGCCAGGCTGGAGAACAGCTTGTCGGTGGCCTCCATGTGGACCTTCAGGCGGTCGGCATAGGCGCCGCCGCCCGCGCCATCAAGCTGCGCCCGCTCGATCTGCTCGAAGATGGGCGAGATGCCGGTTTCGTAGGCCTTGATCTCGGCCAGCGACTTGTCGATGGACTCGACAAACGCCGCATCGCCCGACTGCACCTGGCGCACATCGGACAGGCTCTTGCGCAACGCAGCCAGTGTCTTGGCCCAGGTCTCGCGCAAGGCGGACACCTCGACCGAGTTGTTGAAGTTGATGATGATGTCTTTTTCGGTCCGGCGCAGGTCACCCAGGGTGGTGCGCAGTTCGGACATGTCGGTCAGGGTCTGCACGCGCTCCGAGAACAGCACCTGCAGCGTGCCGCGCGTTCGGTCGAGGGCCACATAACCCATGGCTCCAATGACGACCAGAAGGATCAGGGAAAAGACGGTTCCGAAATAGAGACGCGTGCGAATCGAGAAGCGGCCGAGAGCGTTCATTGCTCTTCCTTACATTTTTTAACAGACAGTCCAGCATAGCAAATTTGGTGCCACACACACCCCCTACCTTCTGGGCCGGGGGTGGGCGGGACTATATGCCGGGCCGGGCCGTCGGCCGCACAGGGTAAGCACGGCCCCGAGGCCCGGTTGCAGGGAATCCTCGGGGCCAGTAGCTGCGCTTATTGCGCCGCAGCCATCACACGGGCTTGAGCGGGATGTACAGCTCGCCCCCGCCCTTCTGGAACTCAGCCGCCTTGGTCTGCATGCCCTGGGCCAGGGCTTCGGCCTCGGCCACGCCCTTTTGCGCCGCGAAGTCGCGCACTTCCTGCGTGATCTTCATCGAGCAGAACTTGGGGCCGCACATCGAACAGAAATGCGCCACCTTGGCCGAGTCCTTGGGCAGGGTCTCGTCGTGGTATTCCTTGGCCGTCTCGGGGTCCAGGCCCAGGTTGAACTGGTCCTGCCAGCGGAAGTCGAAGCGCGCCTGGCTCAATGCATCGTCGCGCGAGCGGGCACCCGGGTGGCCCTTGGCCACATCGGCAGCGTGGGCCGCGATCTTGTACGCAATGATCCCCTGCTTCACGTCGTCACGGTCGGGCAGGCCCAGGTGTTCCTTGGGGGTCACGTAGCACAGCATGGCCGTGCCCATCCAGCCGATCATGGCGGCGCCGATGGCGCTGGCGATGTGGTCATAGCCGGGCGCGATGTCGATGGTCAGCGGGCCCAGGGTGTAGAACGGCGCCTCGTGGCAGGTCTTGAGCTGCTCGGTCATGTTGGCCTGGATCATGTGCATGGGCACGTGGCCGGGGCCTTCGATCATGGTCTGCACGTCGTGCTTCCAGGCCACCTGGGTCAGCTCGCCCAGCGTGTGCAGCTCGGCAAATTGCGCTTCGTCATTGGCGTCGGATGCGCAGCCGGGGCGCAGGCCATCGCCCAGGCTGAACGACACGTCGTACGCCTTCATGATGTCGCAGATGTCCTCGAAGTGCTCGTACAGGAAGCTCTCGCGGTGGTGCGCCATGCACCACTTGGCCATGATGGAGCCGCCGCGCGAGACGATGCCGGTGCGGCGCTGCGCCGTGAGGTGGATGTAGGCCAGGCGCACGCCGGCGTGGATGGTGAAGTAGTCCACGCCCTGCTCAGCCTGCTCGATCAGCGTGTCGCGGAAGATTTCCCAGGTCAGGTCCTCGGCAATGCCGCCCACCTTTTCCAACGCTTGGTAGATCGGCACCGTGCCGATGGGCACAGGCGAGTTGCGCACGATCCAGTCGCGCGTGGTGTGGATGTTCTTGCCAGTGGACAGATCCATCACGTTGTCGGCACCCCAGCGGATGGCCCACACCAGCTTTTCAACCTCTTCTTCAATGCTGGACGTGACGGCCGAGTTGCCGATGTTGGCGTTGATCTTGACCAGGAAGTTGCGGCCAATCGCCATCGGTTCCACCTCGGGGTGGTTGATGTTGGCCGGAATGATGGCGCGGCCCCGGGCCACTTCGTCGCGCACGAATTCGGGCGTGATGATGCGCGGGATGCTGGCGCCCATGGGGTTGCCCATCAGGCGCTGCTCACGGCCTGCATCGGCCATGTACTGGGCCATCCACTCGCGCTTGCCGTTTTCACGGATGGCCACGTACTCCATCTCGGGCGTGATGATGCCCTTCTTGGCGTAGTGCATCTGCGTGACGTTGGCACCACTTTTAGCGCGCAGGGGCTTGCGCTGCAGCGCGGCAGCTTCAGCGCGCAATTGGGCGAGGCGGGTGGCGTCTTCGCTCTTTTGCCCATCGTCCAACGCCACGGGCGCGCGGCCTTCGTAGTGCTCCACGTCGCCACGGCCGGTGATCCAGCCGCCGCGCACGCTGGCCAGGCCTTGGCGCACATCGATCACCGCGTTGGGGTCGGTGTACGGGCCCGAGGTGTCATACACGCTGACCAGCTCGCCGTTGGTGAGCGCAATATCGCGTACGGGCACGCGCAGGTCGGCGTGCAGCTGGCCGGGGATATAGGCCTTGCGCGATGCGGGAAAGGGTTCGCGGGTGCGTGCGAGCAGCTCGGCGAATTTCTCGGGGGCAGCCAGTTGGGCGTGGGGATCGGGGGCGTTCATAGGCAGGTCTCCTGGTTCCGGTGGCGGTGGGGTCTGCTCCGGAATGGACCTGTGCGCCCCCCAGGTGCTGCGGCGCCTGGGGCATGGCGTGCCCACAGGGACTGCGGGCACGGGGACAAGGAGGTCGGCTCTTCTTCCGCCGGTATGAACCGGATCAAGTTCGTCGGGTTCGCAAGCTCGCCCGAATTCCTTCAGGCCCCTTGCATCTCAGCGCATCAGCACACCCCGGAGCAGGCGCGAGTATAGGGCAGAGGAAAACCGGGGCTGCAGAGCCCCCTGTATCAGCGCATCAGGCCAGGCGGCCGATGAGGATCACTGCGAAGAAGAAAACGGCGGCGATCACCGTCCACTTGAGGATGACGAGCCCCAGGCGCTTGTAGCGCGGCTGCCCGGTGCCGGCATAAAACGCAAACGACACGGCCGCGGCCAGAAGCAGCAGCATGGCCAGCCAGCGAAAGATCAACATGGCGGGCGGGCCTTACCAGGCGCGCGCGGGCTGCGCAAAGCCGGTGGGGGCTTGGCGTTCGTCTTCGAACGTGACCACCTCCCAGGCATCGCGCTGGGCCAGCAACTCGCGCAGCAGCTGGTTGTTCATGGCATGGCCCGAGCGGAAGGCGCTGTAGGCGGCCAGCAGCGGCTTGCCGATAAGGTACAGGTCACCCATCGCATCCAGGATCTTGTGCTTCACGAACTCGTCGTCGTAGCGCAGGCCGTCGCTGTTGAGCACCTTGTAGTCGTCCATGACGATGGCGTTGTCCAGTCCGCCGCCCAGCGCCAGGCCGTTGGAGCGCATCATTTCGACATCGCGGGTGAAGCCAAAGGTGCGCGCGCGAGCAATGTCGCGGCTGTAGTTGCCTTGCCCCAGGTCAAACTCCACGCGCTGGCCGGTGGAGTCCACGGCCGGGTGGTCAAAGTCGATTTCAAAACTGAGCTTGTAGCCGTGGTACGGCGTGAGGCGCGCCCACTTGGCGTTGGCGCCTTCGCCCTCGCGCACCTCCACGGGGCGGGTGACGCGGATGAAGCGCTTGGGCGCATTCTGCAACTCCACCCCGGCGCTCTGCAGCAGGAACACGAACGAGGCCGAAGACCCGTCGAGGATGGGGACCTCTTCGGCCGTGATGTCCACATAGAGGTTGTCAATGCCCAGCCCCGCACAGGCCGACATCAGATGCTCCACGGTGTGCACCTTGGCATTGCCCACCGCGATGGTGGACGCCAGCCGCGTATCCGTCACCGCCTCGGCACGGATGGGAATGTCCACCGGCTGCGGCAGGTCCACCCGCCGGAACACGATGCCCGTGTCCGGCTGCGCGGGCCGCAGGGTCAACTCGACCCGCTGGCCGCTGTGCAGGCCCACGCCTACGGCGCGGGTCAGGGTCTTGAGGGTGCGTTGCTGGAGCATCTGCGCATTTTAGTTTCTGCGGCACTGCCCCGCACACGCAGAGGTCTTGTCGCTTCTCAAAGCAATGCGTACGTCGAGCTACCGCCGCGTTTTCACCTACTGTGCAGGCCCCATGCTTCGCCGCACAATTTGCAGTCTGAGGGCCTTGAAAATACACAACATGAACTCACTACACCCGCCCCACAGGAGACTCCCATGAGCAAACTCAGTTTCAAGATGAAGGTCATGCTCATGATCGGCACCGCGCTCACGGCGCTGCTGATCATGGCCATCCTGTCACTCCTCCAGGAGCGGCGGCTGATCACCGAGTCCCGCAAGGACTTGCTGACCACCGCCGTACAGTCCGCCCACAGCATCGTCGTCGGCTACCAGGCCAAGGCCGCCAGCGGCGCCATGTCGGTGGAAGACGCGCAGAAAGCCGCCAAGGATGCCTTGCGCATTGCCCGGTACGGCGGGCCCGAGGGCAAGACCGAATACTTCTACATCTGGACCACAGAGGGCGTGGGCGTGATGCACCCCTTCAAGACCGAGTGGGACGGGCAGGACATGCTCGGCAAGGTCAAGGACGGCTCGGGCGTGGACATCATTGGCTTGCTGGTCAACGGTATGCGCAGCAGCAAGGACGGCAAGGCCTTTGTGCCCACCATGTTTGCGCGCCCCGGTCAGCAGACGCCCGTGCCCAAGCTGCAGTACATCGTCAAGGTGGAGGGCTGGAACTGGATGGTCGGCTCCGGGCTGTACACAGATGACGTGGATGTCATGCTGCGCCAGGCCCTGTGGTCGAGCCTGGCACTGGTGCTGGCCGTGTTTGTGGCGGTGGGGGTGATCGGCCTGCTGGTGTCGCGCTCGGTGTTGCGCCAGATTGGCGGCGAGCCCACCCATGCCATTGCCATCATGTCGGAGGTGGCCGAAGGCAACCTGGACGCGCAGATCCCGGCCGCCCCGCCGGGCTCCATGCTCGACGGCCTGGCCCACATGGTGACCTCGTTGCGCAAGCTGGTGACCGAAGTGCGCTCGGCCACCGACAGCATCGCCACCGCGTCCAGCGAGATTGCCCAGGGCAACAACGACCTGGCCCACCGCACCGAAGACACGGCCAGCAACCTGCAGACCACGGCCAGCAGCATGGAGGAGCTGACCAGCACCGTGAAGCAGACCTCCGACTCCGCGCAGACCGCCAACCAGATGGCCACGTCCGCCGCCGAGGTGGCCGCGCGCGGGGGCGAGGTGGTGTCGCAGGTGGTGTCCACCATGCAGGACATCAACGCCAGCAGCAAGAAGATCAGCGACATCATCGGCGTCATCGACGGTATCGCGTTCCAGACCAACATCCTCGCGCTCAACGCCGCCGTGGAAGCCGCCCGCGCTGGAGAGCAGGGCCGGGGCTTTGCTGTGGTGGCGGGCGAGGTGCGCAGCCTGGCGCAGCGCAGCGCCGAGGCCGCCAAGGAGATCAAGTCGCTGATCGGCGCGTCGGTCGAAAAGGTCGAATCCGGAACGGCCCTGGTGGGCAATGCGGGCGCCACCATGACCGAGATCGTGGCCAGTGTGCAGCGCGTGACCGACATCATTGGCGAGATCCGTGCGGCCACGTCCGAACAGAGCCAGGGCATTGCACAGGTCAATACCGCCATGAACCAGCTGGACCAGATGACCCAGCAGAATTCGGCGCTCGTGGAAGAATCCACGGCCGCCGCCGACAGCCTGCGCGAGCAGGCCATGAAGCTCACCCAGGTGGTGGCGCTGTTCCGAGTGAACGGCAGCACCTCGGCGCACGCCCCGGCCAGCCGACCCGCGCCAGCCCGGCGTCCGGCTGCGGCTCCTGCGGTGCGTGCGGCAGCGCCGCGCCCTGCCCTGGCCAAGGCGCCGGCAGCACCTCGCCCTGCTGCGCCTTCACCGGCCCCAGCGGCAGCATTGCCCCCCAAGGCAAGCAGCCCCAAGCCTTCGGCAGACAACAACGACGATTGGGAATCTTTCTGATCACTGAGAGGCCAGGGGCCACCCAGGCCTGAGCGCGCACAGAATCACGCCAACCCAGAAAAAAAGTCCTGCCAGCTTGCGCTGGCAGGACTTTTTTCTTGCAGCCCCGGGAAGGGGCGGCGAGATGCGATCAGCCGGGCTTTCAGTCGGCCTGCTTGCGCAGGAAGGCGGGGATCTCCAGGTCATCCATGCCGCCCGACGACAGGGCATCCACGCGGGCCGCGGCCTGCGTGCGGTTGGTGCGCCACACGCTGGGCACCGACATGCTGCCGTAGTCGGCCTGTGTGCTGCCTGCATGGCCACCTTGCACGCCCACCGCGCCACCCAGGGTACCAACGCCTGCAACAGGCATCTGGTAGGCCATGTTGTCCGTACCCGTGCGCAAGCCACCCTGCACCACGGAGATGGGCTGGCGGCGTGCGTTGGCACGCGACAGGCCTGTGGCCACCACGGTCACACGGATCTCGTCGCCCAGGCTTTCGTCGTAGGCGGCACCGAAGATCACATGCGCATCGGTCGAGGCGTAGGCGTTGATGGTGTTCATGGCCTGGCGCGACTCGGACAGCTTGAGGCTGCCCTTGCTGGCCGTGACCAGCACCAGCACCCCCTTTGCGCCCGACAGGTCGATGCCTTCGAGCAGCGGGCAGGCAATGGCCTGCTCGGCAGCGATGCGCGCGCGGTCCGGGCCGCTGGCGGTGGCCGTACCCATCATGGCCTTGCCGGGCTCGCCCATCACGGTGCGCACGTCTTCAAAGTCTACGTTCACCTGGCCGTACTCGTTGATGATCTCGGCAATGCCGCCCACGGCGTTCTTGAGCACGTCGTTGGCATGGGCAAAGGCCTCGTCCTGGGTGATGTCGTCGCCCAGCACGTCCAGCAGCTTTTCGTTGAGCACCACGATCAGCGAATCCACGTTGGCTTCCAGCTCGGCCAGGCCATCGTCGGCGTTCTTCATGCGGCGACCGCCTTCCCAATCGAAGGGCTTGGTGACCACACCCACCGTCAGGATGCCCATTTCCTTGGCCACACGCGCGATCACGGGTGCCGCGCCAGTGCCCGTGCCGCCGCCCATGCCGGCCGTGATGAACAGCATGTGTGCGCCAGCGATGGCCTCGCGGATATCTTCCGCCGCTGCCTCGGCGGCATCGCGCGCCTTCTCTGGCTTGCCGCCTGCTCCCAGGCCGCTGTTGCCGAGCTGGATGACGCGGTGCGCCGAGCTGCGCGTGAGCGCCTGCGCATCGGTGTTGGCGCTGACAAACTCCACACCCTGGACACTGCGGGCAATCATGTGCTCGACGGCATTGCTGCCGCCGCCGCCCACACCGATCACCTTGATCTGGGTGCCCTGGTTGAATTCTTCGGCTTCGATCATTTCGATGGTCATCTTGGAGCTCCTGGTTCTAAATTCGTATGCAATTGCCAATTGAGAGATGGGATCATTTTTTTTGTAGTGCGTGGCGGTCCTGTACATCGCCATCGCTCGCGCGGTATCTGGTGAGGGCTCCCACGCGCTAGCCACAGGGGGTATTTCATGGTCAGAAATTCCCCACGATGAAATCCTTGAAGCGCCCGAATGCGGTCTTCATCGACCCGCTCTTCTGGGCCACCTTGAAGCCGCGCAGGCGCGCCAGTCGGGCCTCTTCCAGCAAGCCCATGACCGTGGCCGCACGGGGTTGGGCCACCATGTCCGCCAGCGCGCTCGAATACTTGGGGATGCCGCGCCGCACGGGCTTGAGGAAGATGTCTTCGCCCAGTTCGATCATGCCGGGCATCACCGAGCTGCCGCCCGTGAGCACGATGCCCGACGACAGCACTTCCTCGTAACCCGACTCGCGCACCACCTGCTGCACGAGCGAGAAGATTTCTTCGACACGCGGCTCGATCACACCGGCCAGCGCCTGCTTGCTCAGCATGCGCGGGCTGCGGTCGCCCAGGCCGGGCACTTCCACCTGCGCCTCGGGGTCCGCCAGCAGCTGCTTGGCGTAGCCGCTTTCCACCTTGATGTCTTCGGCGTCCTTCGTAGGGGTGCGCAGCGCCATCGCGATGTCGCTGGTGATGAGGTCGCCCGCAATCGGAATCACCGCTGTGTGGCGGATGGCACCGCCGGTGAAGATGGCCACGTCGGTCGTGCCTGCGCCGATGTCCACCACCACCACGCCCAGCTCGCGCTCGTCGTCGGTCAGCACCGCCTGGCTGCTGGCGAGCGGGTTCAGCATGAGCTGCTCGACCTCCAGGCCGCAGCGGCGCACGCACTTGATGATGTTCTCGGCGGCGCTTTGCGCGCCGGTCACGATATGGATCTTGGCCTCGAGGCGGATGCCGCTCATGCCGATGGGCTCCTTCACGTCCTGCCCGTCGATCACGAATTCCTGCGGCTCCACCAGCAACAGGCGCTGGTCGCTGCTGATGTTGATGGCCTTGGCCGTCTCCACCACGCGCGCCACGTCGGCCGAGGTGACTTCCTTGTCCTTCACGGCCACCATGCCGCTGGAGTTCAGCCCGCGGATATGGCTGCCCGTGATGCCGGTGTACACGCGCTGGATCTTGCAGTCCGCCATCAGCTCGGCCTCCTTGAGCGCCTGCTGGATGCTCTGCACCGTGGCGTCGATGTTCACCACCACGCCGCGCTTGAGGCCATTGCTGGGCGCCACGCCCAGGCCCGCCAGCTTGAGCTCGCCACTGGGCAGAACCTCGGCCACCACGGCCATGACCTTGGCCGTGCCGATGTCCAGCCCCACCACCACGTCTTTGTATTCTCTTGCCATATCAGTCTCTGCCCTTCTCTGTTCTTGCCTGTGGCACTGCGGCCCACCCCGCCCGCCCCGTCACGCACCACACCACCACCGATTCGCTGCGGTCCATGCCATCACCTCCGGCGCACACCCGCAGCGCCGCCAGCGGCGTCCGCGCTCACCGTGGTCACGCCCCGCAAACGCAGCGCATAGCCCCCCGCGTGGCGCAAGTCCGCAGACTCCAGCGCATCCACGCGGCGGCCGTACTGCGCGGCCACCTGGGTGAGGGTGCGCACAAACCGCTGTGTGCGTTGCACCACTTCCTGTGGCGTGCCGCCCCCCAGCTCCACCACCGCCTCGCTGTCGAGGGTGACGCGCCAGCCGCCCCGCCCCGTCAGCTCCAGTTCTTCCACGTCCAGCCCCAGGGGCTTGAACACCGGCTCCAGCAGGCCATACATCTGCAGCACCTCGGCCGAACTACCTGCAGGCCCTAACAGGCGCGGCAGGCCTTCCTGCTCCACATCGCCCACATTCGCCTCGAAGACTTCACCCTGGCTGTTGACCAGCGCTGAGCCAGTGTCTGGGCCCCAATACGCCACGGCGTCGTGCTCCTGCAACTCCACGCGCAGGCTGCCGGGGTAGACCCGACGCACTTGCGCGCGGCGCACCCAGGGCACCTGCTCGAAGGCCTCGCGGGCGGCCCGCAGGTCCACCGTGAAGAAGTTGCCCACCAGGTGCGGCGCCACATTGGCCCGCAGCGTCACCGCGTTGTTGTGCACCAGCTCGCCCTGCACCACGATGCGTGCGATGGCAAAGCCCGGGTAGCGCAGTACCCACCATGCCCCCGCTGCCAGCACCGCCATGGCGCAGCCCACGAACAGGACCGACGCGGTCAGGTTCATGAGCTTGACGTCCAGGGGTGCGGGCAGCGTCTGATTCATCAGGCAGCCTTTGGCTTTGCGGGCGTGTCCAGTGCCGCATCCGCGAGGATGCGCAGGCACAGCTCTTCGTAGCTGATGCCCGAGGCCCGGGCCGACATGGGCACGAGCGAATGGCCTGTCATGCCTGGGGATGTGTTCATCTCCAGGAGGAAGGGCTTGCGGTCGCTCGCGCGGATCATCAGGTCGGCACGGCCCCAGCCACGGCAGCCCAGGGTGCGGTAGGCCTCCAGCACGATGCGCTGGATCTCGCGCTCCTCGGCCTCGGGCAGGCCGCTCGGGCACTGGTACTTCACGTCGTCGGTGAAGTACTTGTTCTGGTAGTCGTAGGCGCCATCGGGCGCCACGATGCGGATCACCGGCAGCGCACGGGCGCTGGCGCCCTGGCCCAGCACGGGGCAGGTCACCTCTTCGCCTTCGATGAACTCTTCACACAGCACGTCGGGGTCGTACTGGGCCGACAGCTGCACGGCCTCCTGCATGTCCGAATAGCCGCGCACCTTGGTCACGCCGATGGACGAGCCTTCGCGCGGCGGCTTGACGATGAGGGGCAAGCCCAGTTCATCGGGCACCGTGCGCACTACTTCACGCTGTTGACGGTCAGGGGCCAGCCACACGTAACGTGGCGTGGGCAGGCCCTCGGCCAGCCATACCCGTTTGGTCATGACCTTGTCCATGGCGATTGCGGATGCCATCACGCCGGGACCGGTATACGGAATGCGCAGCAGCTCCAGCGCGCCCTGCACCGTGCCGTCTTCGCCATGGCGGCCGTGCAGTGCGATGAAGCAGCGCGCATAGCCATCGCGCTTCAAATCGCCCAGCGCGTTCTGTGCGGGGTCAAACGCATGGGCATCCACGCCACGCGAGCGCAGCGCCTGCAGCACGCCGCTGCCCGACATCAGCGACACCTCGCGCTCGGCCGAGTCTCCGCCCATCAGGACGGCCACCTTGCCCAGCGATTTCACGTCGATATTCGATTCAGGAAGGGTCATGGTGCGCTCCCTTCGTGCGCTTTCAGCTCATTATTTTGTAGCATTTCAACCACCTTGCCGGGCACGGCGCCAATGGAGCCCGCGCCCATGCACATCACCACGTCGCCCGCGCGTGCGTTGTCGGCGATGGCCTGCGGCATGTCGGCCACGTTGTCCACAAACACCGGCTCCACCCGCCCTGCCACCCGCAGGGCACGGGCCAGCGAGCGACCGTCGGCGGCCACGACTGGCGCCTCACCAGCGGCGTACACCTCGGTGAGCAGCACCGCGTCGGCATTGCCGATGACCTTGACGAAATCCTCGAAGCAATCGCGCGTGCGGCTGTAGCGGTGCGGCTGGAAGGCCAGCACCAGGCGCCGCCCGGGGAAGGCACCGCGTGCGGCCGCCAGCGTGGCGGCCATCTCCACTGGGTGGTGGCCGTAGTCGTCGATGACGGTGAAGGTGCCGCCGTCCTTCGCGGGCAGATCGCCATAGCGCTGGAAGCGCCGGCCTACGCCCTTGAAGCCTGCCAGCGCGCGTTGCACCGCTTCGTCGGGGATGTTCAGCTCCACCGCCACGGCAATGGCCGACAACGCGTTGAGCACGTTGTGCTCGCCCGCCAGGTTGAGCACGATCTCCATGTCGGGCAGCGTGACGCCATTGCGCCGCTGCACCGTGAAGCGCATCTGGCCGGCCTCGGCACGCACGTTGATGGCACGCACCTGCGCGTCTTCCGAGAAGCCGTAGCTGGTGATGGGGCAGGTCACGCTTTGCAGGATGTCGCGCACGGCCGGGCTGTCCACACAGAGGACGGCCGTGCCGTAGAACGGCATGCGGTGCAGAAAGTCGACAAACGCGCCCTTGAGCCGGCCGAAGTCGTGGCCGTAGGTCTCCATGTGGTCGGCGTCGATGTTGGTCACCACCGCCATCACGGGCAGCAGGTTCAGAAACGACGCGTCGGACTCGTCCGCCTCGACCACGATGTAGTCACCGCTGCCCAGCTTGGCATTGGCGCCCGCGCTGTTGAGCTTGCCGCCAATCACAAAGGTCGGATCCAGCCCCGCCTCGGCCAGCACGCTGGTCACGAGGCTGGTGGTGGTGGTCTTGCCGTGTGTGCCCGCAATGGCAATGCCCTGCTTCAGGCGCATCAGCTCGGCCAGCATCAGTGCGCGCGGCACCACGGGAATCTTCTTTTCGCGCGCGGCCAGCACCTCGGGGTTGTCCGAAGTGACCGCTGTGGACGTGACCACGGCGTCGGCGCCATCGATGTGCGCTGCCGCGTGGCCGAGGCAGGTCTTGATGCCCAGATCTGCCAGACGGCGCAGCGTGGCGCTGTCGGCCAGGTCCGAGCCCGAGATGCGATAGCCCAGGTTGAACAGCACTTCGGCGATGCCGCTCATGCCGGCACCGCCCAGGCCTACGAAATGGATATGGCGAATCGCATGTTTCATGGTTGGGCCAACTCCTCGCAGGCAGTCACCACCTCGCGGGTGGCGTTGATTTTTTGCATGTTTTTGGCCTTGAGCGCTACATCCACAAGCGTGGATCGCTCCAATTTCAATAGCATTTCAGACAGCCCTTGCGGCGTCAGGTCGCGCTGCTGCACCAGCCAGCCGCCGCCCGCATTCACCAGGAACTGCGCGTTGGTGGTCTGGTGGTCGTCCACGGCCGACGGGAAGGGCACAAAGATGGATGCGGCGCCCACGGCCGCGATCTCGGTGACGGTGCTCGCCCCCGCCCGGCAAACGATGATGTCGGCCGCTGCAAACGCGCTGGCGGTGTCGTCGATGAAAGGCGTCAACTCTGCCTCGACCCCGGCGGCGGCGTAGTTGGCGCGCAGCGCATCGATCTGCGTCGCTCCGCTTTGATGGACCACGGTGGGTCGTTGTTCGGCAGGCATGAGGGTGATGGCCTGGGGCACGATCTCGTTGAGTGCACGCGCGCCCAGGCTGCCGCCCACCACCAGAAGGCGCAGGGGGCCGGTGCGGCCCGCAAACCGCTCGGCCGGGCCGGGCTGCTGCGTGAAGGCGGTGCGCAGGGGGTTGCCCACCCACTGACCTTTGTTGAACACATGGGGGAAGGCCGTGAACACCCGGTCGGCCACACCGGCCAGTACCTTGTTGGCCATGCCGGCCACGGAGTTCTGCTCGTGCAGCACCAGAGGCTTGCCCGCGAGCACGCCCATCATCCCGCCCGGAAAGGTGATGTAGCCGCCCAGGCCTACCACCACGTCGGGCTTCACACGGCGCACGACCTGCAGCGCCTGCCAGAACGCGCGCAACAGACGCAGCGGCAGCAGGGCCAGCGTGACGAGCCCCTTGCCGCGCACACCCGAGAAATCGATGAGTTCCAGCGCAAAGCCGTGCTGCGGCACGATGCGCGACTCCATGCTGCCGGGCGCGCCCAGCCAATGCACGCGCCAGCCACGCGTACGCAGCTCTTCGGCCACGGCCAAGCCGGGGAAGATGTGGCCACCGGTGCCACCGGCCATGATGAGTGCGGTCTTTTGCTTGCTCATACGCGGCCTCCGCGCATGAGCAGCTTGTTTTCATAGTCCACGCGCAGCACCACCGCCAGCGCCACCAGGTTCATCAGAATCGCCGACCCGCCAAAACTCATCAGCGGCAGCGTGAGCCCCTTGGTCGGCAGTGCGCCCAGGTTCACGCCCATGTTGATGAAAGCCTGGAAACCGATCCAGATCGCCACGCCCTGCGCGACGAGGCCCGAGAAAACGCGGTCCAGCGCAATGGCCTGGCGACCAATGTGCATGATGCGGCGGGTCATCCACAGGAACAGGATGATGAGCGCGACCACGCCCACCAGGCCAAACTCTTCACCGATCACCGCCATCAGGAAGTCGGTGTGCGCCTCGGGCAGCCAGTGCAGCTTCTCCACACTGCCCCCCAGGCCCACGCCAAACACCTCGCCGCGTCCGATGGCGATCAGCGAGTGCGACAGCTGGTAGCCCTTGCCCAACGCGTGCTGGTCGCTGAAGGGGTCCAGGTACGCAAACACGCGCTCGCGGCGCCAGGGCGAGCTGGCAATCATCAGCGCAAAGGCCCCCACCAGCACGCCCGCGATCAGGAAGAACATGCGGGCATTCACACCGCCCAGGAACAGGATGCCCATGGCGATCACGGCGACCACCATGAAGGCGCCCATGTCGGGCTCGGCCAGCAGCAACACGCCCACGATGGCCACCGCCGCGCCCATGGGCAGCACGGCGCGGAAGAAACGCTCCTTCACCTCCATCTTGCGCACCATGTAGTCGGCAGCGTAGACAAGCACCGCAAACTTCGCCACCTCGGAGGGCTGGAAGCCCACGGGCCCGATGGACAACCAGCGGCGCGCACCATTGACCACCTTGCCCACGCCGGGGATCAGCACCGCCACAAGCATGAGCAGCGCCACGATGAACAACCAGGGCGCCACGCGCTCCCACAGCGCCATGGGTATCTGGAACGCCAGCAGCGCCGCCACAAACCCCACGACCAGGTACATCATGTGGCGGGTCAGGAAGTGCGTGGACGCGTAGTTGGCAAACCGGGGGTTGTCCGGCATGGCAATCGACGCGGAATACACCATCACCAGCCCCCACGCCAGCAACGCCACCACCACCCAGAGCAAGGCCTGGTCAAAGCCCAGCACACTCGCGGGCGTGCTCGACGACTGGCGGTACTCGGTGCCGCCCACGCGCACGGGCAGCACATCGGCCGCCTTGCCGGGCAGGCCACCGAACCAGCCGGTCACGCGTTGCAGCAGGGTCAGGGTGCTGGCCTTGGCGGTCATTGCATACCCTCCGTCGGCTGGCCGGCGTCGTCGGCCATGGTCCGCACCGTCTCGCAGAAGACCTGCGCGCGGTGTTCGTAGTCCTTGAACATGTCAAAGCTCGCGCAGGCGGGTGACATCAGCACCGCGTCGCCCGAATGGGCACGCTGCGCGGCCAGTGCCACGGCCTGGGGCAAGGTTTCGGCATCCAGCAGCGGCACACCTGCGTCCTGTAATGCCGCGCGGATCAGTGGCGCATCGCGGCCGATCAACACCACCGCACGCGCATAACGCGCCACGGGCGCCGCCAGGGGCGCAAAGTCCTGCCCCTTGCCTTCTCCGCCCAGGATGACCACCAGGCGCCGCTCCGTGCCCAGCCCGACCAGCGCTGCCGCCGTAGCGCCCACGTTGGTGCCCTTGCTGTCGTCGAAATATTCCACACCGTGGATGATGGCCACGGGCTCCACACGGTGAGGCTCACCCCGGTACTCGCGCAGGCCGTACAACATGGGAGCCAGCGGACAACCGGCCGCCGAAGCCAGTGCAAGCGCCGCCAGCGCATTGGTGGCGTTGTGGCGGCCGCGGATGCGCAGCGCATCCGCCGGAATGAGCCGCTGGATGTGCAGGTCTTCCTCGACCTCGTTGCGACCGCGCTTGCGGGTTTCGTCCGCGTCCATCGCGCGCACCAGCCAGGGCATGCCGCTCACCACTTCGATGCCAAAGTCGCCCGGACGCCGCGGCATGTCGCCACCAAAGGTGAGGTGCGCACGCACCTGCGGCTTTTGCAGCTTGACTTTGACGGGGGGCGGAAGCATGGCCATCACCGCCGTGTCTTCGCGGTTCAGGATCATCAAGCCCGTCTGACCAAAGATGCGCGCCTTGGCGGCCGCATAGGCCTCGATGCTGCCGTGCCAGTCCAGGTGGTCCTGCGTGATGTTGAGCACCGTGGCGGCCGTGGGCTCGAAGCCCGTGATGCCATCCAGCTGAAAGCTCGACAGTTCCAGCACCCACACGTCGGGCAAGGTGTCTGCATCCAGGTGCTCAGCCAGCGTGTCGAGCAGGGTGGGGCCGATGTTGCCGGCCACGGCGACGCGTTTGCCTGAACGCTCCACCAGCTGGCCGGTGAGCGAGGTCACGGTGGTCTTGCCATTGGTCCCGGTGATGGCCAGCACGGCCGGTGCATACGCGTGCGATCCACGCAAGACTGCCAGGGCCTGGGCGTACAGGCTCAATTCGCCGCCAGTGCTGATGTCATTTGCACGAGCCGCTTCCAAAACAGGAGCAACTGCTTCGAGGCTCAGCCCGGGTGAACGATAAACCGCGTGCAGGCCCTGCTCTTGCACCAGGCTGGCGTCGAATGCGCCCGACACAAACCGTACCTGGGGGAGCTCCTGTTGCAGCGTGGGCAGTTGCGGTGGGGCCGCGCGGGTATCGGCCACGGTGACCTGCGCACCGCAGCGCACGCACCAGCGTGCCATCGCCAAGCCCGAGGCACCCAGGCCCAGGATCAGGATGGGCTGGTTGTGCAGCAGGTTCGCAACGCCCTCACGCGCGGGGCCTGCAGGCACATCGGGAGTCACGGGCTCGTCGGCCTCCACGGCGTCGGGGGCATCCGTACTGTCAGAGGCTCCCGACTCGGGTGCGGCCACCTCGGCAAAGATCTGGGCCACAAAGTCCGCAGCCGCCTTGGCGGCGGAGACGGCAGGCACCGCCTCGGGATTCCAGGCAGCGGTGGTGCCTTTCGCTGCAGGCGCGCCTGGGGCCACCTCGGTGTCCCCAGCGACGAGCGGAGCGTCTGTTACTTCACTGCTCTCCGTCGCTGGATCGGCAACGTCCTGGGCCGCATTCACGTCAGGTGCCAGGGGCGCAGCGTCCTGCGTTCCGGAATTGACCTCTGGAGCGCCGTCAGCGTCCACCCCGGCCCCTGCCATCGGGGGCACGGCCTCGGGTGTGCCGAGGGGGTCGGGAAGAAGGGGCTCGTTCGGGTTCATCGCAGTTTCAGCGTGGACAGACCAATCAAGCACAGCAGCATGGTGATGATCCAGAAGCGCACGACCACCTGCGTCTCCTTCCAGCCGCTCTTTTCAAAGTGGTGGTGCAGCGGCGCCATCTTGAGCAGACGGCGGCCCTCGCCGTAGCGCTTCTTGGTGTATTTGAACCAGGTCACCTGCAGCATCACCGACAGGGCCTCGACCACAAAGATGCCACCCATGATGGCGAGCACGATTTCCTGGCGCACGATCACGGCGATGGTGCCCAAGGCGCCACCGAGGGCCAGTGCGCCCACGTCGCCCATGAACACCTGCGCCGGGTGCGCGTTGAACCACAGAAAGGCCAGGCCCGCGCCCGCCATGGCCGCGCAGAAGATCAGCAACTCGCCCGAACCCGGAATGTGCGGGAAGAACAGGTACTTGGAATACACCGAGCTGCCGGTGACATAGGCGAACACGCCCAGGGCCGAGCCCACCATCACCACGGGCATGATGGCCAGGCCGTCCAGGCCGTCGGTCAGGTTCACCGCATTGCTTGAACCCACGATGACGAGGTAGGTCAGAACCACAAAGCCCAGCACCCCCAGCGGGTAGCTGATTTCCTTGAAGAATGGCAGCTGCAGCCCGGCCTTGGGAGGCAGGTCGAGCGAGAAGCCGGACTGCACCCACGCCACGAACAGCTCCCACACCTTGGCGTTGGAGCTTTCGGAAATGCTGAACGCCAGGTACAGCGCTGCAACCAAGCCGATGACGGACTGCCAGAAATACTTTTCGCGCGAACGCATGCCCTCGGGGTCCTTGTTGACCACCTTGCGCCAGTCGTCCGCCCAGCCAATGGCACCAAAGCCCAGCGTGACGATGAGCACGATCCACACAAAGCGGTTGGACAGGTCAAACCACAGCAGGGTGGAAATGGCGATCGACAGCAGGATCAGCACCCCCCCCATGGTGGGCGTGCCGCTCTTGGACAGGTGCGACTGCATGGCATAGCCCCGGATGGGCTGGCCGATCTTGAGCGAGGTGAGCACGCGGATCACCTTGGGGCCTGCCACCAGCCCGATGAGCAGCGCCGTCAAGGCCGCCATCACCGCACGGAAGGTGAGGTACTGGAACACCCGGAAAAAGCCGAACTCAGGCGACAGCCCCTGCAGCCATTGCGACAGCATCAGCAGCATGTGGCACCTCCGGTATGGGCTGGCACCGTGCGGGCGATTTCAATGCGTTGCGCCATGGTGTCCCTCCCGTGGATTGATCGGCTTTTGTTGTTGTTCTGACGGCGGTGCGGCGGCCGCAATGGCCTCGACCACCTGTTCCATCTTCATGAATCGCGACCCTTTGACCAGCACACTGCCCACCGCGGGCAATGCGCTGCGCACGGCATCCAGCAGGGCGCCCATCTCGTTGAAATGTCGGGCCCCATCGCCATAGGCCGACGCGGCATGCACCGACTGCGCGCCCAGCGCAAACATCGTGGGGATGCCAGCCTCACGGGCCAGTGCGCCCGCCTCGGCATGGAACTGCGGGCCTTGGTCGCCCACCTCGCCCATGTCGCCCATCACCAGCAGTTGCGGGCCCGGCAGTTCGGCCAGTACCTGGATGGCAGCGTGCATGGAATCGGGGTTGGCGTTGTAGGTGTCGTCCACCACCGTGATGTCGCGCCCTGCAACGGACACGCTGAACGCGCGCGAACGGCCCTTGACGGGTGTGAAGTCACGCAGCCCCTGGGCAATGGCCGCAACGGGTGCGCCGGCTGCCAGCGTGCACGCCGTGGCTGCCAGCGCATTGGTGACGTTGTGGCGGCCAGCGATGTGCAGGCGGGTCGTGATCTCGCCGCGTGACGTGGCCAGGGTGACCGCCCAGGCGCCACGCTCCCAGGCGGCCTGCGCACAGCGCACATCGCCGCCATCGCCAAAGGTGACTGTGCGGCGGCCGGGTTGCTCCATGGCCAGCGACTGCCACAGGCCCGTGTAGACATCCCCTGCCGGGAACACAGCCACACCATCGGCGGGCAGGCTGGCAAACACCGAACCGTTTTCGCGGGCCACCGCCTCGACGGTGTGCATGAACTCCAGATGCTCGCGCTGCGCGTTGTTGACCAAGGCCACCGTGGGCCGGGCCATGGCGGCCAGCGTGGCGATCTCGCCAGGGTGGTTCATGCCCATCTCGATCACGGCGGCGCGGTGGCTGGCGCGCAGGCGCATCAGCATCAGTGGCACACCGATGTCGTTGTTGAAGTTGCCCTGCGTGGCAAACGCGGCCTCGCCCTGCCAGGCGCGCAGGATGGACGCAATCATCTGCGTCACCGTGGTCTTGCCATTGCTGCCAGTCACGCCAATCAGCGGCAGGGGTAGCTGCGCGCGCCAGGCCGTGGCCAGCGCACCCAGCGCGGCCAGGCTGTCGGGTACCTCGATACCTGGCAAACCAGCCCCCTCCAGGCCACCGTGTGCAATGGCGGCAGCAGCGCCGCCTGCACGGGCATCGGCCAGGAAGGCGTTGGCGTCAAAACGCTCGCCCTTGAGTGCCACAAACAAATCGCCCGGCTGCAGCGTACGCGTGTCGGTGTGCACGCGCGCCAGCGGGGTGGCGCCATCGCCCACCAGACGGGCAGTGGGAATACGCGGCTGCAGCAGCGCCCAGGCTTGCTGCAGAGTCATGACGGGTTCAAAACTGTTCATGCCCATGTGTGGGCTCCTCGGGCCTGCAGCGCAGCCTGCGCATGGGCCATGTCAGAGAACGGCACGCGCACGCCTGCCGCCTCCTGGGTGTCTTCGTGGCCCTTGCCGGCAATCAGCACCACATCGGCGGGCGCAGCTTCGGCAATGGCCTGGGCGATGGCGGCTGCACGGTCGGGCTCGGCGCGCACCGTGCCGCCGGCAATCGTGCCCTGCAGGATCTGGTGCAGGATGGCCGCAGGGTCTTCGCTGCGGGGGTTGTCGCTGGTCACCAGCACCTGGTCGGCCTGCTGTTGGGCCACCGCGCCCATCAGGGGGCGCTTGCCTGCGTCGCGGTCGCCACCGCAGCCGAATACGCACCACAGCCGTCCACCACGCTCGATGGCCAGGGGGCGCAGGGCTTGCAGAGCCTTGTCCAAAGCGTCGGGGGTGTGGGCATAGTCCACCGCCACCAGGGGTTGGCCCGCCGCCACCAACCGCTGCATGCGACCCGGCACCGGCTGCAGGCTGGCGCAGGCGTGCACGGCGCGGTCCAGCGGCACGCCCAGACTGCGCAGCGTGGCCAGCACACCCAGCAGGTTTTGCACGTTGTACTGACCGATGACGCGGGTTTGCAGCCACTGGCGGTCAGCGCCCTCGACCACCATGAAGCGCAGGCCCTGGTCACCCAGGGCAATGTCCTGTGCGGCCAGGCGCGCGGGGCCCTGGGCCGAGAAGCTCCACAGATCCAGCGCACTGCCTTCGAGTTCGCCATGCAATTGGGCGCCCGCAGGGTCGTCTACATTGACGATGGCGGACTGCAGTCCAGGCCAGTCGAAAAGCGCCCGCTTGGCCAGCCAGTAGTCGGCCATGCTGCCGTGGTAGTCCAGGTGGTCCTGCGTGAAGTTGGTGAAGATGGCCGCGTGGATGTGCGTGCCGTCCAACCGGGCCTCTGCCAGTCCAATGGACGATGCCTCGATGGCGCAGGCGCCCAGCCCCTGAGCCCCAAACTGTGCAAACGCGCGCTGCAGGCGCACTGGGTCAGGGGTGGTCATGCCGGTGGAAATCAGCGCGGGAGGCACTCCCATGCCCAAAGTGCCCACAAGCGCACATTGCTCCTGCCCTGAATGCTCCTCATTCGATAGCACATTCAGGGCACCCGCGAGCCACCAGGCCGTGCTGGTCTTGCCGTTGGTTCCCGTCACTGCCAGCACCTTGAGCTGCTGGGTCGGCTGCGCAAACCATTCGGCGGCGATGGGCCCCGTGGCGGCCTTGAGGCCCTGCAGCGCGGCTAGGTGGTCGCCCACCAAGCCGAAGGCCTCGACGCCGGTTTGTTCGACCAGGCAGGCCGTGGCACCGCGCACCATGGCATCGGCCACATGCGCGCGGCCGTCCGTGGCGGCGCCGGGCCAGGCGATGAAGCCATCGCCGGGTGTGATCTGGCGGCTGTCGGTGTGCAGGGTGCCGGTCACACGCGAGCGCAGCCATTGCACGGCCTCACTAGCGGACTGCAGGGCGTGGAGCGGCGCGGGTGTCACAGCGACTCCTCCACCGCATTGGCCACGATCTGTGGCTTGACGGCCATGTCGGGCTGCACGCCCATCATGCGCAGCGTTTGTTGCACCACCTCGCTGAAGACCGGCGCAGCCACCAGGCCGCCATACACCTGGCCCGCGCTGGGCTCGTCGATCATCACGGCGACGATGATGCGGGGCTTGTCGATAGGTGCCATGCCGGTGAACCACGCGCGGTATTTGCCCGACGCATAGTTCTTGCCCACCTGCTTGCGCGCGGTGCCCGACTTGCCGCCCACCGAATAGCCCAGTGTCTGCGCCTTCTGGCCGGTGCCGCCGGGGCCTGCAGCCATCTGCAGCATCTTGCGCACCTGGTCGGCCGTGCGTTCGGAGAACACGGGCACGCCCACCGCAGGTTCGCTGGTCTTGAGCATGGTGGCCGGAATCACCCGCCCGCCGTTGGCAAACACGGTGTACGAGCGCGCCATCTGGAACAGGCTGGCCGAGAGGCCGTAGCCATACGACATCGTGGCCTGCTCCACCGGGCGCCAGGTCTTGTAGGGGCGAAGGCGGCCCGTCACCACACCAGGGAAATGCAGCTGCGGCTTTTGCCCGAAGCCAGCCGCCGAGAAGGTCTCCCACATCTCGCGCGCAGGCATCTGCATGGCCAGCTTGGTGGTGCCCACATTGCTGGACTTCTGGATCACGCCCTCCACCGTCAGCACCCCGTAGTTGTGCGTGTCGGAGATGGTGGAGCCCGTGATGGTGATGCGCCCGGGGTTGGTGTCTACGATGGTCTCGGGGCGCACGCGACCCGACTCCAGTGCCAGACCAATGGTGAACGGCTTCATGGTCGAGCCAGGTTCGAACACGTCGGTGAGTGCGCGGTTGCGCAGCTGCTCGCCCGTGAGGTTCTGGCGCTTGTCGGGCACGTAGCTCGGGTAGTTGGCCAGCGCGAGCAGTTCGCCGGTGTGGGCATCCAGCACCACGACACTGCCAGCCTTGGCCTTGTGCGCCGTCACCTGATCGCGCAGCTTCTGGTACGCAAAGAATTGCACCTTGCTGTCGATGGACAGCTGCATGTCCTTGCCGTCCACCGGGGGCACCGTCTCACCCACGCCCTCGACCACCCGGCCCAGGCGATCCTTGATCACGCGGCGCGAACCGGGCTTGCCCGCCAGATCCTTATCGAAGGCCAGCTCCATGCCTTCCTGGCCATGGTCTTCCACATTGGTAAACCCCACCACATGGGCTGAGGCCTCCCCTTCGGGGTACTGGCGCCGGTATTCCTTGCGCTGGTAGATGCCCTTGATATCCAGGGCGGCGATCTGCTGACCCACGTCCCAGTCCAGCTGGCGTTTGATCCAGACAAAGGTCTTGTCCTCATCCGCCAGCTTCTTCAGCAGGTCGGCCTGCGGCATGTCCAGCAGTTTGGCCAACTGCTTGAGCTTGGCACGGACTTCGGGCTTGTCCTGGTCCACGTCCTCTGGGATGGCCCAGATGCTGGCGGCCGGCACGCTGGACGCGAGGATCAGGCCATTGCGGTCCACGATCTTGCCGCGGTTGGCAGGCAGCTCGAGCGTGCGGGCAAACCGCACCTCGCCCTGGCGCTGAAAAAACGCATTGCCAAACACCTGCACATAGGCCGCCCGCCCGGCCAGCCCCAAAAATCCCAGCGCAATCACCGCCACGATGAACTTGCTGCGCCAGACCGGCGTCTTGCTGGCCAGCAGAGGGCTTGACGTGTAGAGCACGCTGCGGCTCATGGCTGCGCCCCTGCCGGTTGCGATGCAGCAGCGGCCGCCGCTGCCGCGACGCCCTGCGGGTCGGAAACGTACTGCGTGATGGCGGGCGTGGCGGTGCGCATGTTCAGCTGCGCACGCGCGATCTTCTCCACCCGCAGCGGCGTGGCCTGGGCACGTTTTTCGACCTGCAGGCGCTGGTGCTCTGTCTCCAGGCGACGGGCCTCGGCCACCGCGCGGTCCAGCTCGGTGAACAGGCGGCGCGATTCGTACTGGGTGTGCACCAGATAGATCGCGCTGGCCAGTACCGCCAGCAACAGGACCACGTTGAGCCGCGTCATGTCAGACGACCGCCGTGCGCTCGGCCACGCGCATGATGGCGCTGCGCGAGCGGGGGTTGGCCTCGACCTCGGCCGCACTGGGCTTGATGCGGTCGAGCACGACGAGCTTCATCGCCTGCGGCGCGGCAAACGGCGCGCGGCGGTCATACACCTCCTTGGAGTGCTTGGCGATGAACTGCTTGACGATGCGGTCTTCAAGCGAGTGAAAGCTGATGACCGCCAGCCGCCCACCCGGCTGCAGCACCGAGAGACTGGCCTCTAGCGCCTGTTGCAGCTCTTCAAGCTCGGCGTTGATGAAAATCCGAAGAGCTTGAAATGTGCGCGTTGCAGGGTTCTGGCCCGGCTCGCGGGTTTTGACCGCGCCAGCCACGAGGTCGGCCAGTTCTGCGGTGGTTGCAAGAGGACCCCGTTCTTCGCGCCGAGCAACAATCGCCTTTGCAATGGGGCCAGCAAACCGTTCTTCACCGTAGTCACGTATCACCTCCGCAATCTGACCGACTTCGGCCGTGGCCAACCAATCGGCCACGCTTTCACCGCGCGTGGTGTCCATGCGCATGTCCAGCGGGCCGTCAAAACGGAAACTGAAGCCCCGCTCGGGGCTGTCGATCTGGGGCGAGCTCACACCCAGGTCCATCAGCACGCCCGCAGCGCTGGCGGGTGGCAGGTCGGCCAAATGGCGAAAACCTTCGTGCCGAATGGAAAAACGCGCATCGGTGATGCGCGTTGCTTCGGCGATGGCTTCGGGGTCCTTGTCAAAGGCCACCAAGCGCCCCTGGGGGCCCAGCCGAAGCAGGATGAGGCGGGAGTGCCCGCCGCGTCCGAAGGTCGCATCGACCCAGGTGCCCGCGGGCTCCGGGCCTGCGCCGCCGAGAAGAGCGTCCACGGCCTCGTTGAGCAGAACGGTGGTGTGTTGCAAGGGGGATGTCACAGCGCGCCTCAGAAGGAGAAGTCCTTGAAGACATCCGGCATCTCGCCCTGCATGGCCTTGGCTTCCTGCTCGTCGTAGGTGGCCTTGTCCCAGAGTTCGAAATGGTTGCCCATGCCCAGCAGCATGGTGTCTTTGGAGATGCCGGCGGCTTCGCGCAGCTCGGGGGAAATCAGCACACGGCCGGTGGCGTCCATGTCTACATCCATGGCGTTGCCCAGGAAGATGCGCTTCCACCACTGGGCGGACATGGGCAACTGGGCAATGCGTTCGCGGAACTTCTCCCATTCAGGGCGAGGGAAGACCATGAGGCAGCCGTGCGGGTGCTTGGTGATGGTGAGCTGACCCGATGCCGTGGCCGCGAGGACGTCACGATGCCGGGTCGGCACGGACAGCCGACCCTTCGCATCGAGACTCAGCGACGAGGCACCTTGAAACACGGACAGATTCCCAGTTCGGTTTTGCGCCTCGGAGGTCCAGAACCGGACCTTGAGGGCACTTTTCACCACTTAATTGCACTTTTTTGCACTGTAGCAGGAAAAGCACACCGAACAAGGGGGGTGTCCCACAAACTTTTCAATGAAATCAACGACTTAGATGCGTTTTTTCAGCCACTAAAACGTCAAAAGTCGTTGAAAAAGAAGCACTTAGAGAGGCCTATGAAAGTGACCTCTCAAGGCTTGACCGAGTGGTCACAGGATGTAGCGCGACAGGTCCTCGTCCTGGCTCAGGGTCTGCAGGCGCGCATCGACGTAGGCGGCGTCGATGGTGATGGTCTGGCCAGACAGGCGCGTGGCGTCAAAACTCACCTCATCCAGCAGGCGCTCCATCACCGTGGACAGGCGGCGCGCGCCGATGTTCTCGGTGCGCTCGTTCACCTCGAACGCGATGCGCGCCAGGCGGGTGATGCCCTCGGGCGCGAACTCCAGCGTGACGCCCTCGGTGGCCAGCAGCGCCTGGTATTGCTTGACCAGCGACGCGTGGGTCTGCGTGAGGATGGCTTCGAAGTCCTTGACCGACAGCGATTCCAGTTCCACCCGGATCGGGAAACGCCCCTGCAGCTCTGGAATCAGGTCGCTGGGCTTGGACAGGTGGAAGGCGCCCGACGCGATGAACAGGATGTGGTCCGTCTTGATCATGCCGTACTTGGTGGACACCGTGGTGCCCTCCACCAGCGGCAGCAGGTCGCGCTGCACGCCCTGGCGCGACACGTCCGCGCCACTGCTTTCCTGCCGCGCGGCCACCTTGTCGATCTCATCGATGAAGACGATGCCGTTCTGCTCAGCGTTCTGCACAGCGCGGGTCTTGATTTCCTCTTCGTTGACCAGCTTGCCAGCCTCTTCGTCGGTGATGAGCTTCAAGGCCTCGGCGATTTTGAGCTTGCGGGTCTTGCGCTTGTCCTGCCCCAGTTGGCTGAACATACCGCGCAGCTGCTCGGTCATCTCTTCCATGCCCTGCGGGCCCATGATCTCAAGCGACGGACGGGCCTCGGCCACGTCGATCTCGATCTCCTTGTCGGCCAGCGCGCCTTCGCGCAGCTTCTTGCGAAAGACCTGGCGAGCCGTGTTGTCAGCGACAGGCTCGGTGCCTGCTGCGGCGCGGGCCGGGGGGATCAGCACGTCCAGGATGCGCTCCTCGGCAGCATCTTCGGCGCGGGCGCGCACCTTCTTCATCTCGGTCTCGCGCGTCTGCTTGACGGCCATCTCGGCCAGGTCGCGGATGATGGAGTCCACGTCCTTGCCCACGTAGCCCACCTCGGTGAACTTGGTGGCCTCGACCTTGATGAAGGGCGCATCAGCCAGCTTGGCCAGGCGGCGTGCGATCTCGGTCTTGCCCACGCCGGTGGGGCCGATCATGAGGATGTTCTTGGGCGTGATCTCCTGGCGCAGGCTGCCCTCGACCTGCTGGCGGCGCCAGCGGTTACGCAGTGCAATGGCCACGGCGCGCTTGGCGCTGGCCTGGCCCACGATGTGGTGGTCCAGCTCGGAGACGATTTCCTGGGGGGTCATGGACGACATACAGGTCTTCCTGGTATCAAATGGGGCTGTAGCGCCAGTGAATCATGCGCAAGCAGCTATAAAAAACAGAGCAATCAGCCCATCAGGGGCTGACCGTGCGGCCAGCCTGGGGCCGGTTCCACCGCCGTACGCTCAGAGCGTCTCGATGGTGTGGTTCATGTTGGTGTAAATGCAGAGTTCGCCCGCGATTTCGAGCGACTTCTTCACGATCTCTTCAGCGGACAACTCGGTGTTCACCAGCAGCGCCTTGGCCGCCGAGTGCGCATAGGCGCCCCCGGAGCCAATCGCCACGATGCCCTGCTCGGGCTCCAGCACGTCGCCATTGCCGGTGATGATGAGCGACGCGCTGGCGTCGGCCACGGCCAGCATGGCCTCGAGGCGGCGCAGCACGCGGTCGGTACGCCAGTCCTTGGTGAGTTCGATGGCAGCGCGCGTCAGGTGGCCCTGGTGCTTTTCCAGCTTGGCCTCGAAACGCTCGAACAGCGTGAAGGCATCCGCCGTGGCCCCGGCAAAGCCGGCCAGCACCTTGCCGTGGTAAAGCTTGCGCACCTTGCGCGCCGTGCCCTTGACCACGATGTTGCCCAGCGTGACCTGCCCGTCGCCGCCAATGGCGACCTGGAGCCCGGAAGGCGTCTGGCGACGCACACTGAGGATGGTGGTGCCGTGGAACACCGGATGGTTGTCTTGTGATGAGTCCATAGCTGCGGCAGATGGGGGTTACCGCCCATTTTGCAAGCCAGCCGCCCCAGACGGGCGGCGCCCTGTCCCGATCGCTCTGCGTAGCGGTCAGGCCGCTTTGCCAGGAAACCCCGAAGGGTCAAAAAAGAGAGGGCCGCAGAGCGGCCCATGGCGGAAAGTCCCGCTAGTTCTTTCGGGGCACCACCCAGGCGTGCTCGTTGATGCCGATCACGTTGAAGAAGATCGCCACCAGTCGCTGCAGGTTGTGGAACTGGATCACATGGCCGTGACCCTGTTGCTCGGCCGCCCAGTTGAGCACGGAGCCCGCGGCAGCAAAGTCCACCCGGATCAGTTTGTCGCAGGCGATGGTCAGTGGCACACCGGGCTTGAGGTGCACCTCGAACGGCTGCAGCAGGGGCGTGGCATCGCCATCGATATGGCCACTGAGCTGTGCGATGGGCCCGGCATCCACAGGGGAAATCGACGATTCACCCAGATCGGACGCCACAAAGTCGCTGTCGACCGCCAGGGGGGCCGAGCCAGACGACACACCCTCATTGTCCGAATATCCGCAGCGCGGCGATACCCAGGAGGGCGGAGAGACCTCGTAGGTCACGCAGTAGTCCAGCGCCACCAGTTCAAACTCGTCGGGTTTGCCCATGAGGCGCATGGCGGCCATGCGCAAGCGCCACCATTCGGGGCTGTTGGAGCGGTCGCCTGACTGGGTCTTGGCATCCAGCAGAGCATGGAGCTTTTCCACCCCTGAAAACACAATCTGGACATCCCGGTCGGCCCACAGGCTGACCTGGTCGGCCAACAGGGGCACCGCAGCCTCGTCGATGGCCGTGAGGCGCGACCAGGACAGCGTCCAGGGCGATGCCGCACGGGCCAGCGAGGCCTGCAGGGCCGCCACCGAAGACACGGCCACGGTGGGCGGGGCGTTCCAGCTGAAATCGCGGCGCATGGCGGGGGCGGGTTCGGCGGCAGCCGGTGCAGCCTCCACCACAAGGCCCAGCTGCGCCGGGATGGAGAACCACAGCGGGGCCGAGCGGCCATACTGCGCGGCAAAGTCGATGGCCAGGGTGTCGAAACCGTCGTGCCGCCCGGTGGCCCGATACAGGTCGAACAGCGTCATCCAGATTTCGAGCTGCTGGGCGGGGTCGTCCTGCTGGTGCTGGGCCAGCACTTCCAGCAGGCCGGACTCGGCCCCTGCATGGTCACCATTGGCAAACCGGATCGCGGCTTCTTCAAGGTCGGGTTCGTGCACGAATTCCTCCGGTTCGAATGCGGGCGCGGGCGCAGCCGTAGGTGCCGCAGGGCTGAAGGATGCTTCGACGGGTGGGGTGCTGCCCGGCAGCATGGTGGCGTCCGTGCCACCAAAGCGGCCAATGGCCATGCTGTCATCGGCAAACAGGGGCTGAACGGCGGGCTTGGTGTCCAGCGGGGCCGACAGGCTCCCGGGCACCGTGGGTGCATAGGCACGGGCGTGCTCTTCCGAAGAGGCTTCCGTGCTGGAATCGGGCATCACGCCGGGCTGGGTGGGGGCGTCGGCGCCCTGCTTGCTCTTCCACCACTGCTGGGACATCTGCGCTTCGATCTCATCGATCTTCTTGAGCGTGACGGCCCGTTCGTCGGGTGACGCCATGCTGCTCTGGAAGAACGAAGGACGACCGGCGGCGTCTTCCACGCGCTGCCCCTGCAGCACCTCGCGCTGGCGCAGCTTGCGCAGCTGATCGAACTCACGGCGCCGCACGAAGTCGTTGCGGCGCTTGCGCTCGATCATCTCCTTGAGCATCTGCTTGCTGTACTGGCTCTCCCGGTCGTCCTGGATGGAGTCGAGCTCCGTCCAGTTCACGGTCGGATTTTTCACGAACCGCACCACCTTCGATAGCAGGCCGCCAGGGGTGGTTTCTTCCTTGCTCATGGCTCAGGGTGCAGTGTGCGCGCGTGGATCAACAGGCCGCAGCCTGTTCAATCTCCGAACATCTTCTGCTTGAGTTCGCGGCGCTGCTGCGCTTCCAGCGACAGCGTGGCCGTGGGGCGCGCGATCAGGCGGCCGACACCAATGGGCTCACCGGTCTCGTCGCAGTAGCCATAGTCACCTGCGTCGATGCGGGCGATCGACTGCTCGATCTTCTTGAGCAGCTTGCGCTCGCGGTCGCGGGTGCGCAGCTCCAGCGCGTGTTCTTCTTCGATGGTGGCGCGGTCGGCCGGGTCGGGCACGACCACCGTGTCTTCACGCAGGTGTTCGGTGGTTTCACCGGCACTGTTGTGGATGTCCTGCTTGAGCTGAACGAGCTTGAGACGGAAGAACGCCATCTGCTTTTCGTTCATATACTCGCTGTCGGGCATGGCCATGACTTCAGCGTCGGTCAGCTCGGCAACGGACTTGGTTTTCCAGTTGTTCGCCAGCTTGGGGTCTTTTTTGGCAGCCATGTAAGTGGGCTGCGCTTGCGCGGTCGTGGGCATGGTGTGTTGGTAACTGGCTTTGGCAGCTGTGGAGGCCACCGTCTGTGCCATGGATGGTACGGTCAATTGGGCCAATCGGGAAGAAGGCCGGGTTGTGCGCACGGGTACCTGCGAGCCCGCTTGCAGCGCGGGCGCCGCAGCAGGTGCCGCCACGGCGGCAGGGGGTGCGGTCACCTTGGGCGCCGCAGCAGTTTTGGCAGTGGCCTTCGCAGCAACTTTGGATGCCGCTGGGGCGGCGGCGCTTTTTGCCGCGGCAGGGGTTACCTTGGTGGCCCCCTTGGGTTTGCTGGTATCGGCTTTCACTTCCTGGTCTCCTCGCAGTACGGGCGGGCCCTTGGCCGCTCTCACGGCCCGGGACTGGTGGCAAGCCTTGGGTGGTTTTACCGGGGCGCGATTGTATCGACCTGAGCTCACGCAAACGGAAACGTTGCAGATACAACACAAATCGGGGTCCATCGCCCCTCAAAACCGGCAAGCAGATCAGACCAGGCTTTGCTCCAGCCCTTGCAGAAAGATGTCCTTGGGCAGATCAATGCCAATGAACACCATCTTGCTCGTGCGCGGCTCGCCCTCGGCCCACTGGGGGCCCAGGTCACTGCCCATGAGCTGGTGCACGCCCTGGAAGATCACCTTGCGCTCAGTGCCCTTCATATTCAGTACGCCTTTGTAACGCAGCATGCGCGGGCCGTAAATGTTGACGATGGCCCCGAGGAAGTCTTCGAGCTTGGCCGGGTCGAACGGGCGGTCCGAACGGTAGACAAAACTCTTCACGTCATCGTCGTGGTGATGGTGGTGGCCATGCCCGTGGTCGTGCTGGTGCGAAGGGTGGCTGCAGTGCTCGCCGTGCTCGTGGTCATGGTCGTGGTGGTCGTGCCCCTCCCCTTCCTCCTTCAGGAAGTCGGGGTCAATGTCCAGCTTGGCATTGAGATTGAAGCCCCGCAGGTCCAGCACCTCCTTGAGCGGCACCTCGCCAAAATGCACGGCCTTGATGGGCGCGCGCGGGTTCATGTGCTTCAGGCGATGGATCAACGCCTCGGTCTCATCCTGGGACACCAGGTCGGTCTTGGACAGGAAGATCTGGTCCGCAAAACCCACCTGGCGGCGTGCCTCCTGGCGGTCATTGAGCTGCTGGGGCGCATGCTTGGCGTCCACCAGCGTGATGATCGAGTCGATCAGATAGGTTTCGGCGATCTCTTCGTCCATGAAGAAGGTCTGGGCCACGGGGCCGGGGTCGGCCACGCCGGTGGTCTCGATCACGATGCGATCAAAGTCGAGCAGGCCCTTGCGCTTCTTGGCGGCCAGCAACTGCAGGGTTTCGCGCAGGTCTTCGCGGATGGTGCAGCAGATGCAGCCATTGCTCATCTGCACGATCTGCTCCTTGGACTCGGTCACGAGGATGTCGTTGTCGATGTTCTCTTCGCCGAATTCGTTCTCGATCACGGCGATCTTCTGGCCGTGGGCTTCGCTCAAGAGGCGCTTGAGCAAGGTGGTTTTGCCAGAGCCCAGAAAGCCGGTGAGGATGGTAACGGGGATCAGTGCCATAAATCTGTCTTTCAAGGGAATCAAATACTTGCGCTGCGCGGCGCAGTGCCCCACCCAGGGGCATCTTTTTCAGTGTACCGAGGCTGTCAAGCCCCTGCTGACGCCGGAACGTTCACCCCTTGCGCATCACCACCAGCCCCTTGAGGTACTCGCCCTCCGGAAACTCCAGCGTCATCGGGTGGTCGGGCGCGCCGCCCAGGCGCTCCAGGATGTAGCCGTCCACTCCGGCATCTGCGCCGGCCGACGCCACGATCTTGTGGAACAGGTCGGCGCTGATACCGCCCGAGCAGGAGAAGGTGAACAGCACCCCGCCAGGCGACAGCAGTTGCAGCGCCAGCCGGTTGATGTCCTTGTAAGCGCGGGCTGCCCGCTCGGCGTGGGCCGCCGTGGGCGCGAACTTGGGCGGGTCCAGGATGATGGCATCGAAGCGCTGGCCCTCCTTGAGAAACTGGCGCAGCGAGGCGTTCACATCAGCGTCCATAAAGCTTGCGCGGTTCGGGTCGAACCCGTTGAGCGCCACGTGCGCACGGGCGCGCTCCAAGGCGGGGCCGGACGAGTCAATGGACGTCACATGGCCATCGGCGGCTGCGCCCGCCGCACGCATGCCCGCCAGCGCTGCCACGCTGAAGCCGCCGGTGTAACAAAAGCAGTTGAGCACATGTTTGAAGCCCAGGCGCTGCGTGTAGTCGGCAAAGCGCTTGCGGCTGTCGCGCTGGTCCAGATAAAAGCCCGTCTTGTGGCCCTCGGCAATGTTGAGGGTCAGGCGCCACTGGTGCTCACGGATCGTCAGCTCCAGCGGCGGCCCTTCGCCATCGCCCGCCGCGCCCGTGGGCCCGCCGCGCAGCCAGCCGGTGGCGGGCTCCAGGCCTTCCAGCGAACGCACGCTGGCGTCCGAACGCTCATACAGTTTGGTCAGGCCCGTCTCGCGCAGCAGCGCATCGGCAATCACGCCCTTCCAGCGCTCGGTGCCCGCGCTGGTGAACTGCGCCACCAGCGTATCGCCATAGCGGTCCACGATGAGGCCGGGCAGGCCGTCGGACTCGCCGTGCACCAGGCGCACACCGTCGCTTTGCACATCAAAACGGGCTCTGGCGATGATGGAACGTGCGCAAGCAGCTATAAAAAACGGAGCATCAATGCGCTGCGCCTCGTCAAAGCTCCACACCCGTGCTCGGATGCGCGAGCTGGGGCTGTAGGCCGCCCAAGCCAGAAACTGGCCTTCGTGCGACTCGACGCGCACGGTCTCTCCACTGTCGCCGCCGCCCTTGGCGATGGCCGATTCAAAGATCCAGGGATGGCGGCGCAACAGCGAGCGCTCTTTGCCCGCGCGAAGTCGAAGGGTTTTCATGCCCCGGATTGTGCGGGCTGGCGGACGCGGCAGAGCCCCTTGGCGAGGGAAAAACGCAGCCAACGAGGTACCGCCCCGTCACGACCGCGTCCGGCCGGCCCTCTTTCACAGGCTCCAAGGGCCACTTCACGCTCTTCGCCCCCGAATGCACGCGACCGATCTGTCATTTAGGAATTTGATATTTGACAAATATGATTTGTGATCGATAAAATTACGTAAATTATCATTTTTATCAAACAATCAATGGCCGCCTCCGCCACAGCCCCCAGCACCACCCGCCTGGCCCCCGCGCCCGGCACGGCCCAGTCCGTGATGACCGAGCTTCGCGAATTTCTGACCTTCCAGATCGGCAACGAGGAATACGGGGTGGACATCCTGCGGGTGCAGGAGATCCGGTCGTACGAAAAGCCCACCACCATCGCCAATGCCACGGGCGAGTGGCTGGGCGTGATGAACCTGCGCGGCGTGATCGTGCCCATCCTGGACCTGCGCCTGAAGCTGGGGCAGACCGCCGTGCGGTACGACCACCTCAAGGTGGTGATCGTGCTGCACATCGGCCAGCGGACGGTGGGCGTGGTGGTGGACGGCGTGTCCGACGTGCTCACGCTGGAGCGCGAGCAGCTGCGCCCCGTGCCCGCCCTGCGCGGCAACGTCAGGCCCGAGCACCTGCTGGCCATCGGCTCGGTCGGCCAGCGCATGCTGATCCTGCTCGACATCGAGAAATTCCTGGCCAAGTCGGTGGCGGGCGAGACCCCGGCCCCCTGCCACTGAGCCACCCTGCACTGCTACGACTGGAAGATTTCGACCCGGCTCCCACTGGCTTTGGCTTGATGGCGCTGCTCATGGGCATCATGGGCCCGCTGTCCATAGCGCTGGCTCACGGCCCCGATGCGGCTTTTCACTCCATCATCGACGACCGCTTTCCCCAAGGTGTTCAACCTCCGTGGAAGCCAGGTCCGCCCTGATGCACCGTGCCGGTCAAACCACCATGAGCGAGGTCGTCGGCGCGCTGGCCGGGCCGGGCTACAGCGCCTTGCCGAAGCGCTCCAGGCGCGGCGCCCAATGGCCCAGCACATCGGCCGACAGCAGCACGCGGTGCGCTTGCCCGATGAGCAGGTGGCGCGGCACCAGGCCGATGTAGCGGGAGTCGGCACTGTTGTCCCGGTTGTCACCCAACACGAGATATTCGCCCTCGGGCACTTGCACCGGATCGAAGCTGCTGCGGGCCGTCACGCCCTGCAGCCACTGCACGCGGCGCTCATGCCCCAGCAGGCGCTCCGTCCAGCGCGTGGCAGTGAGCGTGTGGCCCAGCAACGCTGGCTCCTGCACAGAATCGGGCATCTCGTATTCGGCCGCCTGACCGTTGATGTAGAGCACCTCGTTGCGCATTTCCACCGTGTCGCCGGGCAACGCGGCAATGCGCTTGATCAGGCGGGTGCCGTCCTGCGGCGAAGAGAAGGTGACCACATCGCCGCGCTGCGGGTCGTCGATGTGCGCCAGGATCACGTCCGTGAGCGGCAGCTTCACGTCGTAGGCCAGGCGGTTGACCAGCACCACGTCCCCCTCCAGCAGCGTGGGCCGCATCGAGCCCGAAGGGATGGGGTTCCAGTCGGCCACGGCGGTGCGAAAGACGCCAAAGCACAACAGCAGCACGATGAACCATCGGTTCGATTTGATCCAGTTCAGCAGCATGACGACAACTCCAGGGCGCTCCACAGCAGGCGCCAGTGTGCTCGGAGACGCCGGGAGGCCACTTGGTTCCGCCCGGCGGGCGGGCGGTTGCTTCGCCTTCCCGGAAAGCAGCCCAGCGGCTTACGGGGGCTTCTTCCGCGCACGCGGGTGGGCGGCGTCGTACACCTTGGCCAGGTGCTGAAAGTCGAGCCGCGTATAGACCTGCGTAGTGGTGATGTTGGCGTGGCCCAGCAGCTCCTGCACCGCGCGCAGGTCGCCGCTGCTTTGCAGCAGGTGGCTGGCGAACGAGTGGCGCAGCATGTGCGGATGTACCGGCGTGGTCAGCCCTGCCAGCTGGCTGCGCTGGCGCAGGCGCAGCCAGATCGACTGGGCCGTGAGCCGCTTGCCACGCTGGCCGACAAACAGGGCGGTATCGAGCCGCGCAGAGCCTTCGCCACCAAACGGTGTGGCCCGCAGCTGCAGCCATGCCTGCAGCGCGGCCGTGGCGGCGGCGCCCACCGGCACGCTGCGGCGCTTGCTGCCTTTGCCGAACACATGGGCTTCGCCCGCCTGCAGGTCCACCCAGCCGCGGCCCTGGCGCTGGGTGTCGGCATTGGGGATGGCGTCCAGCCCCGCGAGTTCACCCACGCGCAGACCGCAGCCGTACAGCAGCTCCACCATGGCGGCGTCGCGCGCCTCCAGCCAGGGGTCGGCGCCGGTGTTGTCGAATTCTGCGAGCCTTACGGCGTCGTCCACGCCCAGCGCCTTGGGCAAGGGTTTGGGGGCCTTGGGGGCACGTACGTCTTGCACCGGGTTGTGCGGGATCAGCCCCTGCCGCCCCGCCCAGATGAAAAACCCGCGCCAGCCCGAGAGGATGAGCGCAATGCCCCGCCCGCTGCGCCCGCCGCTGTGCATCTGCGCGACAAAGCGGCGGATGTGAGCGGTCTGCAACTGCAGCATCGGCACATTCACGCCAGCCGCAAACTGCGCCAGCTTTTCAAGGTCCAGCGTGTAGAGCGTGAGCGTGCGCGCGGCCAGCCGCTTTTCGACGCGCACATGCTCCAGGTAGCGCAGGACGTGGGGGTCCGGGGCGGGAGGCTTTTCAGACATGGTTGTTGCCTGGGCCGCGCCAACGCCGAGTTGCAGTGCGCCCTGGTGGCCGGGACTACTTCAGGCGCAGCAGGGCGGCACTGGCCAGCTCGGCCATGCGCGACAAGAAGTCGGTGCCCATGGTGGCATCAAAACGCTGCGGGTCTTGCGAGCCCAGCACCAGCAGGCCAAACGCGGGCGTGGCGCTGTCGATGGCCCCTTCGCGCAGCGGCAGCAGGGCCAGCGACTGCGCGGGCTCGCCGCCTTCCTGCGCCAGCCAGCCGGAGGGCTCAAAGCCCAGGTTGGGGCCGCAGAACGGCATGGTCAGCGACGAGGCAAACGCACGCGCGTCCTCGCTCGCGCCCTGGGTGAAATCGGCGTCGATGTAGGGTGCGGCCACCTCCCACACGCGCACCGCTGCCTGGGGCACATCGAACAGGGTGCGCACGCCATCGACCACGGCCTGGGGCAGGTCGAACGGGTCGCGCACCTGCAGCAGGCTGCTGGTCCACTGGTGCACCTTGTGGGCAATGGCGGCGTTCTCGGTGCTGTTGCGCACCATTTCCATGATGCGATGCTCCAGGCCCTTGATCTTCTCGCGCAGCATCTCGGCCTGGCGCTCCTGCAGGCTCACGGCGCGCGCACCGTGGGGGCTGGTGATCTGCACGCTGGCCAGCACCTCGGCATGGCGTTCGAAGAAACCCGGCGTGTTGGTGAGGAACTGGGCGATGTCGTCTTCGGTGATCGGTGGGATGTGGGTAGTCATACGAGCGTGTCGGGAATGTCGATCTGGCCTTCGAACACCGTGGTGGCCGGGCCGGTCATGAAAACGGAATCAGCCTCCTGGCCGCTCCAGGCAATGGTGAGGCGGCCGCCACGCGTGTCCACATGCACCTCGGGGTCGAGCAGGCCCAGCCGGATGCCGCTGGCCACGGCCGCGCAGGCTCCGGTGCCGCAGGCCAGGGTTTCGCCCGCGCCGCGCTCAAACACGCGCAGGCGCACATGGGAGCGGTCCACGATCTGCAGGTAGCCCGCGTTCACCCGCTGGGGAAAGCGCGCATGGCGCTCGATCAGCGGCCCGGTCTGCGCGACGGGAGCGGTGTCCACGTCGTCCACCAGCTGCACCGCATGCGGGTTGCCCATGGAGGCTACTGCTACCAAAACAGAAGCGCCAGAGGCATATTCCTCTAGCGCTACCGGCCATTTTTGTCCCAAACCCTGCTGCACAGGCGTGAGACCGGTGGTGTCGAACGGCACCTTGGCGGGGTCGAACTCGGGCCGCCCCATGTCCACCGTGACGCGGCCGTCGCCTGTGAGGCGGGGCGCAATCACGCCGCTTTTGGTCTGCACGCGGAGGGTGTCCTTGCCCGACAGGCCCCGGTCGTGCACAAAGCGCGCAAAGCAGCGCGCGCCGTTGCCGCACTGCTCCACCTCGCCGCCGTCGGCGTTGTGGATCACGTATTCAAAATCGATGCCGTCACCCGGCGAAGGACGCACTGTGAGAATCTGGTCGGCCCCCACGCCGAAGTGTCGGTCTGCCAGAAAGCGGTATTGGGCCGTGCTCAGCCCCAGGCGGCCCTGGGTCTCGTCGAGCACCACAAAATCGTTGCCCGCGCCTTGCATTTTGGTGAAGCGAATCTGCATGGGATGGGATTATGGCCTCGGGCCTGCGCCGAACGGCCAGGCGGCGTAGGCTTGGCGCCTTTTCCACCTCTGCGCGCCTGTCACCACCACACCGGCCCCGCGCCGCAGCCACCAGGACCCCACCATGACCGATTTGTCCGCCTTCGCCATCACCCGCAAATGGCCCGCCCGGCACCCGGACCGCCTGCAGCTGTATTCGCTGCCCACACCCAATGGCGTGAAGGTGTCGATTGCGCTCGAAGAACTGGGCCTGCCGTACGAACCGCACCTGGTGAGCTTTGAGACCAACGACCAGACCTCGCCCGAGTTCCTGTCACTCAACCCCAACAACAAGATCCCCGCCATTCTGGACCCCCAAGGCCCCGGCGGCCAGCCGCTGGCGCTGTTCGAGTCGGGAGCCATCCTGCTGTACCTGGCCGACAAGACCGGCCAGCTGATCCCCCAGGACGCTGCCGCGCGCTACGAAACCATCCAGTGGGTGATGTGGCAGATGGGCGGCGTGGGCCCCATGTTCGGCCAGCTCGGCTTCTTCCACAAATTCGCGGGCAAGGACTATGAGGACAAGCGCCCGCGCGACCGCTACGTGGCCGAGTCCAAACGCCTGCTGGGCGTGCTGAACCAGCGCCTGGCAGGCCGCCAGTGGGTGATGGGCGAGCAGTACACCATCGCCGACATTGCCATCCTGCCCTGGGTGCGCAACCTGATCGGCTTTTATGGCGCGGGCGATCTGGTGGAGTTTGGCCAGTTCACAGAAGTGCAGCGCGTGCTGGATGCCTTTGTGGCGCGCCCGGCGGTGGCCCGGGGCCTCGCGATCCCGGCCCGCGGCTGAGCCGGGCGTGGTCGGCCGGAGGCCGGCCTGCAAGCCTGCAACCCCCCGGGCCCTCGGTTTTCGCAGGTTTCACGGCGATGCCGACGGCTGTACAGCCTGCCAGTGCTGATAATGGCCCGATGCCCCGCTCCAGCCAACAACTCCACCCCCTCCGCGAACCCGTAGCCACCCGCCCCGCCGCCACCGTGCTGCTGCTGCGCGATGTGCCTGACGGCGGCGGGCTCGAAGTCCTCATGACCCGGCGCTCGGCCACGGCCAGTTTTGCGCCTGGCGCCTATGTGTTCCCCGGCGGGGGCATTGATGCGCTGGATGCTGCACCCGCCACCCACGCGGCCGCCGACCGGCGCGCCACGCAGAGCGACCTGCACCTCACCCAGGCGATTGCCGCCATCCGCGAGAGTTTTGAAGAACTGGGCGTGCTGCTGGCACGCCATGCCGAGGGCCCCCGCCAGGGGCAGATGGCCGACGCGCAGGACATTGCCGCCATCGACCGCCACCAGCCGTTTGCCGCGCAGTGCACCGCACGCGGACTGCGCCTGGCGGCCGATGGGGTGTACCTGCTGGCCCACTGGACGGCCGACCGCGACCTGGCCCGCCGCTTTGAGGTGCCCTTTCTGGTGGCCCGCATGCCCGAGGGCCAGGAGCCCGTGGCCGACGAGGCCGAGCAGTTCGAGCCCGTGTGGGTGCGCCCGGCCGACGCGCTGGCGCGGCACGAGGCGGGGCAGTTCTTCATGATCTTCCCCACCATCCGCACGCTGCAGCGCCTGGCCCAATTTGCCAGCACCCAGGCGGTGCTGGACGCCGTGGCGCACGAGCAGCCCCTGTGGGTGAGCTGCCCGCGCGCAGGCCTGCTGGCGGGCAAGGAAGCGCGCTACATGGAAGACGACATGCCGTTTGGCGAGCTGGCGCTGGTCTGCCCCGACGGCCAGATCGTGCACCCGCTGGACTGGCAGACCGAACGCCCAGTGCCGCTGCTGCGCAACGTGATGCGCCTGACCGCGCCCAACCCCGGTGTGATGACCGGCCCCGGCACCAACAGCTACCTGGTGGGCGACCCGGCCACGGGCTTCATCGCCATCGACCCCGGCCCGGCCGATACCGAGCACCTGGACAAGCTCTGGCGTGCAGCGGGGGGCGACATCCGCATGATTGTGTGCACCCACTCGCACGCCGACCATTCCCCCGGCGCCGCGCCGCTGCAGGCGATGTGCGTGCAGGCCGGCAAGGCGCGCCCGCCCGTCCTGGGCCTGCCGTCCGCCCCCACGGCCCGCGCGGCCAGCCAGTTCACCCCCGACCGGGCGCTACAAAATAATGAGCTGCTCGTGCTTGAAGGACTGGCACCTGAGGGCAAAATCACCCACACCCTGCAGGTGGTCCACACCCCCGGCCATGCCGCCAACCACCTGTGCATGCTGCTGGTGGAAGACGCGCTGCTGTTCAGCGGCGACCACATCCTGAACGGCAGCACCACCGTGATCGACCCGCCAGACGGCAACATGGCCGACTACCTGGATTCGCTGGACCGGCTCGACGCGGCCTGCGCCGAGCACGGCGTGGAGTTCATCCTGCCCGCGCACGGCTACGTGCTGGGGGGCCCTGTCCTCGGCGCCCGCCATGCCATCGCCAAGCTCAAGGCCCACCGCCTGGCGCGCGAGGCCAAGGTGCTGGCCGCCATGCAGGCGCTGCCACAAGGCAGCATGGACGACTGGGTGCGGCAAGCCTACGACGACGTGCCGCAGCGCATGTGGCCGGTGGCCCAGCGCTCGCTGCTGGCGCATGTGGAGCGCATCCGCTCGCTGCAACCCGGCAACAACTGAGCCACAAGAACACCAAGACCGCCTTCATATTCAATGACCGACAAGAACCCCGACCCCACCCACATCCGCCTGGCCAAACGCGTGGCCGAACAACTGAACTGCTCGCGCAGCACGGCCGAGCAATTCATCGAGGGCGGCTTTGTGAGCGTGGACGGCCAGATTGAGGAAGCCCCTGGCGCCCGCGTGCGCCCCGATCAGGCCGTGGCCGTGGCGCCCGATGCCAGCTTGCTGGAGCTGACCCCGGTGACCTTGCTGCTGCACAAACCGGCAGGGTTTGAAGCCGGCCTGGGCCTGCCAGGCGCATCCACAGGGCAAGCGGCCCACGCCAGCCGCAGCCAGGGTGCGCCACAGGCGCTCACGCTGCTCAACGCCGCGTCGCACCTGCCGGAAGACGCCTCGGGCATCCGCGTGCTGCAGCGCCACTTCAAGCAGCTCGAATGCTTCACCCCCCTGCCCACCGAGGCCAGTGGGCTGGTGGTGTACACGCAGGACAAGCGCATCGCGCGCAAGCTGGCCGAAGACATCGAGTCGCTGGAGCAGGAATGCATCGTCGAGGTCAAGGGCGACATCGCGCCCAACGGCCTGCAGCGCCTGTGCCACGGCCTCACGTTCAATGGCCGCCCCCTGCCCCCCATCAAGGTGAGCTGGCAGAACGAGACCAAGCTGCGCTTTGCGCTCAAGGGCATTCGCCCGGGCCAGATCCCGGCCATGTGCGAAGCCGTGGGCCTGACCGTGGTGGGCATCAAGCGCATCCGCATTGGCCGCGTGCCGCTGGCCAAGGTGCCCGAGGGGCAATGGCGCTACCTGCAGCCGTGGGAGAAGTTCTGACGCGTCCTCCGCCGCGCTGCGCCCCGCCCACCCACATGGGCGCGGCACACGCATGCTCCTAAATACATAGCTTCCAGCGCTTTAAAAACAAGCGCTTCAGGCCTTTTTGACTTGAATTTCCTGGTCCCGCGCCGCTGCTACACTGCGCAGCACTCTGGAGGGAGTTCATGCACACAAACCAATCGTCAGGCGGCGCAGCGGGGCCGATGTCCACCTTCATGCCGATGAACATCGACGCCCACCCGCTCGAATTCACCGGCAGCGGGGGCGAGTATTTCCGGGTCTGGATCGTCAACGTGCTGCTGTCCATCGTCACGCTCGGCATCTACACCCCCTGGGCGCGTCGCCGCACCGCCCAGTATTTCTATGGCCACACGCTGGTGGCTGGCAGTCCCCTCGAATTCACCGCACAGCAGCGCAAGATGGTGATGGGCTTTGTGCTGCTGATGCTGCTGACCATTGCCTACAACCTGGCCGCCAACACCGGGCAGGACACGGCAGTGGGCCTGTTCCTGCTGGCGGGCGCAGCGCTGGCGCCCTTCATCTGGGCCAGCGCCATGCGGTTTCGCCTGGGGGCCACGCGCTGGCGCGGGCTGCGGCTGCAATTTGCCGCCAGCTGGAAAGAGGTCTATCTCGCCAGCTGGCCGGTGTTTGCGCTGGCGCTGTTGTGGTTTGGCGTGTTCTACGGCCTGCAGTTGCTGTCGCCCGACCTGGCGCAGGCCCTCGAAGCCATTGAAGAAGAAGGCAAGAAGCAACCCATGCCCCGCTTCACGCCCGCCATGGGCGGCCTGGTGCTGCTGGGCCTGGTGCTGTCAGTGCTCTGCGTGATCCGCACCGAGTACAACTTCAAGAGCCTCCTGGTGCTCAAGGCCCAGGTGGGCGCCGAGCGGGGCCGCTGGAAGCCGGTGTACATGGACTTCGTCAAGGTGTGGATGGCCACCGTGGCCGTGTTCATCCTGTGCGTGGTGGGTTTCTCGGCACTGATCGGCATCCTGGCAGGCAGCTCCATCGCCCTGGTGGCCAGCCAGAGCAACCGGCTGGGCCTTTGGATGTTTGTGGTGATCATCGTGTCCATCATCGCGGGCATCTTCATGCTGATCCTGGCATCGGCCCCCGCCCGCGCGTACCGCGAGGCGCGAATGTTCCAGCTGATGTGGAACAACATCGGCGTGAGCCATGTGGCGCGCTTCAAGTGCCACCTGAAAAGCGGCCAGTACGTGTGGCTGCGCATCAAGAACATGCTGCTCACCCTGCTGACGCTGGGGCTGTACCGCCCGTTTGCGCGGGTGAGCGAATACCGCATGAAGTGCGAGTCCGTCACCCTGCACGTCAAGGGCGGCGTGGAACAGGTGACCGGCGCCATGGTGCGCCAGCAGCAAGGGGGCCTGGGTGATGCGCTGGCCGACGCTGCGGGCCTGGACCTCATCGGTTGAGCATGCCCGAGCACACCGCCCTGCTCCCCGGGCGCTGGTTTGACGGCCAGAGCAGCAAGGCCCGGCCGGTGATGGTGAGCCTGCGGCCCGCGCCACAAGGCCCATCGCTGGTGCTGCACCCGCTCTCGCAGCCGGGTGCCGAGCCGGTCGTGTTCGCCTGGAAGCAGGTGGGCTGGCCCGAGGCCTGGAACGAACGCAAGCCCCAGCCCCGCGTGGTCGTCGATCTGCGCGACCATGGCAGCGTGGAGATCGACGCCGTGACCGAATGGCGCGCGGCCCTGGCCGCTGCGGGCGAGCGCCCCGGCATCGCACAACGCATGCAGACCCGCTGGCCCGTGCTGCTGGGCGTGACGGTCGCCGCCGTCGTCGGCCTTACGCTGTTCTACCGCTACGGCACGCCCTGGGCGGCCACGCAGCTCACGCGGTTTGTGCCCCTCAGCTGGGAGACCAGCGTGGCCGAGAACGTGCTCCAGCAGATGGACAACGGCACCCTGAAGCCCAGCAAGCTGCCTTCGGCCCGGCAGGAGCAGCTCAAGGCGCGCTTTGACGCCCTGGTGCAGCACACACCCCCCGGACTGCAGCGCTATGCCGGCTACCGGCCGCCGCTGTCGCTGGAGTTCCGGTCCGGCATGGGCGCCAATGCCTTTGCCCTGCCCGGCGGCAAGATCGTGATGACCGACGGCATCGTCAAGGCAGCCGCTAAAAAGGGCCTGGACGACAACGCCCTGGTGGGCGTGCTGGCCCACGAGGTGGGACACGTGGTGCAACGCCACACCACGCGCATGGTGGTGCAGCAGGGCGTACTCAGCATGGGCCTGGGGCTGGCGCTGGGGGATGTGTCGGGCGTCGTCTCTACCGGCGCGTCCTTGCTCACCGGCCTGGCCTACAGCCGCAGCCACGAGCGCGAGGCCGACTGCTACGCCATAGCCGTCATGCGCCACGCCGCACTGCCCACGGCGCCCATGGGCCAGCTGCTGCTGGCGATTGCGCGCGATGAGGACAACGAGGACACCGAGAAAAAGGACTCGAGCGAAGGCCCTGCCGCGGGTGCATCCACGCCGTCATCCAGCGCCCGTGCGCCCGACAGCGCAGCCCGCAAGCGCAAGACCGCCGAGGATGCCGCATCGCACCCTGTCTGGTCGCTGCTGAGCAGCCACCCGGACACGGTGGAGCGCGCGACCGAACTGGAGCGGGGACAAGCACCCCATTGCCCGAAAAGCTGAGCGCAGCGGCGCGAAGGGGCTGATGCGCCCACCACGCAACCCTGTGCGGGCGGGGTCAGAAATAAAGTGTGAAGCGCGCCGATAAGCCGGATTCTGTGCACCACGGTTGCCCGCAGTGTGACCGCCATTAATCTGGGCCGGGTGTCGCCACCACGGCTCGGTGCTACCTACCCGCCAGCTCTGCGGAACCACATCAACGCTGGCCTACTTGGTATTGCTGCGCGTAGAGATTGCCCGTTTCACCCCCGGTGGTTTGCCTTGCGGCACTCCCCCGGGACTCGTCTCTGTTGCTCTGATCCTCACCTCACGGTGGGCAGCCGTTAGCTGCTACGCTGTCCTGTGCAGTCCGGACGTTCCTCCAGTGCCTGGTTTCCCAGATTGCACCAGCGGCGGTCTGGCGCGCTTCACAGGGTGGATTATCGCCCACCAGCGGCCGGGCGCATGAGTGCGCGCTGTGTCGGCCTGTGCGGATCAGATCACGCCAGTGCAACGCGCGATGCACATCGCGATATGGCCCGCGCCCTGCACGGTCGGGCGCGGCCTGAACCCATTCCCTGGCTATATCCATATCACCAGGGCCGTAGAACAACTGGTTCAGAATGCGCTCCACAACCTTCCCCTTTTGTCCAACCCGACACTTCACAGGAGACGCCATGAAAGTTGACAACATTCTGCAAACCATCGGCAACACACCCCACGTGCGCATCAACCGCCTGTTCGGTCCGTCGGCCAACGTGTGGGTGAAGTCCGAACGCAGCAACCCCGGCGGCTCCATCAAGGACCGCATTGCGCTGTCGATGGTGGAAGACGCGGAGAAGTCTGGTGCGCTCAAACCGGGTGGCACCATCATCGAGCCCACCAGCGGCAACACGGGCATCGGCCTGGCGCTGGTGGCAGCCGTCAAGGGCTACAAGCTGATCCTCGTGATGCCCGACAGCATGAGCATCGAGCGCCGCCGCCTGATGTTGGCCTATGGCGCGCAGTTTGACCTGACACCGCGCGAGAAAGGCATGAAGGGCGCGATTGCCCGCGCGCAGGAGCTGCAGGCGCAGACGCCAGACTCGTGGATTCCGCAGCAGTTCGAAAACCCCGCCAACATCGACGTGCACGTGCGCACCACCGCACAGGAGATCCTGGCGGACTTCCCCGACGGGCTGGACGCGATCATCACTGGCGTCGGTACGGGCGGTCACCTCACGGGCACCGCGCGGGTGCTGAAGGCCAAATTTCCGCAACTCAAGGTGTTTGCGGTGGAGCCCACGGCATCGCCCGTGATCTCGGGCGGCGCCCCTTCGCCCCACCCCATCCAGGGCATTGGCGCGGGCTTCATCCCCAAGAACCTGGACACCAGCGTGCTCGAAGGCGTGATCCAGGTCGATGCCGAACCGGCCCGCGAATATGCCCGCCGCTGCGCACGCGAAGAGGGCATGCTGGTGGGCATCTCGTCCGGCGCCACCCTGGCCGCCATTGCCCAGAAGCTGCCCGAGCTGCCCGCGGGCGCCAAGGTGCTGGGTTTCAACTACGACACGGGCGAGCGCTACCTGTCGGTGGAAGGCTTCCTGCCGGCCTGATGGCCGCCCCCGCGCAGCGCGCTATCACCAGGGCCCTTCGGGGCCCTTTTTTTTGGGCTGCGCAGCACAAGGCTACGGCCAGCCGTCCTACAGCGGCAACGCATACGGACCAGAACAATCAGGATTCGCCCCGGCCGCACCCTTGCGGTGATTTCGCCGGAGCCCCTTCCAACGATTGCAACTGCCCATGGCCACGACCTCCGCGACAGACTCCCAGCCTATTGCGTTCAAGGTGCTCACCGTGAACGTGCACAAGGGTTTCACCACCTTCAACCGGCGCTTCATGCTGCATGAGCTGCGCGAGGCCGTGCGCGACGTGGCGGCCGACCTAGTGTTCTTGCAGGAGGTGCTGGGCACGCACCACCGGCACGCCAGCCGGCTGGCCAACTTTCCGCAGGTCCCGCATTACGAGTTTCTGGCCGACAGCATCTGGTCGCAGTACGCCTACGGGCGCAACGCGGTGTATGACAACGGCGACCACGGCAACGCGCTGCTGTCCAAGTTTCCGATCACGCATTACGAGAACCACGACATCTCGATCAGCGGGCCCGAACGGCGCGGCATGCTGCACTCTGTGCTGCAGCCCCCCGGGCACCACCTGCCGGTGCACGCCGTGTGTGTGCACCTGGGCCTGCAGGAGTCGCATCGGCAGCACCAGCTGCGCCGCGTATGCGATCTGGTCAACAGCTTTCCCGCCAATGAGGCCGTAGTGCTGGCCGGCGATTTCAACGACTGGCGCAACCGCGCACACGACATCCTGCACCGCGAAGCGGGCTTGCAGGAGGTGTTTGTGCAGGCCTTTGGCCGGGCGGTGCGCACGTTTCCCGCGGCGATGCCGCTGCTGGCGCTCGACCGCATTTATGTACGCAACGCCACCGTGCACTCGCCGCTGGCGCTGCCCAAGAAGCCCTGGGACAAGCTCTCGGACCATGCGCCCCTGGCTGCGGAGATCCTGCTATGAAACGCCCTGCCTTCAGCACGCCCCGCGCCCTGCGCGCACCCCGGTCCTCGCGCTGGGTGCCCGGCAACCATTTCGAGTTGCTGGAAAACGGCGAGGAGTTTTTTCCGCGCGTGTTCCAGGCCATTGCCGACGCCCGGCGCGAGGTGATGCTGGAGACATTCATCCTGTTCGAGGACAAGATCGGCCAGCAATTGCACGCCGCGCTGCTGGCGGCCGCCCAGCGGGGTGTGGAGGTGCATGTGCTGGTGGACGGCTTTGGCTCACCCGATCTGTCGGACCGGTTTGTCGGCAGCCTGGTGGAGGCGGGCGTGCACTTTCGCATCTTTGACCCAGGTCGCCGCTTCCTGGGCCAGCGGCTGAATATGTTGCGCCGCATGCACCGCAAGATCGTGGTGGTGGACGGGCACCTGGGGTTCATTGGCGGCATCAACTACTCGGCCGACCATGTGGCCGACTTTGGCCCCGAGGCCAAGCAAGACTACGCCGTGCAGGTGCGCGGCCCTATCGTGGCGCAGATGCACCACTTCACCCGCGAGGCGGTGCTCAGCCGCCAGGAGCGCAAGCGCCACCAGGCTGCCGGCATCACCGGGCGCCCGCACGCGGGTACAGCGCACGCGATGTTTGTGACACGGGACAACCAGCAGCACACCAACGACATCGAGCGCCACTACCGCGTGGCCCTGCGCGCAGCGCGCAGCCGGGTGGTGATTGCGAATGCCTACTTCTTCCCCGGCTACCGCTTCATCCGCGAGATGCGGCGCGCCGCAAAACGGGGGGTGGATGTGCGCATCATCCTGCAAGGCCAGCCCGACATGCCCATCGTGAAGACGGCGGCCAGCCTGCTGTATGACCACCTGCAGCGCGCTGGCGTGCGGGTGTACGAATACTGCGACCGCCCTCTGCACGGCAAGGTGGCGCTGGTGGACGAGGACTGGTCCACCGTGGGCTCCAGCAACCTCGACCCGTTGAGCCTGTCGCTGAACCTGGAGGCCAATGTCATCATCCAGGACCGCGCCTTCAACGCCCACCTGCACAGGCGCCTGTCGCACCTGATGGAGCACAGCTGCAAGCAGGTGGAAGCCACCGCGCCAGGGCGCTGGAACGGCCTGCGCCTGCTGCGCAGCTATGCGGTGTTCCATCTGCTGCGCTGGTTCCCCGCCTGGGCGGGCTGGCTGCCCCGGCACGAGCCCCACATCACGCTCGCCAACCCGGGTGCCGCAGAGCCCGCAGGCAGCCCCGCCACCTGAGCGGGCAGGCGCACCCCATGGCCACCCCCACGCTGCACGCGGACACCCAAGTGGGCAGCAACCGGCACACCACCAGCGGCTGGCGCCACTGGTCACAGCAGGTCTGGTGGCCCTGGCTCACGCGGGGGGTCGCCATCGCCTTCTTTGCGGTGGTGGCCGCGCTGATCTTTCGGCAGGCGCGCACGGTGGACTGGCCCGCCGTGCTGCAGGCGCTACGCGATCTGCCCACCGCCGCACTGGCGCTGGGCGGCGCGCTGGCGCTGCTGAGCCACTTCACCTACGGCAGCTTTGACTGGGTGGGCCGCCATTGCAGCGGCCACCGCCTGCCGCGTGGTACCACCCTGGCCATCGCCATGACGAGCTATCCGTTCACGCTCAACCTGGGCTCGCTGATTGGCGGCGTGGGCGTGCGCTACCGGCTGTATGCCCGGCGCGGCGTGGACCCCGGCACCATCGGCCAGGTGGTGGGCACCAGCATCGTGACCAACTGGGTGGGCTACCTGCTGCTGGCCGGGGTACTGGCCTGGTTGTGGCAGCCGCCTGCGGTGGCCGGGTGGACGGTGGCGCCGTGGCAGTGGCACCTGGGCGGCACGGTGCTGGGCAGCTTGCCGCTGGCGTACCTGGCACTGTGCGCGGTGCGCAGGGGCCGCGCGCTCACGCTGCGGGGCCACGCTTTTCCGCTGCCGCGCTGGCCGGTGGCGCTGTGGCAAATCGCAGCATCGGCCACCAACTGGATGCTGATGGGCGCCGCGCTGTGGACGGTGCTGCAACACCAGGTGCCCTACCCCGCCGCCCTGGCCACCGTGCTGCTGGGGGCCGTGGCGGGGCTGGTGCTGCGCGTGCCTGCAGGCCTGGGCGTGCTGGAGGCCGTGGGCGTGGCGCTGCTGGCCACCGACGCATTGGGGCAGGAACAGGTGCTGGCGGCCCTGCTGGCCTACCGGGCGCTGTACTACTTTGGGCCGCTGGTGCTGGCGGCCTTTGCACTGGGCGTGGCCGAGCTGCGCTGGCGCCAGCGGCCTGCCCAGGACGCCTAAATACGTCCTGACAACAAAAATTCAGCCAAAACCGCCGGATGCGTTAGTGCAACATGCCTTGATTGCTATCATTTTTATATAGCCAGCGCAGCCTACACCCCGGTCGCGTAGGCCGACGGGGTTCCGCCCGCTGCGCAGACCCCGTATCATCCCGGCCCCACGCCATTGCTTTTCGCCCGATCGACACGGGCCCGCAAGACCATGATCCGACTCTCTGAAATCCGGCTGCCCTTCACAGCTGCCGAAGCCCCTGAGGCGCCCCTGCGCGCCGCTGTCGCCCAAATCCTGGGCATCTCCGACGCCGACATCGCCCACCTGCACGTCTTCAAGCGCAGCTTTGATGCCCGCAAGGCCGACCTGCTGGCGGTGTACATCGTGGACATCACGCTGGCCCAGCCCGGCCGCGAGGCCGCGCTGCTGGCCCAGTTTGCAGGCAACCCGCACATCCAGCCCACGCCCGACATGGCCTGGCACCCCGTGGGCCAGGCGCCTGCCGACCTGCCCCTGCGCCCCGTGGTGGTGGGCTTTGGCCCCTGCGGCATCTTTGCCGCCCTGGTGCTGGCGCAGATGGGCTTCAAGCCCATCGTGCTGGAGCGCGGCAAGACCGTGCGCGAGCGCACCAAGGACACCTGGGGCCTGTGGCGCAAGCGCGAGCTGCATGCCGAAAGCAATGTGCAGTTTGGTGAAGGCGGCGCTGGCACCTTCAGCGACGGCAAGCTCTACAGCCAGATCAAGGACCCGCGCCACCTGGGCCGCAAGGTGATGAACGAGTTCGTCAAGGCCGGTGCGCCTGAAGAAATCCTGTACGTAGCCCACCCGCACATCGGCACCTTCAAGCTGGTGAAGGTGGTGGAGAGCCTGCGCGAACAGATCATTGCGCTGGGCGGCGAGGTGCGCTTTGAACAGCGCGTGACGGACGTCATTGTGGAAGGCACAGGCGACGCGCGCCACCTGCGCGGCCTGAAGGTGCTGAACCAGGCCACGGGCGAGACCACCGAGCTGCGTGCCGACCACGTGGTGATGGCGCTGGGCCACAGCTCGCGGGACACCTTTGCCATGCTGTACCAGCGCGGCGTGGCCATGGAGGCCAAGCCGTTTTCCATTGGCTTTCGCATCGAGCATCCGCAGGGCGTGATCGACCGCGCGCGCTGGGGCCGCCACGCGGGCCACCCGCTGCTAGGCGCGGCCGACTACAAGCTGGTGCACCACGCCGCCAATGGGCGTGCGGTGTACAGCTTTTGCATGTGCCCCGGCGGCACCGTGGTGGCCGCCACCAGCGAGCCGAACCGCGTGGTGACCAACGGCATGAGCCAGTACTCGCGCAACGAACGCAACGCCAACGCGGGCATGGTGGTCGGCATCGATCCACGCGACTACCCCACCGACCCCGCAGCTTTTGAGATGCATCTGGGCCAGACCTACGGCGCGGAAAGCCTGCCCGCAGGGCAGTTCCACTCGCTGGCGGGCAGCGTGCTGCAGCGCCAGCTCGAATCCAACGCCTTTGTGCTGGGCGGGCGCGACTACAGCGCGCCAGGCCAGCTGGTGGGCGACTTCATCGCCGGCAAGCCCTCTACCCAGCTGGGCGATGTGGAGCCGTCGTACAAGCCCGGCGTGGCCCTGGGCGACCTGCACGCCGCCCTGCCCGGCTACGCCATCGAGGCGCTGCGCGAGGCGCTGCCCGTGTTTGGCCGCAAGATCAAGGGCTTTGACATGCACGATGCGGTGCTCACGGGCGTGGAGACACGCACCTCGTCGCCGCTCAAGATCGGGCGTGGCGACAACCTGCAAAGCCTGAACACGCCCGGCCTGTACCCGGCGGGCGAAGGCGCCAGCTACGCGGGCGGCATTCTGTCGGCCGGCGTGGATGGCATCAAGGTGGGCGAGGCCGTGGCCCGCAGCCTGCTGGGCGCAGCAGGCTGACCTGCCTCCGGGCGGTGCAGGCCAGTGGCACCGCTTACTTGCGCTGCAAAAAGTCCACGGCCAGCGCCGCCAGCGAGCGCGCACCCACGGGCAGCTGATCTTCATCGATGTCGAACAGCGCAGAGTGGTTGGGCGGGGCCTTGGCAAACTCCTTGCCCTTGGGCGGCGCGCCCAGGAAGTAGAAGAAGCCCGGCACGACCTTCTGGAACTCCGAGAAGTCCTCCGACCCGGCCACCTTGGGGATCACCATGGTCTTGCCGCCCATGGCCAGGTTCAGCGCGGGCAGCGAGGCCTGCGTGAGTTGCGCGGGGTTGGTGGTCACGGGGTAGGCCACGGGGCCAAAACGCACGCTGGCCTTGGCGCCGCTGGCGGCGGCGATCGACTCGGCCGTGGTGGTGATGCGCTTGAGCGCTTCCTGGCGCATGTCTTCGTCAAAGGTGCGCAGCGTGCCCATCATCTCCACCTTGTCGGGGATGATGTTGTAGCGCGTGCCGCCCTGGATCTGGCCGATGGTGACCACGGCCGGTTCCTGGCTGATGTTGAGCTGGCGGCTCACCACGGTCTGCAGGCCCATCACCACCTGGCTGGCGGCCACGATGGGGTCGATGGTGGCCCAGGGCGACGAGCCATGGCCGCCGCGCCCTTCCACATGGATGGTGATGTTGTCCGACCCTGCCATCAGCGGGCCGCTGCGGTAGCCCACCACGCCACCCGGCAGGTTGGAGGTGATGTGCAGGCCGTAGATGGCCTGCACGTCCTTGAGCGCACCGGCTTCAATCATGGCCTTGGCGCCGAAGCTGGGCACCTTGCCGTTGGCATCGGGCTCCACCGGCGCGCCCTCTTCGGCGGGCTGGAAGATGAACTTGATCGTGCCGGGCAGCTGGGCCTTCATGCCCGCCAGCACCTCGGCCGCGCCCATCAGCATGGCGGTGTGGGCGTCATGGCCGCAGGCGTGCATCACGGGCACTTCCTTGCCCAGGTAGGTGGCCTTGGCCTTACTGGCAAATGGCAGGCCGGTGTTCTCCAGCACCGGCAGCGCGTCCATGTCGGCGCGCAGGGCCACCACCTTGCCAGGCAGGCCGCCCTTGAGCGTGCCCACCACGCCGGTGCCGCCCACGCCGGTCTGCACCTCCATGCCCAGCTTCTTCAGGTGCTCGGCCACGAGCTTAGCGGTGCGCACCTCCTGGCCCGAGAGTTCGGGGTGGGCATGGATGTCGCGGCGCCAGTTGACCATCTTGGGCGCCACGGCCGTCACGGCGGCGTCGATGGCCTGCAGGCCGGTGGCATCCAGGGCCTGGGCCTGGGCGGACGATGCGAACGTCAGCCCGCTGAGAAGCAGGCCGGTGGCCAGCGAGATGGCAGAGAGGGGTTTGTGCATGAGGCAGATCCGTGCAGGAAGTGAAAACAAAAAGGAACGCAGCAAAAAACCGCACGTTCATGCTACGGGCCCACCCCACGCTGTAGGCAAGTGAAAATGGCCATCCACAAAGCCAATATCGCCATGCCCCGTTCTTCTGTCCTGTCTGCGACGGCACCGGTTTTTCGCATCGACATCCCGCTGCTGCCCGAATCGGCGGTGGGCAACGCACTGCAGTTCATCGACCTCTTGCGCAGCGCCAATCTGCTGGCCGGCTTGCGGGGAGGAGCCGGCTCGCCCCGTTTGACTTGGCGGCTGCTGGATGCCCAGGGCCGGCCCCTGCAGCACCAGCCGGGCCCGCTGGCGGCCTACACGCAGCCTGCGGCGGCACTGGCCGACGGCCCCGCGCTGGCCTGGTTCATCCCTTCGTTCCACGCAGCCGACATCCCGGCCATCCGCGATGTGGCGGCGCGCCACAGGGCCCTCTCGCGCCAGATCGGCATTGCGCTGGATGCCGGGCACAAGGTGCTTACCGTGGGCAATGGTGCCTGGCTGGCGGCGCAGAGCGGGCGCCTGCAGGGCCGCCGCGGCTGCCTGCCGTGGTTCTACCTGGCCGGGTTTGAGCGGGACTTTCCCGAGGTGGTGCTGGACGCCGGCCACGACCTGAGCGATGACGGCTCCTGGCTCAGCTGCGCGCTGCCCCACAGCCTGGGTGAAATGGCCGTTGCCCTGGTGCGCCATGCACTGGGCGATGCGCTGGCCCAGACCTGCGCCAGCGTGCTGCGGCCCGACCACGAACGCGCCCAAGCTGCGCTGCAGGCCAACGCGCAGCAGCACATCCCCGCCACACGCGACAGCACCCTGGCCCGCGCCATGGCCTGGATGGAGACCCATCTGGACGAGCCCTACTCGCTGGCCCGACTGGCCGAGGCGGCGGCGGTGAGCCCGCGCACCTTGCTGCGGCACTTCCAGCAGGAGCTGTCGCAGTCGCCGCTGGACCACCTGCACAGCCTGCGCTGCGCACGCGCCAAGGTGCTGCTGGAGGTGACGCTGGAGAGCGTGCCCAGCATTGCGGTGGCCTGCGGCTATGCCGACCCGGCTGCGTTCCGCCGCATCTTTGTGCGCCACACCGGCATGGCACCGGGGGAGTACCGCAAGCGCCACGCCTTGCGCGCGCCCCGCAGGCGCTGGCGGGTGGATGTGGGGGCTTGAGACGCAGCAGCCTCTCTGCCCCGCTGCGAACGCGGCTCCACCACCGTCCCTCCTTGACCTGAATCAACACCCGCAGCGGACAGCGCGCAACACTGGAAGCCCTTGGGCCGGCCATGCATCCGCACGCGCTGCGCAAGGATTCGCGCCCAGTGCGCCCCCACCGGAGCCACCCCATGTTCACTGCCGCACCGACCACATCCCCGGCCTCCGCCCCCGCATCGGCGAGCCTCGCCAAACGGCTCGGCCTGCTCGGCGCCCTGGTGGCGCTGCTGGCGGTGCTGGCCTTGCCCACCCCGGCCGGGTTGCCGGTGGCGGGGCAGACCATGCTGGCCATCCTCGCGTTCGCGGTGATCGTCTGGATGACCGAGGCGCTCGAATACTCGGTGAGCGCGGTGGTGATCGCCGCACTGATGGTGTTCTTGCTGGCCTATGCACCCAGCGTGGCCAAACCCGATGGCGCAGACATGGGCACGGGCGCGGCGCTGAACCTCGCGCTCTCGGGCTTTGCCAACAGTGCCGTGGCGCTGGTCGCTGCCGCGTGTTTCATTGCGTCGGCCATGACCGCTACGGGGCTGGACCGGCGCATCGCGCTCACGGTGCTGTCCAAGGTCGGCGCCCAGACCCACCACATCGTGATCGGTGCCATGGTGGTGGGCTTTCTGCTGTCGTTCATCGTGCCCAGCACCACGGCGCGCGTAGCCTGCCTGATGCCGATCATGATGGGCTTCGTGCTCGCCTTCAAGGTAGACCGCAAGAGCCGCTTTGCCGCGCTGCTGGTCATCACCACGGCGCAGACAGCCAGCATCTGGAACGTGGGCGTCAAGACCGCCGCCGCGCAGAACATGGTGGCCATCGGGTTCATCGAAAAACAGCTGGGCGCCGAGATCACCTGGGGGGAATGGTTTGTAGCGGCCGCCCCGTTTGCAGCCCTGATGACGGTGGCACTGTTCTTCATCATGACGCGCATGATGAAGCCCGAGATGAAGGAAATTGCGGGCGGGCAGGAGACCATTCGGCAGCAGCTGGCCGAACTGGGTCCGATGACGCTGAACCAGTGGAAGCTGCTGGCCGTGGTGCTGGTGCTGCTGGGGTTCTGGTCCACCGAGAAGGTGCTGCACGACTTTGACACCACCTCCACCACCATTGCGGCCGTGGCGCTGATGCTGTTTCCACGCGTGGGCGTGATGGACTGGAAGCAGTCGCAAAAGGGGTTCCCGTGGGGTACGGTTGTGCTGTTTGCGGTGGGCATCAGCGTGGGCTCTGCGCTGCTGCAGACCAAGGCGGCGGGCTGGCTGGCCCAGCTCATCGTGGGCCACCTGGGCCTGCAGATGGCGTCGGCCTTTGCCATCCTGATGCTGCTGTCCGCGTTCCTGATCGTCATTCACCTGGGCTTTGCCAGCGCCACGGCGCTGGCGTCCACCATGATTCCCATCGTCATCAGCGTGTTGTCCACCGTGCAGACGCCCGGCATCAACGTCGTGGGCATGACGATGATCCTGCAGTTCGTGGTGAGCTTTGGTTTCATCCTGCCGGTGAATGCGCCGCAGAACATGATCGCCTACGGCACCGACACCTTTGACGCGCACGACTTCGTGCGCACCGGCATCGTCATCACGCTGACCGGAGTGGTCCTGCTGGTGGTTTTTGCGCTGACCTACTGGCCGTGGCTGGGGCTGATGGTGGCCCGCACCTGACCTGCAGGTTTACCGCAGCGCCTTCTGGCCCCCGGCCGTTGCAGGCAGGCGGAACGCCTCCACCAACCCTGCCAGCTGCTGCGCCTGCACGCGCAGGCCTTGCGCGGCGGCTGACGACTCCTCGACCAGCGCGGCGTTCTGCTGCGTCATCTGGTCAAGCTGCGAGACCGCCTCGCTCACCTGGCTGAGACCCGTGGTCTGTTCGCGGGCGGCGGTGCTGATCTCGCCAATGATGGTGGCCACCTGCTGCACAGACTGAACAATCTCGCCCATGGTGCCACCAGCCGCGTGGACCAGCTGGGCGCCCTCGTCCACCTGCCGCACGCTGTCGCTGATCAGGCCCCCGATCTCCTTGGCCGCCGTGGCCGAGCGCTGGGCCAGGCTGCGCACTTCGCTGGCCACCACCGCAAAGCCCCGCCCCTGCTCGCCAGCACGGGCCGCCTCCACGGCAGCGTTCAGCGCCAGGATATTGGTCTGGAAGGCAATGCCATCGATGACGCTGGTGATGTCCGCTATGCGGCGCGACGACAGCGCAATGCCATCCATGGTGCCCACGACGCGGTCCACGGCCTCGCGCCCGCGCTGGGCGACGCTGCTGGCGCCAGTGGCCAGGGTGCTGGCCTGCGCGGCGGCGTCGGCGCTGTGGCGCACGGTGGCCAGCAGCTCCTCCATGCTGGCGGCGATCTCTTCGAGGTTGGAGGCCGTCTGCTCGGTGCGGGCCGACAGGTCGCTGTTGCCCGCCGCAATCTCGCTGCTGGCACCGGCCACCGAGGTGCTGGCCTGGCGCATGCCCACCACCAGCTCGGCCAACCTGGCCTGCATGCCGCCCAGGCGCGCCAGCAGGGCCTGCAGTTCGTCGCGGTTGCCCGCCTGCGGCGCAGGCACGGGGGAGGTGAGGTCGCCCTCGGCAATGCGGTCGGTCACTTCGGACGCATGCGCCAACGGGTGCAGGATGGAGCGCGACAGCAGCCAGGCACAGGCCAGGCTCAGCAGCAAGCCCACCACCGAGCCCGCCGCCAGCAGCGTGATGCCCTGACTCTCGCTGCGGGCGGCGGCGGCACGCGCCTCGGCCACGCGCTGGCGCTGGTAGTCGGCCAGCTTGTCCACGGCAGCGGCGTAGGCGTCGGCCGCAGGACGCAGCTGCTTGGCAATGGCGTCGGGCGGCAACGCCTCGCCCGCCTTGCGGCGCTTGACCAGATCGTCCCGCACCGTACGGAAGCCGTTGCCGGCCTTGTCGATGGCGTCGAACAAGGCCTGGGATTCGGGGTCTGCGGCCAGCTCGTCCAGGCGCTTGCGCACTTCGGACGAGCGGGCCGACGTGGTCTTGCGGTCGGCGTCGATGCGTGCCGCATAGCTGGGGTTGTTGTCGATCTCCAGCAGCGTTTCGGCGCGGGCGGAGCTGAGCACCACGATGGCATGCAGCTCGCGCGCCAGCAGCGCGCGCTCGGACGATGCGCCCCCCAGGTCGTCCGCAATGTCCTGCAGCCCAGCCAGCCGCCAGATGCCCACCGCCGCCGACAGGGACATGACGAGGCAGACCACACCAAAGGCCAGGGCCAGGCGGACAGCAACACGTGCGTGGGAGATGGACATGGGAGGCCCTCGTGAAGATGAAAGGGGCAACGCAACGGGGTCCGCTTCGGCAGCCGCCTGCGTGGTCTAGACAAAAGGTTACAAGTCCTTGATCCGCCCCACAAGATGCCCCCCATTGCAGGAGCGGCAAAGCAACAGCGCGGGCGCAAAAACCAAAGGCCGCCACAGTGCAAGACTGTGGCGGCCCTGGAGGCCGAGAAGGCGGTGCGCCCGGCGCTGCTTATTGCTGCTGTGCGTTTTGCAGCGCAGCAATGCGCTCTTCGATGGGTGGGTGGGTGCTGAACAGCTTGCCAATGCCACCGGCAATGCCCATGGCGGCCACGCTCTTGGGCAGCTCGCCGGGGTGCATGCCGCCCAGGCGGGCCAGCGCGTTGATCATGGGCTGGCGGCGGCCCATCAGCTGGGCAGCGCCTGCGTCGGCGCGGAACTCGCGCTGGCGGCTGAACCAGGCCACGATCATCGCGGCCACAAAGCCCAGCACGATGTCGAGCACGATGGTGGTCACGTAGTAGCCGATGCCAGGGCCCGAGCTGTTCTCGTCGTTCTTGCGCAGAAAGCTGTCCACCGCGTAGCCGATGACACGCGACAGGAACACCACAAAGGTGTTCATCACGCCCTGGATCAGCGTCATGGTCACCATGTCGCCGTTGGCGATGTGGGCCACCTCATGGCCGATCACGGCCTCGACCTCGTCGCGGGTCATGCCCTGCAGCAGGCCGGTGGACACGGCCACCAGCGCCGAGTTCTTGAACGCGCCCGTGGCGAACGCATTGGGGTCGCCTTCAAAGATACCGACTTCGGGCATGCCGATCTGAGCCTGGTCGGCGAACTTGCGCACCGTCTCGACGATCCAGCGCTCGTCGGGCGAGCCGGAGCCGTCGATCACGCGCACGCCCGAGGTCCACTTGGCCATGGGCTTGCTGATGAGCAGCGAGATGATCGCGCCGCCAAAACCCATGACCAGCGCGAAGCCCAGCAGCGCGCCCAGGTTCAGGCCGTTGGCCGTGAGGTAGCGGTTGACGCCCAGCAGGCTGGCCACCACCCCCAGCACGACAACGACGGCCAGGTTGGTCATCACAAACAAAAGGATCCGCTTCATGGAATGGTTTCTCCGTGGGGTAAACAACAACAAGTGTTTGCTGGCTCAGATGGGGGCCGGGTGCCGCGCTTCAAGCGCCGCCACCCTGGGTGGCAAAGGCACCCGCCCCATGGCCGCGATTGCATCGCGCTATGGTAGGTGCAAACCCCGGCCAAGGCCTTATCACACAAGGCTTGGCGGGAATTACGGCACAGGCGCTGCCCGCAAGGGCCGGAACACCTGCGCATCGTCATAGAAGCCCGGCGCCTCGTTGGCAGACCACCAGCCGGGCACGCCCAGCACCGGCAGCGGTGTGAAGGGCTTGGTGGACCATGCCGCTGCATCGACCTGATCGGCCAGCCATCCATCCACATTTGCTATTGAATTCATAGCTACCGGCACTTGAAATACGTGCGCCACCATGGGTTTTCGCGGAAAAACCAGCTTTTCAAGCAACGCATGCCCGAACAACACCAGCCGGGCCTCGGCCCACAGCGGGCGCAGGTCGATGAACAGGCGCTGCCAGTCTCGCGCCCGGAGCGCACCCCACAGGGCATCGGGCGCCTGCAGCAGTGCGCCGTTTTCATCGAACACCGTGAGGGCATCGCGCAGCGGCCCGCGCACGGCTTGCACGCCATCGGCGGCAATGGCCTGGGCCTGCAGCTGGTTCAGCCGCCGCTTGGTGCGCGGAAACTGCAGCCAGACCAGGCCGTTGAAGAAGTCGTGCAGGTTGTCGCGCGTGGGCACGCGGCGGGTGTCCCAGATGTATTGCTCGTAGGCGGTGCCTTCGGGCAGGTCGGACTGGGGCACAAAGACCACCGGGGCAGCCTGTGGCGCTGCGGTCTGCAATGCCTGGTGCACCGATGGGTCATCCTGCAGCAGCTGCTGGGCCAGGGGTTGGCCCTGGGCGCGCCACGGCGCCAGCCAGGGAGCGCTCCAGTCGATGGCGTCGAAAGGCTGACTTACACCAGCCGCCACGGCAGGGCTTCACCGGCGCGCAGGGGCTTGAGTTCGGCTTCGCCAAAGGCAAAGCTGTCGGGTGGCGTCCATGACTCGCGGCGCAGAGTGATGGTGCCGGTGTTGCGCGGCAGGCTGTAGAAGTCCGGGCCGTGGAAGCTGGCAAAGCCTTCGAGCTGGTCGAGCGCGCCCGCGTTGTCGAATGCCTCGGCATACATCTCGATGGCCGCGTGGGCGGTGTAGCAGCCGGCACAGCCGGTGGCGTGCTCCTTGAGGTGCGCGGGGTGCGGCGCGCTGTCGGTGCCCAGGAAGAACTTGCTGCTGCCACTGGTGGCGGCCTGCACCAGGGCCACGCGGTGCGTTTCGCGCTTGAGCACGGGCAGGCAGTAGTAGTGCGGGCGCACGCCGCCCACAAAGATGGCGTTGCGGTTGTACAGCAGGTGGTGCGCGGTGATGGTGGCGGCCGTGTAGCGGTCAGCCTGCATCACGTAGTCAGCGGCGTCCTTGGTGGTGATGTGCTCGAAGACGATCTTCAGCTCGGGGAAGTCGCGGCGCAGCGGGATGAGTTGCTGCTCGATGAACACGGCCTCGCGGTCGAACAGATCGATGTCACTGCTGGTCACCTCGCCGTGCACCAGCAGCAGCATGCCGGCCTTCTGCATGGCTTCGAGCGTTTTATAGGTCTTGCGGATGTCAGTCACGCCCGCATCGCTGTTGGTGGTGGCGCCTGCGGGGTAGAGCTTGCAGGCCACCACGCCAGCGGCCTTGGCGCGCGCGATTTCTTCGGGCGGCAGGTTGTCCGTCAGGTACAGCGTCATCAGCGGCTCGAAGCTCATGCCAGCGGGCACGGCGGCCAGGATGCGCTGCTTGTACGCCAGGGCCTGCTCGGCCGTGGTGACCGGTGGGCGCAGGTTGGGCATGATGATCGCGCGGCCGAACTGGGCGGCGGTGTGCGGCACGACGGTGTGCAGAGGCTCGCCGTCGCGCACATGCAGGTGCCAGTCGTCGGGGCGGGTGATGGTGAGGGTTTGGGGGGCTGCAGTCATGGGCGTGATTGTCCCATTGTGGGCACGAGGCGCCCAAACACTCTCATTTTCATAGCTTGCAAGGCATATGGCCGTAACGCTACCGCACACAATGACTCAAAGCAGGTGCGCTACGGACAGGTGGACCGGTTTATTCGGCCGTGATGCCTGCACGTTTGACGACTGCGCCGAACTTCACCAGCCGGTCGGCCATCATCTTTTCAAACGCAGCGGGCGGCATCTCTTCCGGCACGATCACCCCCCGGTCCTTGAGGTTGGCCACCATGGCGGGCGACGTGGCCACCTGGCGCACGGCCTTGGACAGGGTCTGCACCACAGCCTCGGGCGTGCCGGCAGGGGCGGCCAGACCGGTCCAGGAGGTGAGGTTCAGCTCGGGGTAACCCACTTCGGCAAAGGTGGGCACATCGGGCAGCTGAGGCAAGCGCTGGTCGGAGGCCACGGCCAAGGCGCGCACTTTGCCGGCCTGGATGTGGGGCAACATGATGACCAGGTTGTCGAGGATGAACTGCACCTCGTTGGCCAGCACGCCGGTGATGAGCGGTGTGCCGCCCCGGTAAGGGATGTGGGTGGTGAACACGCCCGTGGAGACCTTGAGCATTTCCACGTTGAGCTGGCCCATGCTGCCCACGCCGCCGCTGCCGTAGTTGAGCTTGCCAGGGTTCTTCTTGGCGTAATCGATGAACTCCTTGAAGGTCTTGAAGGGCAGGCTGCTGTGCACCACCAGCGCGTTGGGCTGGCGGCCCAGGATGGCGATGTTCTCGAAGTCTTTGACCGCGTCATAGCCCACCTTGGGCTGCGTGAGCGGGTTGGCCAGGTGACTGCTTTGCGACGAGACCACGAGCGTGTAGCCATCGGGCCTGGCGCGCGCCACATACAGCGCACCGACCGAGCCCCCGGCGCCTGCGCGGTTTTCGACAATGATGGGCACGCCCAGAGCGCGCGACAGCGGCTCGGAATACTGGCGCGCCATGATGTCCACTGACCCGCCGGGCGGGAACGGCACGACCAGCGTGATCGGGCGCGAAGGGAACTTGTCCTGCGCCAGGGCGGGCAATGCAGCAAGGCCTGCAAGGCCCAGGCCGGTGGTCAGGAGGTGGCGGCGGGAAGGTGTGGCGGTCATGGCAGTCAAGGAACTCAGAAAACGGGTCAAAACAGATCCAACAGGGACGGAAAGAATCAGGGGTGTGCCAGCACCGCCAGTGCCACGGCTTGCGCGCGGGGCACGAAGGTGGACAGCTCGCAGTACTCGCGTTCGGTGTGCGGATGGCCGCCCACGGGGCCGGTGGCGCACAGGGTGGGCACGCCCACCGAGGCGGTGAGGCCGCTGTCGGCCGCGCCGCCGGTGAACTCACCTTGCACCTCAAAGCCCAGTGAACAGGCGCCCTGCTGGTACAGCGCCAGCAGGTAGTCGGGCGTGGGCTTCATGGGCAGGGAGCGGCGCGCGGTGGTGATGCGGCCCTGGGTGCGGGGCACGGACTCCTCTTCGACGATGGCGCGCACGCGCTCCAGCAGGTCGTCGGGGTTGGTGTCGGCCGTGAAGCGCAAGTCCACCTCGGCACGGGCATGGGGGGCCACCATGTTGGGCACGATGCCGCCCTGCACCACACCCACGTTGCAGGTGATGCCCGTGGCCGGATCGGTCAGCGCATGCAGCGCCAGGGTCTTGCGGGCCAGGGCCTCAATGGCGCTGGCACCTGCAGCGTGGTTGATGCCCGCATGTGCGGCCACGCCCTGCACCTCGAACTCCACCACCATCGAGCCCTTGCGGCTGGTGACCACGTTGCCGCTCACGCGGCCGGGCTCGGCATTGAACACCGCACGCGCGCCACGCACTCGGGCCATGATGAGGTCGCGCGTGGCGGGCGAGCCGACCTCTTCGTCGCACGAGAAGAACAGGTGCAGCGGCGCCTTCAGCCCGCCGCAGCGTGCAAAGGCCTCGGCGACAAACACGTTGAGCACCAGGCCCGACTTCATGTCGGCCACGCCGGGGCCATAGGCGCGCCCCGCTTCTTCGCGGTAGGGGCGCTTGGCCACCGTGCCATCTGGAAACACCGTGTCCATGTGCCCCATGAGGATGATGGGGGCGCCGCCGGTGTCCGCAGCTTCCGCAGGGTTGACCTGCGCGTGCAGCAGCACGCCGTAGCCGGGCACGGGCTCGAACTGCACGGGCACACCGGCCGCCTGCAGGCGCTCTGCCAAAGCATGCGCCACCGCCGTCACGCCCGCTTCATTGCGGCTGCCGCTCTCGATGTTGACCACTTTTTGCAACAGGTCTTGCATGGCCTGCTGCTGCCGGGCCAGCCAGTCCAGCACCTGCGCATGCACCGGCAGTCGGGTTTCGTTCAGGGTATTGAGCATCTTTGTCCTTGGGCAACGCCCGAGTGGGGGCAAAATTTGGGTCGCAGTGTTGTATGTGACTCCGGGTTTTGCAACGTATTTTGCACAAATGAGTATTTTATGAAATCATCATTGCAAGAATCCACCGCCTTGCTGACCGAGCGGCTGGCCCGCCAGGACGCCGACCTGACCGCGAGCGAACGTGCATTGGCCGAGGCGCTGGGGCGCGACTACCCCCATGCCCTGCTGGAGTCCGCCACGGCCCTCGCAGCCCGCACCGGCACCAGTGCATCGACGGTGGTGCGGCTGTTTGCCAAGCTGGGCTACGGCAGCTATGCCGAGGCGCAGCGCGAGGCGCGGGCCGAGGTCACCGCCCTGCTGCAAACGGCGGGGCAGCGCGCACCGGTCACCATCGGCACCCGGCGCAGCCTGCAGCAGTGCGTGGACGATGCGCTGCTGCACGACCAGCACAACCTCACCACCACGCGCGACGGGCTGGACATGGCGGCCTTCGAGGCCATGGTCGCGCGCATCGCGCAGGGCAAGGGACGCATTTTTGTGCTGGCACAGATCAACAGCGCCCCGGTGGCCGCCTGGCTGGCGCTGCACCTGAACATGTGCCGCCCTGGCGTGCACGAACTGGGGGCTGGCGCCGTGGACGCCACCGACCAGCTGCTGTGGATCCAGCCCGAGGACGCCCTGCTGGTGTTCAGCATCCGCCGCTACGCGAGCGGGCCGGTGAAAGTGGCGCAGCGCTTTCGCGACGCGGGCGCCCAGGTGCTGGCCATCACCGACAGCGCCGCAGCGCCCTTGGCCGCGCTGTCTCACCACCGGCTGCAGGTGCGCACGTCCAACGCGTCGCCGTTCGACTCGTACACCGCCGCGTTCTTCCTGTGCAATGCGCTGGTGTCGGCCGTGGCGCAGCTTCGGCACAAGGCGGTGTCCGAGGCGCTGAAACGGCGCGACGACCTGTGGACGGATTTTGAGTCCCAGCTCATTGTGGAAGGCCACACGCCAGCCGGTCGGCGAGGCAAGCGCTAACCTGCGCGCCAAGGCATTGTCGGCACTGCTGGGTCCATGAAAAAAGCGCTCCTCGGAGCGCTTTTTTCGTAATACCGCAGCTTGCGGATGCGGATGCAAGGCACCGTTCAGTGCTGCAGGATCTTGTTGAGAAAATCCTTGGTGCGGGGCTGGCGCGCATCGGGGTTGTTGAAGAACTCGTCCTTCGAGCAGTCTTCCAGGATCTTGCCGCCCACGTCCATGAAGATCACGCGGTTGCTCACCTTGCGGGCAAAGCCCATTTCGTGGGTCACGCACATCATGGTCATGCCTTCGTTGGCCAGGCCCACCATCACGTCCAGCACTTCGCCGACCATTTCAGGGTCGAGCGCCGACGTGGGTTCGTCGAACAGCATCACGATGGGGTCCATGGAGAGCGCGCGCGCAATGGCCACACGCTGCTGCTGGCCGCCCGAGAGCTGGCCCGGGAACTTGTCCTTGTGCGCAATCAGGCCCACGCGCTCCAGCATCTTGAGGCCGCGCTTCTTGGCGTCGTCCGCACTGCGGCCGAGCACCTTGATCTGCGCAATGGTCAGGTTGTCCGTCACCGACAGGTGGGGGAACAGCTCGAAGTGCTGGAACACCATGCCCACGCGGCTGCGCAGCTTGGGCAGGTTGGTGCTGGGGTCGTGCAGCTTCACGCCATCGACCGTGATCTCGCCCTTCTGGAAGGGTTCGAGCGCGTTGATGGTCTTGATGAGCGTGGACTTGCCCGAGCCCGACGGGCCGCACACCACCACCACTTCACCCTTGTTGATGGTGGCCGAGCACTCGTTGAGCACCTGCACCGGGCCATACCACTTGGATACGTTTTTGAGTTCGATCATTTCTTTTTCCTCAATCCAATCTCTTTTGCACCGGCCTCGATCAGCGGATGATCGCGATCTTCTGGTGTAGGCGCTTCACGGCCCAGGACAGCGCGTAGCACATGATGAAGTACAGAACCGCAGCGGCCAGGTACGCCTCGATGGGACGGCCAAAGTTCTTGCCCGCCACTTCAAAGCCCTTGAGCATGTCGTAGGCACCGATGGCATACACCAGCGACGTGTCCTGGAACAGGATGATGGTCTGCGTGAGCAGCACGGGCAGCATGTTGCGGAACGCCTGGGGCAGCACCACGAGCTTCATGTTCTGGCTGTACGTCATGCCCAGCGCCTGACCGGCATACACCTGCCCGCGCGGGATGGACTGGATACCGGCGCGCATGATTTCGCTGAAGTACGCCGCCTCAAAGGCGATGAAGGTGACGACCGCCGACACTTCCGCGCCAATGGGGCGGCCAATGATGGCCGGCACCAGCAGGAAGAACCACAGGATCACCATCACCAGCGGAATGGAGCGCATGCCGTTGACGTAGATGGTGGCGGGCACATCGAGCCACTTCTTGCCCGACAGGCGCATCAGCGCCAGCACGGTGCCGAACAGCACGCCCCCAATGGTGGCCACCAGCGTGAGGATCAGGCTGAAGTACAGCCCCTTGAGCACGAAGTTGGAGATCAGGTCCCAGTTGTAGAAGGAGAAATCGAGATTCATATCAATGCCCCCCTCCGGCCGCGCCACTCACGACCATGCCCGGGATGCGTGCGCGCTTTTCAATGAAGGCCATGATGCGGTTGATCGCAAACGCCGAGATGATGTACAGCGTGGTCACTGCCAGATAGACCTCGATACCGCGCGAGGTCTCTTCCTGCGCCTGCATGGCGAACATGGTGAGTTCGGCCACCGACACCGCAAACGCCACGGACGAATTCTTGAAGATGTTCATCGTCTCGCTGGTCAGCGGCGGGATGATGATGCGAAACGCCATGGGCAGCAGCACATAGCGGTAGGTCTGGAACGTGGTGAAGCCCATGGCCAGACCGGCATAACGCTGGCCGCGTGGCAGGGCCTGGATGCCCGAGCGCACCTGCTCGGCAATCCGTGCCGAGGTGAAGAAGCCCAGCGCCAGCACCACCAGCGCAAAACCGGGCACGCCCCGCAGCACCGGGAACAGGCTGGGCAGCACGTGGTACCACAGGAAGATCTGCACCAGCAGCGGAATATTGCGAAACAGCTCGACCCAGGCATTGCCCAGTCGGACGATCATCGGGCGATCCTGCAAGGTGCGCAGCGTACCGATGAATGAACCCAGCACAAGCGCCAGCAGCAAGGCCAGCAGCGAAACGGACACCGTCCAGCCCCAGGCCGACAGCATCCAGTCCAGGTAGGTGATATCGCCGCCCTTGCCAAAGCAGCCCTGTACCACTTCCCGGTCCATGGTGTCCTGGCAGAACACCTGCCAATCCCAACTCATAGGAGCACCCCTTTAATTTCTGGTTATGCGTTGGGCGCCACCCTTGGCCGACCCAACAAAAAAGCCCCTTCAAACCGGTTGGCCGAAGGGGCACAAGCGTTGCAAAGATTACTTCTTGGCGTAGTCTTCCATCGGCTTGTCGTTAGGCGAGGCCCACGCAGCCTTGGTAGCGTCCGACATCGGCAGGCCGATCTTGGTGTTGGTCGGTGGCACGGGCTGCATGAACCACTTGTCGTACAGCTTGGCCAGCGAACCGTCGGCGATCTGGCGCTTGATGGAGTCATCCACGGCCTTCTTGAACGCAGCGTCGTCCTTGCGCAGCATGCAAGCGATGGGTTCCACCGACAGCACTTCGCCCACGATCTTGTAGTCGGCGGGGTTCTTGGACTTGGAAACGTTGGCAGCCAGGATGGAACCGTCCATCACGAAGGCGTCGGCACGGCCCGTTTCCAGCATCAGGAAGCTGTCAGCGTGGTCCTTGCCAAACACTTCCTTGAAGTCGATGCCGCCAGCGCGTTCGTGCTTGCGCAGGGTCTGCACCGAGGTTGTGCCGGTGGTGGTCGCCACGGTCTTGCCGTTCAGGTCCTTGATCGAGGTGATGCCCGAATTGGCCTTCACCACGGTGCGCACTTCTTCCACGTAGGTGGTCACGGCAAAAGCCACGTCCTTCTGGCGGGCGGCGTTGTTGGTGGTGGAGCCGCACTCCAGGTCCACGGTACCGTTGGTCACCAGGGGGATGCGGTTTTGCGAGGTCACGGGCTGGTACTTGATGTCCAGCTTGGACAGGCCCAGTTGCTTCTGGATGTCATGCAGGACGATCTCGCCCATTTCGGTGTGAAAACCAACGTACTTGCCGTTGCCCAGCGTGTACGAAAGACCCGAAGACTCACGCACGCCCAGCGTCACGCTGCCGGAGGCCTTGATCTTGGCCAAAGTGTCATTGGCTTGGGCAAATACGGTGCCTGCAGCCAAGGCGGTCACGGCAACCGCGAGCAGATGCTTCTTCATAGGGATCTCCTTGTGTTGAAAACGAAAAGGGGGGGATTTTAGAGACAGGCGCCTGCGGGGGGTAACCCGTCAGGACCGCACTCCAAAAAGGGGTAACACGCGACCAGGGATATTAGTCAGAACGGAACCTGGTCGGTAGGGTATTTCCAGAAGTCGCGCAACAAGTAACTGACCGGGAGGTTCAGCACGGTGTTGTTGGGCGGGATGGGCTTGTTGAACCACTTGTCGTAGATCGGGTAAATCTCGCGGCTGGTGATCAGGCGGCGCATTTCCTCGTCCACCAGCTTTTTGAACTCGGGGTCATTCTTGGACAGCATGATGGCCAGCGGCTCAGTGGTCATGAAGCGGCCCACCACCTTGAGTGCCTTGGGGTCGGGCCGCCCTGCGGCCAGGCCATACAGAAGCACGTCGTCCATGACAAACGCGTCGGCCTCGCCTTTTTCGACCATCTCGACCGCCTTGGCATGGTCTGGCGCCTCGACGATGGTGATGCCCATCAGGCGCTCGCGATTGGCCTGGTCGGCCGCCTTCAGCGGCGTCGTGCCTTTGGTGGACACCAGCTTTTTGCCGTTGAGGTCTTCCACGCGGTCGATGTTGCTGGCGGATTTGACCAGCAGCCGCGCGCCGGTGATGAAATGGGGAATGGTGAAGGCCACCTTCTGGCGCCGCTCGGCATTGTTGGTGGTGGAGCCGCACTCCATGTCGGCCTTGCCCTGCTCGATCACGGCGATGCGGTTGGCCGGTGTGACAGGCACCAGCTCGACCTCCATGTCCTTCTTGCCAGTCTTCTTGCGCACCAGTTCGGCCATGCGCAGACACAGGTCCAGCGCATAGCCCACGGGCTTGCCCGACTGGCTGTCGATGTACGAGAAAGGCACCGAGGATTCACGGTAGGCGATGACCAGCTTGCCGCCGCCAGCCACGCGCTCCAGCACGCTGGCCTGCGCAGACGCACCGGCCGCGCAGCACAGTGCTGCGAGGCCCCAGGCCAATCCCCAATGCTGAACTTTCATACGATGCCTCTGTGAAGGAATGAACCGGGTTTGCAATCTTCGTGCCACCGTGGGGCCCTGCCAAGGCACACGCTGCTGTCCACCGATCCGGCGATGGCGCAGACTGTACGTGTCGTTACGGTGAAATTCCAATGCCGTTTGCGCGCACAACTATGCAAACTGTTTATGTCCGTATTTACCCTTAGCATGAGGCCGCTTGGGCCTGCAGGTAGTTCCACAGCGCCTGCGCCGTGCCTTTGGGGGTGTCCTTGCCGTTGGGCTTTTCGCGGTAGGCGCGCACATCCATGGTCATCTGCAGGCCCTCGGTGTCCGGGGGGGCGGCACTGACCAGGCGGCGCGAGCGCAGTTCCTTCTTCACGGCACTGTGGGGCAGGAAGGCCACACCATGCCCTTCCAGCGCCATGGCCTTGAGGCCTTCGGCCATGTCGGTCTCGTACACCCGCTCCAGGTGGATGGGCGTTTGCGATTGCTTGAGGATGAGTTCGGTCACCCGCCCCAGGTAAGCGCCGGGCGCGTAACCCAGGTAGGGCAGCGGCTGCCCCGCGCGGCCCGGCAGGCGATGCACGGGCTGGCCATCGGCGTCGGCCTTGCTGTAGGGCGACAGCACTTCCTGCCCCAGGCTGACCATTTCATAACGGTCGGCGTCGAGCTGAAAAGGCTGCGAAGGGTGGTGGTAGGCAATCAGCAGGTCGCACCCGCCTTCGACCAGGCGCATCACCGCGTCATGCACGTTCAAAGCAATCAGGCGGCTCTTGAACGGGCCGAACTTGTCGTGCAGGCTGGACACCCAGGCCGGGAAGAACGTGAACGCCAGCGTATGGGGCACGGCGAACTCGATCATGTCCCTGCCCGCGCTGGTGTGCGCGCGCAGCATGGCGCGCGTGTTCTGCAGCGACTGGAGCATTTCCAGGGCTTGGTCGTACAGCGTCTTGCCGGCAGGGGTGAGGCGCGTGGGGTAGGAGCTTCGGTCCACCAGGTCGGTGCCTGCCCAGGCCTCGAGCGCCTGGATCCGCCGCGAGAACGCAGGCTGGGTCACATGCCGCAGCTGCGCTGACCGGCTGAAGCTGCGGGTTTCCGCAAGACTGACGAAATCTTCAAGCCACTTGGTTTCCATCGGCGCATTATCCGCGCGGCGCCTGAAGCGCGCAGCGTGGTGGCATGAGGGTTTACACAGTGCTGACACAGCGCACCAATGGTGTGCATGCATAGCAACACATCGCATAATAGAAAGCAGCGCCTACAGCGCTCCGCGTCGAGGCCCCTGGTGCACAACACTGCCGGGCAGGGCGACCTGCATGCCCCCCGTGTTTGTTCTCCTCCTTCCCCTGCCCCATGTCCTCCTCCTCCCCCCAAGGGCCTGCGAACGACGCATTGCCCTGCGCTGCGAGTCCCGAGGCCGAGCCCCGCTCGCTGCGCCTTGAAGACTGGCTCACCGTCATCGTCATGGCGGCCCTCGCACTCATCACCTTTGCCAACGTGCTGGTGCGCTATTTCACCAATTCGTCTTTCGCCTGGACCGAAGAAATCTCCGTGTTCCTGATGATCGCGCTGGCACTCATCGCGGGCTCTGCCGCCGTGGCGCGCGACCAGCACATCCGCATCGAATACTTTGCCGAGGGCGGCTCTGCCCTGCGCAGCAAGCGCCTGGCCATGCTGGGCGCGGCCACCGTGGCCCTGCTGTTCGGCGTGATTGCCGTGCTGAGCGTGCGGGTGGTGTGGGACGACTACCGCTTTGGCGAAACCTCGCCCGGCATTGGCGTGCCGCAGTGGTGGTACTCGGTCTGGCTACCCGTGTTCTCGGCCCTCATCACGGCGCGTGCCGTGGGCCTGTTCATCCGCCGCAGCCGCAGCAAGGTCGATGGCGCTGATGCTCGCTCACAGGAGCCCCAAGCATGATCGCGACGCTCCTGTTTGTGGCCTTCCTGGGCCTGATGTTTGTCGGCGTGCCGATTGGCGCCGCACTGGGCCTGGCGGGCGCCGCCGCCATCGCGCTGGCCAATGCCGACAGCCAGTGGTTTGGCTTGCTGGCCGTGCCGCAAAACTTCTATGCGGGCCTGGGCAAGTACCCGCTGCTGGCCATCCCGATGTTTGTGCTGGTCGGCTCGATCTTTGATCGCTCGGGCGTGGCGCTGCGCCTGGTCAACTTTGCCGTGGCCATCGTCGGGCGCGGCCCGGGCATGCTGCCGCTGGTGGCCATTGCCGTGGCCATGTTTCTGGGCGGCATCTCGGGCTCGGGCCCGGCCAATGCAGCCGCTGTGGGCGGCGTGATGATCGCCGCCATGTCGCGCGCGGGCTACCCGCCCTCGTTCTCTGCCAGCGTGGTGGGCGCAGCCGCCGCCACCGACATCCTGATCCCGCCATCCGTCGCTTTCATCATCTATTCGGTGCTGGTGCCCGGTGCCTCGGTGCCCGCGTTGTTTGCTGCCGGCATGATCCCCGGCGTCCTGGCTGGCGTGGCACTCATCGTGCCCGCCGTGTGGATGGCGCGCAAACACAAGATGGGCGCGCTCGAAGCCACCATGCCCCGCCCCCCGTTCTGGAAGAGCCTGCGCGAGGCCACCTGGGGCCTGGCCGCACCGGTGCTGATTTTGGGCGGCATGCGTGCGGGCTGGTTCACGCCGACGGAGGCCGCCGTGGTGGCCGTGTTCTACGGCCTGTTCGTGGGCATGGTGATCCACCGCACGATCAAGGTGCGCGACCTGTTCCCCATCCTGCGCGAATCGGGCGAGCTGTCAGCCGTGATCCTCATCGTGGTCTCGCTGGCGGGCATCTTTGCGTACTCGCTGTCCACGCTGGGCGTGATCGACCCGGTCGCCAACGCCATCGTGAATTCGGGCCTGGGCGAATACGGTGTGCTGGCGCTGCTCATCGTGCTGCTGATCACCGTGGGCATGTTCCTCGACGGCATTTCGATCTTCCTGATTTTTGTGCCGCTGCTGCTGCCCATCATGAACCACTACCACTGGGACCCGGTGTGGTTTGGCGTGATCCTGACCCTGAAGGTGGCCCTGGGCCAATTCACCCCACCGCTGGCCGTGAACCTCATGGTGTCGTGCCGCATCGCCGGTGTGCGCATGGAGTCCACCGTGCGCTGGGTGGGCTGGATGCTGTTTGCCATGTTCCTGGTGATGGTGCTGGTGATCGCCTTCCCGCAACTGGCGCTGTGGCTGCCCGCCCAGATGGGCTATTGAAATATTGGTAGAAATGCCCGCTAGCGCATAACCAACAAGCGCTAGCAGCTGGATCTTTTATAGCAAGGAGACTGAAACAATGAAACTGCGCACCTTCCTCACTTCTGCCGTGGCCGCCGCCGCTGCCATGGCCTTCACGGCCCCCGCCGCCATCGCCCAGACCGCGTACAAGAGCGAATACCGCATGTCCCTGGTGCTGGGCACGGCCTTCCCCTGGGGCAAGGGCGGCGAGCTGTGGGCTAACAAAGTGCGCGAGCGCACCCAGGGCCGCATCAACATCAAGCTGTACCCCGGCGTCTCGCTGATCCAGGGCGACCAGACGCGCGAGTTCAGCGCGCTGCGCCAGGGCGTGATCGACATGGCCGTGGGCTCCACCATCAACTGGTCGCCGCAGGTCAAGGCCCTGAACCTGTTCTCGCTGCCCTTCCTGTTCCCCAACTACGCCGCGGTGGACGCCGTGACGCAGGGCGACGTGGGTAAGCAAATTTTCGCCACCCTGGACAAGGCGGGCGTGATGCCCCTGGCCTGGGGCGAGAACGGCTACCGCGAAATCTCCAACTCCAAGCTCGCCATCAAGAGCCCCGCTGACCTCAAGGGCCTGAAGATCCGTGTGGTGGGCTCGCCCCTGTTCCTCGATACCTTCACCGCCCTGGGCGCCAACCCCACGCAGATGAGCTGGGCCGACGCGCAGCCCGCGTTTGCCAGCGGCGCCGTGGACGGCCAGGAGAACCCCATCGCCGTGTACCAGGCCGCCAAGCTGCACACCGTGGCACAGAAGCACATCACCATGTGGGGCTACGTGAACGACCCGCTGGTGTTCGTGGTGAACAAGGACATCTGGAACAGCTGGACGCCCGCCGACCGCGAGATCGTCAAGCAAGCCGCCATCGACGCCGGCAAGGAAGAAATCGCCATCGCCCGCAAGGGCATGGTGGAGGCCGACAAGCCCCTGCTCAAGGAAATCGCCGCCAACGGCGTGTCTGTGACGCAGCTGTCAGCCGCCGAACGCGAAGCCTTTGTAAAGGCTACCCGCCCCGTCTACGACAAATGGAAGGGCCAGATCGGCGCCGACCTGGTGACCGCGGCTGAAAAGGCGATTGCGGCACGCAAGTAATAAATCACTCCTAAAACCATAGCTTCTAGCGCTTGTATATCAGGCGCTAGAAGCTTTTTTTATGCCTAAACCGAGTGCACAGCCACAGCGCTCGACATCCACAGCCCCAGCTTGGTCATCCCACCCGGGAGTCACCCGAGGCAACGTCGTTGCCCCACGCCTAACTCGAGTGCCTTCGCATCATTATTGGTACGACCAATAACCAAAATGCAAAGCAAATGGCCGCTACTAAGTATTTACCCTATAAATATCACCGCTATAGAACACTGAAAATACAACCAATTCGCACGGATTGGCTATTTTTGGTCATACCAATTTAATCCATCGTCTGCCAGTGAAGACCGAGCGGCCTCTGCCTGTCTTCATGCCCACCCAGCCCTCAGGCTCCCGACCTGCAGGGCCAATGGCCGGAGACAACGCTGCCCCCAAGGCGGCGCATCCACTGCGGTGAAGAAAGCCATGGGCCCCTAGTCCCTGGCTGCGTTTCAATGCCTCACTGACCGTTATGCAAACCCTCTGGCAACAAAACTACGACCCGGCCGGGAACATCTGGCTGTCCGCGCTCGTAGCCCTCATCCCCATCGTTTTCTTCTTTCTGGCACTGACCAAGCTGCGACTCAAGGGCTACCAGGCGGGCACCGTGACGGTGCTGCTGGCACTGGGCGTGGCGCTGCTGTTCTACAAGATGCCCGTGAGCGCCGCACTGGCCTCGGCCGTGTATGGCTTCTTCTACGGCCTGTGGCCCATCGCCTGGATCATTGTGGCGGCCGTGTTTCTGTACAAGCTGTCGGTCAAGACCGGGCAGTTTGATGTGATCCGCAGCTCCATCCTCTCGGTCACGCACGACCAGCGCCTGCAGCTCATCCTGGTGGGCTTTTGCTTCGGCGCCTTCCTGGAAGGCGCGGCCGGTTTCGGCGCCCCCGTGGCCATCACCGCTGCGCTGCTGGTGGGCCTGGGCTTCAAGCCGCTGTACGCCGCGGGCCTGTGCCTGATCGCCAACACCGCCCCCGTGGCCTTTGGCGCGATGGGCATTCCAGTCATCGTGGCCGGGCAGGTGTCGGGCATCGATCCGTTCCTGATCGGCCAGATGGCCGGGCGCCAGTTGCCCTTCATGACCATCCTGGTGCTGTTCTGGATCATGGCGATCATGGACGGCTGGCGCGGCGTGAAGGAGACCTGGCCTGCCGTGCTGGTGGGCGGCGGCTCGTTCGCCGTGATGCAGTTCCTGACCGCCAACTACATTGGCCCCGAGCTGCCCGACATCACCTCGGCCATCGTCTCGCTGATTGCCCTGACAGCCTTCCTCAAGGTGTGGCAGCCCAAGCGCATCTTCCGCTTTGAGGACAGCGACAGCACGGCTGCCTCCGCGACCAAGCCAGTGGCCGCCAACACAGCGCCCCTCACCGCAGGCGCCATCATCAAGGCCTGGTCGCCCTTCATCATCCTGACCGGCATGGTCACGATCTGGAGCATCAAGCCCTTCAAGGCGCTGTTTGCCGCAGGCGGTCCCCTGGCATCGACCATCATCAACATCCCCGTGCCCATGCTGGACAAGCTGGTTGCCAAGATGCCGCCCGTGGTCGCACAGGCCACGCCCTATGGCGCCGTGTACACCTTCAACTGGCTGGCCGCCACCGGCACGGCCATCCTGATTGCCGCCATCCTGAGCATCGCCTTCGCCCGCTTCTCCCCCGCCAAGGCCGTGGTCACGCTGGGTGAGACGGTGCGCGAGCTGGTCATCCCCATCTACTCCATCGGCATGGTGCTGGCCTTTGCGTTCGTGGCCAACTACTCGGGCCTGTCGGCCACGCTGGCCCTGGCGCTGGCCCACACCGGCAAGGCCTTCACGTTCTTCTCGCCCTTCCTGGGTTGGATCGGCGTGTTCCTCACCGGCTCCGACACTTCGGCCAACGCCTTGTTTGGCGCGCTGCAGGCCACCACGGCCACCCAGTTGGGCTTGCCCCCAGTGCTCACCGTGGCGGCCAACACCACCGGCGGCGTCACCGGCAAGATGATTTCGCCCCAGTCCATCGCCATTGCCTGCGCCGCCGTGGGCCTGGCGGGCAAGGAATCGGACCTGTTCCGCTTCACCGTCAAGCACAGCCTGGTGTTCGCCGCCATCATCGGCATCCTCTGCACGCTGCAGGCCTATGTGTTTACGTGGATGATTCCGGGTCATTGAAACCCTGAATCTGAGAGCCCCCATGCGCCTGGCCGATCACGTTGTCGAAAAACTGCTTGCCCTCGTGCAAGAACGCGGACTGCAGCCCGGACAAAAGCTGCCCGCCGAACGGCAACTGGCCGAGGAGTTGGGGGTGTCGCGCACCTCGGTGCGCGAAGCCATTCAGAAGCTCACCAGCCAAGGCGTGCTCTCGGCCCGGCGCGGCGATGGCACCTATGTGCAGCAGTCGAACAAACCGGCGGAGTGGTTGCAAGAAGCCATGGTGCCTCTAGCGGGCCTGATCGAATCCGACCCCCACTACCGCTACGACGTGCTGGAAACGCGCCACGCGCTGGAGACCAGTACCGCCTGGCTGGCAGCGCAGCGCGCCACCGCGCAGGACAAAGAGCACATCCAGCGCTGCTTTGAAGTGATGCTGCAGCACCAGCAAAGCGGCCACGCCGAGCTGGCTGCACGCGCCGACGCACAGTTCCACCTGGCCATTGCCGAAGCCTCGCACAACCTGGTGCTGGTGCAGGTGATGCACAGCCTGTTCACCGTGGTGCTCTCCACCGTGGAGCGCAACCGGCACGACATGTTCCGCCTGAGTGCGCCCGTCACGCTGCAGGCGCTCACGGCGCAGCACCAGGCGCTGATGCAGGCCATCCTCGACGGCGACCCGCAGCGCGCGCGCGCATGCATTGGCGAACACCTGGAGCATGTGCGCACCACCATCCAGCGCATGGACGAAGACCGCGCACGGCGCGAACGCTCCATGCGCCTGCCCCTTGATCTAGCCCCCGACATAAGAGAGCCATCGTGATCATCTCCTCCAGCGCCGACTACCGCGCAGCGGCGCAAAAGTTTCTCCCACCCTTCCTGTTCCACTACATCGACGGCGGCGCCTACGCCGAGCAGACGCTGCGCCGCAACGTCGATGACCTGGCCACTGTCGCGCTGCGCCAGCGCGTGCTCAAGGACATGAGCCGTCTCGATACCAGCATCGAGCTGTTTGGCGAGAAGCTATCGATTCCCGTGGCCCTGTCGCCCGTGGGCCTCACCGGCATGTACCGCCGCCGCGGCGAAGTGCAGGCCGCCCGCGCTGCCGATGCGCATGGCATTCCGTTCACCATGTCCAGCGTGTCGGTCTGCCCCATTGAAGAAGTGGCGCCAAAGATCAAGCGCCCCATGTGGTTCCAGCTGTATGTACTGAAAGACCGGGGCTTCATGCAGAACGCGCTGGAACGCGCGCAGGCCGCCGGCTGCACCACCCTGGTGTTCACCGTGGACATGCCCGTGCCCGGCGCCCGCTACCGCGACGCGCATTCGGGCATGAGCGGCCCCAATGCGCCGTTGCGCCGCTACTGGCAGGCCGTGACGCACCCGCGCTGGGCCGTGGACGTGGGGCTGCTGGGCCGCCCGCACGACCTGGGCAACATCTCGGCCTACCGGGGCAGCCCCACGGGCCTGCAGGACTACATGGGCTACCTGAGCGCCAACTTCGACCCCTCCATTTCGTGGAAAGACCTGGAGTGGATCCGCGCCTTCTGGAAGGGCCCGATGGTCATCAAGGGCATCCTCGACCCCGAGGACGCCAAGGACGCCGTGCGCTTTGGCGCGGACGGCATCATCGTCTCCAACCATGGCGGCCGGCAGCTCGACGGCGTGCTGTCGTCGGCCCGCGCCCTGCCCGCCATTGCCGACGCAGTGAAGGGCCAGATCAAGATCCTGGCCGACTCGGGCATCCGCAACGGACTGGACGTGGTGCGCGCCATTGCGCTGGGCGCCGACTGCGCCATGATCGGCCGCGCCTACATCTATGCGCTGGCGGCTGGCGGCGAGGCAGGCGTCAAGCACCTGCTGGAGCTGCTGGAAAAGGAAATGCGCGTGGCCATGACCCTGACCAGCGTGGCCAAGGTGGCCGACATCTCCGCTGACTTGCTGGTGCGCGAAGCATGAGCGCCGCCACACCCATCTCCCCCATCTCCCGTGAGGCCCTGCTGGCGCAACTGCGCGACGCCGTGGGCGCCGCCCACGTCCTGACCGACGACCAGGCCACCCGACGCTTTCGCAAAGGCCACCGCACGGGCGAAGGCCCGGTGCTGGCCGTCGTGCGCCCCGGCACGCTGCTGGAGCAGTGGAAGGTGCTGCAGGCCGCCGTGGCGGCCGACCGCATCGTCATCATGCAGGCGGCCAACACCGGCCTCACCGGTGGCTCCACGCCTGACGGCAACCAGTACGACCGCGAAATCGTGCTCATCAACACGCTGCGCATTGCAGGTGTGCAGGTGGTGCGCGGCGGCGAGCAGGTGGTGTGCCTGCCCGGCGCCACACTCGACCGGCTGGAACAGACACTGATCCCCTTCAACCGCGAGCCGCACTCGGTCATTGGTTCGTCGTGCATCGGCGCCTCGGTGCTGGGCGGCATCTGCAACAACTCGGGCGGCGCGCTGGTGCGACGCGGCCCGGCCTATACCGAGCTGGCGCTGTATGCCCGGGTGCGCGACAACGGCACGCTGGAGCTGGTGAACCACCTGGGCATCGAGCTGGGCCAGACGCCCGAAGACATCCTGACCCGCCTGCAAAACGGCAGCTACTCTGAAGCCGACGTGCGCCACGAGCCCGAGCGCGCCGCATCCGACGCCCGCTATGCGCAGGACGTGCGCGCCGTGGACGCCGACAGCCCCGCCCGCTTCAATGCCGACCCGTCCCGCCTGTTCGAGGCCTCGGGCTCTGCGGGCAAGGTGTGCCTGTTTGCCGTGCGTCTCGACACCTTCCCCAAAGAACCCAGCACGGTGTTCTACATCGGCAGCAACGCGCCCGAAGACCTCACCGCCGTGCGCCGCCACCTGCTCACCGCGCTACCACGCCCGCCCATTGCCGGTGAATACATCCACCGCACCGCGTTCGACATTGGCGAGAAGTACGGCAAGGACACCTTTTTGCTCATCGACCGCTTTGGCACGGCCCGCGTGCCTGCGGCCTTTGCGCTCAAAAGCCGGTTCGATGGCTTCTTTGAACGCATCGGCATGCGCGGTTTTGTGGACCACGCCATCCAGGCCGTGACCCGCCTGCTGCCCAGCCACCTGCCCCGGCGCGTGCGCCAGTGGCGCGACCTGTACGAACACCACCTGCTGGTGCGCGTATCGAACGACCAGGTAGAAGCCACCCGGGCATTCCTGACAGAGCACTTTGCCCACAGCACCCAGGGCGGCTGGTTTGAGTGCGATGCCGACGAAGGCCGCAAAGCCTTCCTGCACCGCTTTGCGATTGCAGGCGCCGCCATCCGCTACCGCGAGGTGCACCGCAGCGAGGTCGAAGACATCGTGGCGCTGGATATTGCCCTGCGCCGCAACGACCGCGCATGGGTGGAACAACTGCCCCAGGACGTGGAGCGCGATGTGGTGCACAAGCTGTACTACGGTCACTTCTTCTGCCATGTGTTCCACCAGGACTACATCGTGAAGAAGGGCGTGGACCCGCTGGCCATGGAGCACCGCATGTGGGAGCTGCTGGACGAACGCCGCGCCGAGTACCCCGCCGAGCACAACGTAGGCCACCTGTACGTGGCCAAGCCTGCGCTGGCGGGCTTCTACCAGTCGCTGGACCCGACCAACACCTTCAACCCCGGCATCGGCCACACCCCGCGCGGTCGCGATTGGCAGGAGTGCGACCACGCCAGCGGCGGCTGGCCCAAGGGGTATTCAGAGAACGCCTGAGTGCGGGCGCTGCCCGGCTGGGGTCAATCTGCCGAAGTCAGGTCGGCGGGCGGTGCCGGGTGCTTGATGGCGTTCTTCACCAGCTTGCGCTCCACCGCATCGCGCAGGTCCACACCGGTGTGGTCGGCCAGTTGCAGCAGGTAGAGCAGCACATCGGCCATCTCCTCACCCACGCGCTCTTTCTGCGTGGGGTCGGCGGTGAGGTGTTGCGACTGCTCGGGCGTGAGCCACTGGAACAGCTCCTGCAGCTCGGCCGCCTCCACCATCAGCGCCATGGCCAGGTTCTTGGGCGTGTGGTACGGCTGCCAGTCGCGCGCAGCGGCAAAGGCGCGCAGGCGCTGCTGGAGGTCGGCCAGATCCAGCGTCATGCCACACCCCAGGTACTGCCAGCGCCTCGGGGAGCGCAATTGCTATGCATTTCATAGCATTCAGCACATGAAGTACTGGCGCTACAGGGCATTTTTATGCTCATAGCGGCGTCACGGGCGCCTCGCCCGCCAGGTGGCGGCGGGCGTTTTCCATGAAGCGGTCCACCGAGTTCTGCACTGCTTCGGGCGACCAGCCTGCCACGTGCGGCGTGAGCACCACGTTGTCCAGGTCCAGCAGCTCGGCCGGGGGCAAGGGTTCGCTCTCGTACACATCCAGGCCCGCAGCGGCAAGGCGGCCTTCGCGCAGCGCGGCGGCCAGGGCGGCGGTGTCGATGACGCTGCCGCGTGCGATGTTGACCACCACGCCACGCGGGCCCAGCGCGTTGAGCACCGTAGCGTTGACCAGATGCCTGGTGCCCGCGCCGCCGGGCGTGGCGACGACGAGAAAGTCCGCCCACTCGGCCAGCGCCGTCACATCGGCAAAGTAGCGGTAAGGCACATCGGTGCGGGCGCTGCGGTTGTGATAGCCCACCTCGATCTCGAAGCCCAGCGCGCGCTGTGCAATCTTCTTGCCGATGGTGCCCAGGCCGATGATGCCCAGGCGCTTGTGCGAGACGTTGGGGGGCAGCGGCAGGGCCGTGCGCCACACACCTGCGCGCGTGGCCTTGTCCAGCGGCAGGATGCGGCGCTGCGCGGCGATCAGCAGGCCCCAGGTGTGGTCGGCCACGCAGTCGTCGTTGGTGCCAGCACCCGTAGCCACCACGATGCCACGGGCCTTGGCGTAGTCCACCGCCACGTTCTCGTAACCGGCGCCGAGCGCGCAGATGAGCGTGAGCGCAGGCAAGGTATCGATCTGCGCAGGGCTCAGGCCCACGGCACCGATGGTGAGCACCACCCGCACACGGCTGCCGTGCTGCGCAATAGCGGTTGCTGCCTGGGCGGCGTCGGGGGCGTAGATCACCTCGAAGGTCTGCGCCATTTGGGCGATGTGCCCTTCAGACAGGAACATGAGGGCGAGGAGGACAGGCTTCATGGGTCAAATATCGAGATAGAAAAAGAGAGAAATGAGGGTACGCCTCAAGCGGCCGCATCGCTTTGCTGCAGGGACCACATGCTCGCGTAGCGCCCCCCCAGGGCCAGCAACTGTGCGTGCGTCCCGCGCTCGATGATGCGGCCGGCGTCCATGACCAGGATCTCGTGCGCATCCACCACCGTGGACAGGCGGTGGGCAATCACCAGCGTGGTCTTGTTCTGCGCCACGCCCTGCAGCTCGGCCTGGATGGCGCGCTCGTTGGCGGAGTCCAGTGCGCTGGTGGCCTCGTCAAAGATGAGGATGGGCGGGTTCTTGAGCAAGGTGCGCGCAATCGCCACGCGCTGCTTTTCGCCGCCCGAGAGCTTGAGCCCCCGCTCGCCCACCATGGTGGCGTAGCCCTTCGGGGTGCTCGCGATGAAGTCGTGGATGCGCGCAGCGCGGGCGGCAGATTCGATCTCGTCCTGGCTGGCGCCGGGGCGGCCATAGGCGATGTTGTAGGCCACGGTGTCGTTGAACAGCACCGTGTCCTGCGGCACGATGCCAATGGCCTGGCGCACGCTGCCCTGCGTCACGCTGCGGATCTCCTGCCCCGCGATGGTGATGCGGCCCTGCTGGATGTCGTAGAAGCGGAACAGCAGCCGTGCCAGTGTGCTCTTGCCCGAGCCCGAGGGCCCGACCACCGCCACCGTCTTGCCTGCCGGAATCTCGAAACTGATGCCTTGCAGGATGGTGCGCCCGCCTTTGGGATCGTAGGCAAACACCACATCCTCAAAGCGCACGGTGGGCTGGTCCAGCCCGGCCAGAGGCTGCGCGCCGGGGGCGTCAGCCACCTCGCGCTCCTTGTCCATCAGCGTGAACATCTTGTCCAGGTCGGTCAGGCTTTGCTTGATCTCGCGGTAGATCACACCCAGAAAATTGAGCGGTATGTACAGCTGGATCATGAACGCGTTGACCATGACCAGGTCGCCCAGCGTCATGCGCCCATCGACCACGCCCTGCGTGGCGCGCCAGAGCATGGCCACCAGGCCCACGGCGATGATGAGCTGCTGGCCGGTGTTGAGCATGGACAGCGTGGTCTGGCTCTTCAGCCGCGCGCGGCGCAGGCGCTCCAGGCTCTCGTCGTAGCGGCGCGCCTCGAAGCTTTCGTTGTTGAAGTATTTGACGGTTTCGTAGTTGAGCAGCGAATCCACGGCCTTGGAGTGCGCCGCCGAGTCGAACTCGTTGGCCTCACGGCGGAACTGGGTGCGCCACTCGGTCACCAGCACGGTGTAGGCGATATACAGCACCAGCGCGGTGAGTGTGATCCAGGCAAACCACGCGTCGAACTTCACGGCCAGCACGCTCAACACCAAAATCACTTCGATGAGCGTGGCAAACACGTTGAACAGCGAGAACGAAATCAGCGACTCGATGCCGCGCACCCCGCGCTCGATGTCGCGCGTCATGCCACCGGTCTGGCGCTCCAGGTGAAAGCGCAGGCTCAGCGCGTGCAGGTGCTCAAAGGTCTGCAGCGCAATCGAGCGCGCCGCGCCCTGCGTGGCCTTGGCGAACACCAGTTCGCGCAGCTCGGTGAACAGCGACGTGGACAGCCGCAGCGCGCCATAGGCCACCAGAAGCCCCACCGGCACCACCAGCAGCGCGGCAGGGTCGCCCGGCTTCAGGCTCATGGCATCGACCAGCGTCTTGAGCAGGATGGGCACGCCCACATTGGCAAGCTTGGCGCCCACCATGAAGACGATGGCGGCAATCACGCGCCATTTGTATTGCCACAGATAGGGCAGAAGCCGGTGCAGGGTGGCCCAGTCCGATTGGACGGGCACGGGGCTGGCGGCCGCGCCATGGGGGGTGGCACCGGGCGCAGTAGGGGCGGTTTCGCCGTGGTGGCGCATGGGGGACAATTCCGGTTGTTGTTGTTTTTACCGACCCGGCTGATGCCAAGGTGGTTTTTGCGGGCGAGCCGCTTGTGAAACCCCAGGTTCCTCCAAGAATTGGCTCAGCCCCAACCGAGATTGTGCCCATGTCTGCCGTTTTCAGCCCACCACCCGCCGCATTACCCAACGACAAGGAACTGGTGCTCAAGGTCATCCCCATGCCTGCGGACACCAATGGCAACGGCGATATTTTTGGGGGCTGGGTGATGGCGCAGGTGGACTTGGCGGGCTCCGTGCTGCCAGCGCGCTACATGCAGGGCCGCATGGCCACGGTGGCGGTCAATGAGTTCATCTTCAAGCAGCCTGTGCGCGTGGGCGACATTCTGTCGTTCTTCTCGGCCATCACGCGGGTGGGCAACACCTCGGTCACAGTGGAGGTGGAGGTGTATGCCGAGCGTTTTGCCGACCAGGGCCGCTATGTCAAGGTGACGGAGGCGCGCCTGACTTACGTGGCCATCGACGACCAGGGCAGGCCGCGCCCGGTGCCCAAGCACGACGCGCCGGCGTAATCAAATGAGCGGGCGCGCGGGTAATGCCCGGCCGCGCCTGCCCGCGCGCCCTCCGGCGCGCGTTTTGTCACACCGTCTCAGGCGACCAGCGCAGCCGGCTCAGCCCTCAAGGGCGCTGCGGCCCGCTGCGTGCTGCTGGACGACGACGCGGAGAACCCGGCCTCGATCTCTCCGGCCAGCTGACCGCCCTCTTCCACCACCAGCTTGCCGTATCGGATCTTGCCGTTGACCTTGCCCGAGCTGTAGATCACGAGCTTCTGGCGCACGGTGAGAGAGCCGTTGAATTCGCCGTGGATCTCGGCAATGTCGATTTCGGCCGAGCCCTTGAAGGCACCGTGCTCCGAGATCTGGATCACGCGCGAATCCATGGTGGCTTCGACCGTGCCTTCCACCACGAGGGTGTCGCAATCGGTGATCTCTACGCCCTTGAGCTTGATGTTCGGCCCCACCGTGAGCTTGCTGCCCGAGCTGTCGCCGGCACTGCTCGATTTGGGGGCCGCCGCCGCAGGCACCGGCTGCACGGAAGCCACGCTGTTGGTCGCAGAGCCCCCCAATACGGAGCCTGAACTGGTGCTGCTGCGGGGTTGGAACGACTCGGGTTCACGCTTGCCAAAGAAGGGGTTTTGCACGGCCATCAGATCTCCTTGAAAAGAGAGTCATCGTAGGTTTCGCGCCCTGTGAAAGATGCCTTCGTTACGCAAGAACGGTAACCAAACGGTTCGATGGTTGCATGCGCTTGCAGGGCTTGCGGGATCACACATCCCGCCGTTACATCCTGCGGCGCACGCCTCAAGACACGATGTACGCAGCGGCCCCCGCCGACATGATCTGACCATCCGGCCCGAGAAACTCCATGCGTGTCGTGGCGACCCGGGAGCCCAGCCGCAGCACCTGCGCGCGCAGCTCGAAGTGGCTGCCAATGCCCGGGCGCAGGTAGTCGATGCGCAGGTCGATGGTGCCCAGCTTGGCAAAGCGGTGCAGGCGCTGCTCGGGCAGCTCGTCCAGGTGCTTGGCGCCGATCGCGGCCATCACCGCCAGGCCGCCCATGGCGTCGAGCCCCGCGCTGATCACACCCCCATGGATGCGGTTGTAGGCGTAGTGGCCCACCAGGTCGGGCTTCATGTCGATGCGGCCCGCCACGCCATCGGGCGCCAGGGACGTGATCTTCAGGCCCAGCACCTGATTGAACACAATTTTTTCTTCAAAGATGGACTTGAGCCCGGCAATGAACTCGGGCTCAAAGGCCTGTGGCTGTGAGGGGATGGTTTTGCTCATGGTGTGCGGCGTACGATCCTGCGGGGCACTGCGCCCGCCCGGCCGATGACTCCTGTTTTTATAGCTATCAGTGCTTGATACACCGGCGCCTTCAGGCATTTTGACCTAAAAATGGCCATGGCGCCCTTGCCCCGCGCTGAAACGCACGGCGCCACGCAAGGCCTCTGCCAGGCATTCGCGGCCGCCCGTCCACTCCTGCAACAAAGCCTGCTGCAAGGGCAGCCCCTCTGCCGCGAGCGCACTGGCGCGGTCAGCGCGCAGGGTGGCCTGCGGAAAGGCAGCCAGCTGGCGGGCCAGCACCAGTGCTGCCTCCAGCGCCTGCCCGCAAGGCACCACGCGGTTGCACAGCCCGAGGCGCAGGGCCTCGGCCGATTCCACCTTGCGCCCCGTCAGGATCAGGTCCAGCGCGTGCGACAGCCCGATGAGGCGCGGCAGGCGCACCGTGCCGCCGTCGATGAGCGGCACTCCAAACCGGCGGCAGAACACGCCCATGTAGGCGTCCTCAGCCATCACGCGCAGGTCGCACCACAACGCCAGCTCCATGCCGCCAGCCACGGCAGCGCCCTCAATGGCGGCGATCACGGGCTTGGATAGTTGCAAGCGGCTGGGGCCCATGGGACCAAGAGGCTGGGCCTCGCCCGGCGAAAAATCCAACCCCTCGGCCAAAGCCTCGGGCGACACGCCCTGCGCCTGCAGGCGCGCGCCCGACTGCAGGTCCCACCCCGCACAAAAATGCCCGCCCGCGCCGTGGAATACAGCCACGTCCGCGTTGTCATCCTGGTCGAACGCGACGAACGCAGCGTGCAAGGCCTGCGCTGTGGCGGCATCCACCGCGTTGCGCACATCGTGGCGGTGCAATGTCACCAGCGTGACACGCCCCTGGGTCTCTACCTGTATGGACATGGGTTCTCCTCGTGCGCTGAATCCGGGTGGATAGGACGCAACCCTTATTGCGCCCCACCACGCACTGCGTCAATATGCGCCGCTGCCGACCGGCAGTCGCTCATCAGGGTTAGCCCCGAGTGCGGTCTGCGCCGGGCACGTGCACCATTATTTATGCAAAGCAATCGCTTTGTAAAAATATTCTGCAGGTCTTGTGCCCACAGGGTTTCACAAAGTGCGTGCTGCCAGTCACCACACGCTTTGCGCCCACCGGCTCAGGTCTCAATCTGGAGAGCCAGTGTGCAATTTGTGCAACTGTTGATCAGCGGTGTCTCCCAGGGGTGCATCTACGGCCTGATCGCGCTGGGGTTCGTGCTCATCTACAAGGCCACGGAGACCGTGAGCTTTGCCCAGGGCGAACTCATGATGCTCGGCGCCTTCTGCGGGCTGGCACTGATGACGGTGCTGGGCTTTCCCTTCTGGGTGGCGGTGCTCGCCAGCATCCTGGCCATGGGCTGCTTCGGCGTGGTACTGGAGCGCGCCGTGATCCGCCCCATCCTGGGCCAGCCCGCGTTTTCCATCGTCATGCTCACCATCGGCATCGGCTACGTGCTGCGCGGGCTGGTGACCATGATCCCCAACATCGGCACCGAGACGCACACGCTGCCCGTGCCCTACAAGGACCTGTCGTTTCGCCTCGGTGCGCTGGTGCTCAACGCCGAGCAGCTGGTGGTGATTGGCGCCACGGGCGTGCTGTGCGTGCTGCTGTTCGCCATGTTCCGCTACAGCAAGCTGGGCATTGCCATGCAGGCGTCGTCGCAGAACCAGCTGGCCGCCTATTACATGGGCATTCCGGTGCAGCGGCTCAACGGCCTGGCCTGGGGCCTGGCCGCTGCGGTGGCGGCGGTGGCGGGCCTGCTGCTGGCGCCCATCACCTTCGTGCACGCCAACATGGGGCTGATCGGCCTCAAGGCCTTCCCGGCCGCCGTGGTGGGCGGCTTTGGCAGCCTGCCCGGCGCCATCGTCGGCGGACTGGTGATCGGCATCGTCGAATCGCTCTCGGGCTTCTACCTGCCCGATGGGTTCAAGGACACGGCCGCGTACATCGTGGTGCTGATCATGCTGATGGTCAAACCCAACGGGCTATTCGGCGAAAAGCTACGGAAGAAGGTCTGAAGGACAAACATGCGTTTCATCTTCAAGACCTCGTACGCGCAAGACATCCGCCTCGCCAAGCATGGCGGACATGTGTTCTGGTACAGCCTGCTGTGCCTGGCCCTCGTCGCCGCACCCTGGGTGGCGCCCGAATACTGGCTGGCTCAGCTCACCTTTGTGCTCATCTACGCCATCGTGGGCCTGGGACTGATGCTGCTGGCGGGCTTCACCGGCTTGTTCTCGCTGGGGCACGCTGCATTCCTCGGCGTGGGGGCGTATACACAGGCCGTGCTCACGGGCATGGGCTGGCCGTTTGCGCTGTCGCTGGCCTGCGCAGCGGGGCTGTCTGCCGCTGTGGGCGTGGTGGTGGGCCTGCCCGCGCTGCGCGTGAAGGGCATCTACCTGGGCATGGCCACGCTTTCGTTCGGCTTCATTGTGGAAGAGGTGTTTGCGCGCTGGGAGTCGGTCACGGGCGGCAACTCCGGCAAGCACCTGGTGCCGCCGCAGATTGGGGGCTATTCGTTCGAATCCACCGAGTCGTTCTACTTCTTGTGCCTGGTGATTGCAGTGGTCAGCACCCTCGCCATCCTGAACCTGCTGCGCTCGCCCACGGGCCGCGCGTTTGTCGCTATCCGTGATTCAGAGATTTCGGCACAGAGCATGGGTATCCACCTCGCGCGCTACAAAACGCTGTCGTTCTCCATATCAGCCGCGCTCGCAGGCATCGGCGGGGCGTTGTACGCGCACAAGCTGCAGTTCATCTCACCCGATCAGTTCAACATCCTGCAGTCCATCGACCTGCTGCTGATGATCGTGATCGGCGGGCTGGGCTCAGTGCACGGCGCCTTCCTGGGCGCGATCTTCCTGATCGCCATGCCGCAGCTCATCTCCCTGGGCAAGGACTGGTTGCCAGACTCCATCGGCCAGTCGCCTGGCCTGCAGGCGGTGGTGTACGGCGTCGTTCTGATTGCGTTTGTGCTGTTCGAGCCCATGGGCTTGTACGGCCGCTGGCTCAAGGTGCGCACCTGGCTGCAGATGTTCCCGTTCTACCGCAAGGGCCTGTTCAAGCGGCAGAAGTCCTTTCAAAAATCCGACAGGTTGAAATGACAGCGATGACCAACGAAGTCCTGCTTTCGGCCCAGAACCTCAGCGTGCGCTTTGGCGGCGTGCTGGCGGTTAACAACGTGAGCTTTGACGTGCGGCGCGGCGAGGTGTTCACCCTCATCGGGCCCAATGGCGCGGGCAAGACCACGGTGTTCAACCTCATCAGCCGCATCTACACGCCCACCACCGGCACCATTGCCTATGCGGGCCCCGGCGGCGCCATGCTGCCACTCACCGACCAGCCGCCACACAAGGTGGCGGGCCTGGGCATTGCGCGCACCTTCCAGAACATCGAACTCTTCGAGCACGCGAGCGTGCTGCACAACCTGCTGATCGGCCGCCATACGCGGCAGCACAGCAGCCTGTGGGCCGAGATGTTCTTCACGCGCAAGGTGCGTGAAGGCGAGATCCTGGCGCGCGAAAAGGCCGAGCAAATCATCGACTTTCTCGACTTGCAGCACTACCGCGACACCATGGTGGCCGGCCTGCCCTACGGCGTGCGCAAGGTGGTGGAGCTGGCCCGCGCCCTGTGCACCGAGCCCAAGTTGCTGCTGCTCGACGAGCCCTCGTCGGGCCTGAATGTGGAGGAGACCGATGACATGGCCTTCTGGATCCAGGACATTCAGCATGAGCTGAGCATCACGGTGCTGATGGTGGAACACGACATGTCGCTGGTCTCCAAGGTGTCCGACCGCGTGCTGGCCATGAACCAGGGCGAGGTGGTGGCAACGGGCACGCCGCGCGAGGTACAGACGCATCCCGGAGTGGTGGAGGCGTACCTGGGCACCATCGACGACGTGAGCAACCTGCGCCGACCTGCGGGTTCCAGCATGGGAGCCCGCACATGAGCGCCGTGCTGTCCGCCCCCGCCACCAGCCCGGTGGCCAGTGCCGCCGACCAGCCGCTGCTGCGCCTGCAGAACGTGGAAAGTGCCTACGGCCCCATCAAGGCCATCCGGGGCGTGAGCCTGCAGGTGCGGCGCGGCGAAATCGCCGCCGTGCTGGGCAGCAACGGCGCAGGCAAGACCACCATCCTGAAGACGATCAGCGGCATCATCGACCCGCGCAAGGGCTCCATCGAGTTCCAGGGCGCCGACATCACCGCCAACGACCCAGCCGCCATCGTGCGCCGAGGACTGATGCATGTGCCCGAGGGGCGCGAAGTATTTGCACTGCTCTCGGTGCGCGACAACCTGCTCATGGGCGCCTACACACGCGCCGACAAGGACGCAGTGGCGCGCGACATTGAAACCGTGTACGGCTACTTCCCCATCCTGAAGGAGCGCGCCGCACAGGACGCGGGCCTGCTCTCGGGCGGCCAGCAGCAGATGCTGGCGATCTCGCGCGCGCTCATGGCCAGCCCTGATCTGATCCTGCTGGACGAGCCCAGCCTGGGCCTGAGCCCGAAGCTCACCAAGGAAATCTTCGAGATCGTGGTGCGCATCAACCGTGAGCGCGGCACCACGATCCTGCTGGTGGAACAGAACGCCAATATGGCGCTCAACGCATCGGACTACGGCTACGTGCTGGAGAACGGCCGCATCGTGATGGAAGACAGCTGCGAGCGCCTGCGCGAGAAGGACGACATCAAGGAGTTCTACCTCGGCATGAAGGACGAGGGCGTGCGGGGTGAGCGGCGGTGGAAAAAGAAGAAGACATGGCGGTGAGGACAACATGAGCAATCTCTGGGACCTCGATCACATCCAACCTGCCGGCACCGACGTGCTGGCAGGCGACACCATCGCCGCCATGTTCTGGAACGCCGTGGCCGAGCGCGGCCCGCGCGTGTGGATGCGCCAGAAGGAGCTGGGCATCTGGAAGAGCTGGACCTGGGACCAGACCGCCGAGGCCGTGCGCGAGATTGCAGGCGGCCTGATGTCGCTGGGGTTTGCGCCGGGCGAATGCGCATCCATCCTGTCCAACACCAACATCGAATGGGTGCTCGCCGACTTGGCCGTGCTGAGCTGCGGCGGCGTGGCCAACGGCATCTACCCCACCGATGCGGCGGCGCAGGTGCACTACCTGTGTGAAGACTCGCGCGCCACCGTGCTGTTTGTGGAAGACGACGAGCAGCTCGACAAGGCGCTGGAAGTGCGCAACAACCTGCCCCTGCTGCGCAAGGTGGTGGTGTTCGACATGGAAGGCCTGCGCAGCCTGAACGACCCCGATGTGCTGAGCCTTGCGGCCCTGCGCGAGCTGGGCCGCGCGTGGAATACACAACACCCCGACGCGCTAATGCAGCGCGTCAAGGCCTGCCGCCCCGAAGACTTGGCCATCCTCGTTTACACCTCGGGCACCACCGGCAAGCCCAAGGGCGCCATGCACACACACGGCGCACTGACCTACACCGTGCGTGGCTACAACACGCTCATCTCGCGCAGCGAGGCGGACGAGACCATGTGCTTTCTGCCGCTGTGCCACATCGCCGAGCGCATGGGCGGCGAATACTTCTCGCTCTACACCGGTGCGCGCCTGAACTTTGTGGAGAACCCCGACACCGTGCCCGAAAACGTGCGCGAGATCGCGCCCACCGTGTTCACCGCCGTGCCGCGCGTGTGGGAGAAGTTCTATTCGGGTGTGATGATTGCCCTGAAGGAATCCACGCGGCTGCAGCAGGCGGCTTATGCCTGGTCGATTGGCGTGGGCACGCGCATTGCAGACCGCGTGCTGGCGGGCCAGCCGGTGGGTGGCCTGCTGAAGGCGCAGTTCATGCTCGCGCGCTTTCTGGCGCTGAACAATGTGCGCAAGCTCATCGGCATCCACCGCGCCCGCTTCCTCGTCACGGGGGCAGCCCCCATCTCGCCCGAGCTGGTGAAGTGGTACCTGGCCCTGGGCGTGCCCATGCTGGAGGTGTGGGGCATGACTGAGACCTGTGGCGCCTCCACGGGTGTGCCCGCCACCCGCATCAAACCTGGCTCCATCGGCCCAGCAGCCAGCTACAACGAGGTGCGCATCGACCCCGCCACCGGCGAGATCCTGGTGCGCGGTCCCAATGTGTTCAAGGGTTACCTCAACCAGCCCGAGAAGACGGCCGAAACCATCGACCCCGACGGCTGGCTGCACACGGGCGATGTGGGCCTGATCGATGCGGACGGCTACCTGCGCATCACCGACCGCATGAAGGACATCATCATCACGGCCGGCGGCAAGAACATCACGCCCAGCGAACTGGAAAACGAACTCAAGTTCAGCCCCTACATCACCGATGCGGTGGTCATTGGCGACAAGCTGCCCTACCTCACGGTGATCATCATGATCGACCAGGAGAACGTGGAAAAGTACGCGCAGGACAACGATGTGCCCTTCTCCAACTACGCCAGCCTGACCCGCACGCGCGAGGTGCAGGAGCTGATCCAGGGCGAGATCGACCGCGTCAACACCAAGTTCGCCCGGGTGGAGCAGATCAAGAAGTTCTTCCTGCTCGACACCCAACTCACGGCCGAGGATGAAGAGCTGACGCCCACCATGAAGCTCAAGCGCAAGCTGGTGCAGCAGAAGTACGCGCCCCAGATCGAGGCCATGTACCGGTAGGCCCGCACGGCAAGCAACCACAGGCCACGCCCATCAGGATAGGGAAAGTGCTGGTGCCCCACCCGGGGCATCGTTCTATAACGAGCGATCGTTTTTGTTTCGATCCAACCGAAGGAGACGTGCCATGAAGTTTCATCACATCGCCGCGCTGGCCCTCGTGGCCATGGCCGGTGCCTCCGCCCAGGCGCAGCCCAGCCAGGGCGTGAGCAAGGACACCATCACGCTGGGCTCCATCCAGGATCTGTCGGGCCCGCTGGCGGGGTTTGGCAAGCAGGTGCGGCTGGGCATGATGCTGCGCGTGGACGAGGCCAACGAGCAAGGCGGCGTGAATGGCCGCAAGCTGGACCTGAAGGTGGAAGACTCGGGCTACGACCCCAAGAAAGCCGTGCTGGCTGCGCAAAAGCTCGTGAACCAGGACAAGATCTTCATGATGATTGCGCACATCGGCACGGCGCAGAACCTGGCCGCCATGCCCGTGCAGTTCAGCAAGAACGTGATCAACTTCTTCCCCGTCACCGCTGCACGGGAAATGTACGAACCCTTCCACAAGCTCAAGTATTCGTTTGCCGCCACGTACTACGACCAGATCCGCCTGGCCGCGCCCAAGCTCATCAAGGAAAAAGGCGCCAAGAAGGTCTGCACCATTTACCAGGACGATGAGTTTGGTCTGGAAGTGATGCGCGGCGGCGAGGCAGCGCTCAAGTCCATGGGCATGGAGTTCACCGAGAAAACTTCATACAAGCGCGGCGCCACCGACTTCTCGTCACAAGTCGCCAAGATGAAATCGTCCGAATGCGACTTCGTGATCCTGGGCACCATCATTCGCGAGACCATCGGCACCATTGGCGAGGCGCGCAAGACGGGCTTTAACCCCACCTTCCTCGGCTCCAGCGCCGCCTACACCGACCTCATCCACAAGCTGGGTGGCAAGCCGATGGACGGCCTCTACGCCACCATGACCGTGCAACACCCGTACCTGGACGAGGCCAGCCAGCCCATCCGCTTCTGGGCCAACAAGTACAAGACCAAGTTCAATGAAGACCCCACCGTCTTCTCGGTCTACGGCTACAACGCGGTCGATGCCTTCATCAAGGCGGCCCAGAAGGCAGGCCCCAACCTGAGCACCGACAGCTTCATCAAGGCCATGGACACCATGGTGATCCCGCCGGACATGTTCGGCAGCGCCGAGGGCACCTTTGGCCCGCAAAAGCGCCTGGGCAGCGACCTCTCGCGCCTGTCGCAGATCACCGATGGCAAGTGGAAGGTGGTCTCCGACTACGTCAAGCCATGAGCGCGTGAACCTCCTCCGTCAAGCCGCCTTCGGGCGGCTTTTGCGTTTCAGGGGGTGCATCCGGGCCCAGTCGGTGGCAGAATTTAACCAAGCAGTAACTTTGCATAAATAACCTGGTTGCCCCACCATGATCGAACGCACCCTCTTCCAGCCCGACCACCTGGCCTTTGCCGACAGCTTCCGCCGCTTCATCGACAAAGAGGTGACCCCCCTCCACGCCGACTGGGAAGACCAGGGCTACGTGGCGCGCGAGGTGTGGAGCCAGGCGGGCGCTCATGGCTTTCTGTGCATGAGCCTGCCCGAGGAATACGGCGGCGCCGGAGCCGACAAGCTGTACTCGGTAGCGCAGATGGAAGAGCTCGCGCGCGCCGGCACCACGGGCATCGGCTTTGGCCTGCACAGCGAGATCGTGGCGCCGTACATCCTGCACTACGGCACTGAGGCGCAAAAACAAAAGTACCTGCCCCAGATGGCCAGCGGCGCCATGGTGGGCGCCATTGCCATGAGCGAGCCCGCCGCAGGCAGCGACCTGCAAGGCATCAAGACCACCGCCATCAAGAGCGCCGACGGCAGCCACTATGTGCTGAACGGCAGCAAGACCTTCATCACCAACGGCTGGCATGCCGACCTGGTGATCGTCGTCGCCAAGACCGACCCGGCTGCGGGCGCCAAGGGCACCAGCCTGTTGCTGGTGGAACGCGGCATGCCGGGCTTTGAAAAAGGCCAGCGCCTCAAGAAGATGGGCATGAAAGCGCAAGACACGTCCGAACTGTTCTTCAACGACGTGAAGGTGCCCGCCGAGAATCTGCTGGGCGGCCCCGCCATGGAAGGGCGCGGCTTTATCTGCCTGATGGAGCAGCTGCCCTGGGAGCGCCTGCAGATCGCCATCACCGCCGTGGCCGCAGCCCAGGCTGCCATCGACTGGACGCTGGACTACGTCAAGCAGCGCAAGGTGTTTGGCCAGAGCGTGGCGTCGTTCCAGAACACCCGCCACACCCTGGCCGAGCTGCAAACGCAGGTGCAGGTGGCCCGCGTGTTTGTGGACAAATGCTGTGAGTTGATCGCGCGCGACCAGCTCGACACCGAGACGGCCAGCATGGCCAAGTACTGGACGACCGACCTGCAGTGCAAGGTCATGGACGAATGCGTACAGCTGTTCGGCGGATACGGCTACATGTGGGAATACCCTATCACCCGCGCCTATGCCGACGCCCGCGTGCAGCGCATTTACGGCGGCACCAACGAGATCATGAAAGAGGTGATCGCGCGTGCCATGGGCTTGGGCAAATAGCCGCATGCACCGCGCCATGAGCCACGCAGTGCACGACGCCCAGCACAACGCCCTTCACAACGTGCCAGTGGGCGCCGAATGCCGTTACAGATACCAGGCGGCGCGCGCTTCCTCAGGACTGAGGGGTGCACCGGGGCGGCGATCGGTCACATTCAGCCAGGAGCGCACACCCTGGCTGCCGCTCAGCGCGCGCATCAGCAGCAAGCCTGCGCCAATGCCGCGTATGGCCGCCGAGCTGCGGCTGGGCGCCATGAAGGCCGCCACCGCCAGCGCGCTGGATGCGGCGAGAACCACATGGTGCTCCAGCGCAAACCCGTCGCGCGTGTCGTCGTATTCGATGGCGCTGCGCGCGATGCGCTGCAATGCAGGGGATGTATTTCGTTCCATAGCCAGAAATGTAGATAGCAACCGCCGAAAGATAGTGCAAAAACCACTGCACCCGCGTCAGAAAGCACCTTGTAGCGGCGTGGGCCAGCCCAGCTGCCTCATCACGATACCTGTTTGAAGTTTAGAGAAACCACCGGAGACCATTCATGACCGAAGCCTATGTATTCGACGCGCTGCGCACCCCGCGCGGCAAGGGCAAGAAGGACGGCACCCTGCACGAGGTCAAACCCATCGACCTGCTGGTGGGCCTGCTGACCGAGCTGCAAGCGCGCCACCGATTTGACACCGCAGCGGTGGACGACGTGGTCATGGGCATCGTCTCGCCCGTGGGCGAACAGGGCTCGGTGCTGCCCAAGGTGGCGGCGCTCAAGGCCGGGTGGGACTTTCGCTGTGCGGGCGTGCAGGTCAACCGCTTCTGTGCCTCGGGCCTGGAAGCCGTGAACCTGGCCGCCCAAAAGGTGCGCAGCGGCTGGGAGGACCTGGTGGTGGCGGGCGGCGTGGAAAGCATGAGCCGCGTGCCCATCGGCTCCGACGGCGGCGCCTGGGCGCAAGACCCGGAGACCAACTCCGCCACGCTGTTCGTGCCCCAGGGCATCGGCGCCGACCTGATCGCCACGCTAGACGGCTACACCCGCGCCGACGTGGACGCCTTCGCCCTCGAATCGCAGCGCCGCGCCACCGCCGCGCGCGCAGCGGGCTACTTCAAGAACTCCGTCGTGCCCGTGCGCGACTTCATCGGCCAGACCATCCTGGCAGAAGACGAATTCATCAAACCCAAGACCACGCTGGAAGGCCTGGGCGCACTCAAGCCCTCATTCGAGCAACTGGGCGGCATGGGCTTTGACGCCGTGGCGCTGCAGCGCTACCCGCAGGTGGAGCGCATCCACCACGTACACCACGCGGGCAACTCGTCGGGCATTGTGGATGGCGCCGCCGCCGTGCTCATCGGCAACGAGGCCGCCGCCAAGGCCCACGGCCTCACGCCGCGCGCGCGCATCGTGGCCACGGCGCTCAGCGGCGCCGACCCCACCATCATGCTCACCGGCCCCGTGCCCGCCGCCAAAAAGGCGCTGGCCCGTGCGGGCATGACCATCGACCAGATCGACCTGTTTGAAGTGAACGAAGCCTTTGCCGCCGTGCCAATGCGCTTCATGCGCGAGCTGGGCGTGCCGCACGACAAGGTCAATGTGAACGGCGGCGCCATCGCCATGGGCCACCCGCTGGGCGCCACGGGCGCCATGATCCTCGGCACCCTGATTGACGAGCTGCACCGCCGTGGCCAGCGCTATGGCCTGGCCACGCTGTGCGTGGGCGGCGGCATGGGCATTGCCACCATCGTCGAGCGAATCTGATTGACTGGGAAGGAGACAACAACATGCAAACCATCCGCTACGAACTCATCCCCGCCCAGGGCACCGACGGCGAAGTTGCCGTCATCACCTTTGACGAAAGCAACTCCCCCGTCAACACCATGTGCCGCCAGTGGCAGCAAGAGCTGGGCGAGGTCACGGCCCAGGTGCTGGGCGACCGCGAACGCCTGGGCGCTGCGCTCAAAGGCATCGTGCTGGCATCCGCCAAGACCAGCTTCTTTGCGGGCGCCGACCTCAAGGCCACCATGCGCCTCACACCCGCCGATGCACCCAACGCGTTTGGCGAGATCGAGCGCATGAAAAAGCACTTCCGCACGCTCGAAACCCTGGGCATCCCCGTGGTGGCCTGCCTCAACGGCGCGGCGCTGGGTGGCGGATGGGAGGTGGCCCTGGTCGCCCACTACCGTATCGCCGTGGCCGACCCCAAGATCCAGTTCGGCCTGCCCGAGGTCACGCTGGGCCTGATGCCCGGTGCCACTGGCGTGACCAAGATGACGCGCCTGCTGGGCCTGATGGGCGCGCAGCCCTACATCTTGGAAGGCAAGCTCTTCAACCCCGCCGAAGCACTGGAGCTGCAACTGGTGCACGAGCTGGTCGCCACGCGCGAGCAACTGCTGCCCGCCGCGCTGGCCCACATCGCCAGCCACCCGCACGCGGTGCAGCCGTGGGACGACAAGAACTACAAGATGCCCGGTGGCGCGCCCGCCAACCCCAAGATCGCAGGCGCCCTCACCGTCGCACCCGCCATGCTCAAGAAGACCACGCGCGGCCGCTACCCCGCGCCCGAGGCCGCGCTGGCCGCCATGGTCGAAGGCGCGATGGTGGACTTTGACACCGCCCTGCGCATCGAAAGCCGCTACCTCGCCCGCCTGATGACCGGCCCCGTGGCGCGCAACATGATCAACACGTTCTTCTTCGACATGAACGCGATCAAGAGCGGCAAATCGCGCCCGGGCTCGGCCCCACGCTACAAGCCACAAAAGGTCGGCATCCTGGGCGCGGGCATGATGGGCGCGGGCATCGCCTGGGCCCAGGCCAGCCGGGGCATTGCCACCGTGCTCAAGGACGTGAGCACGGAAAAGGCCGAGGCCGGCAAGGCCTACAGCGCCAAGCTCACCCAGGCCCGCGTGGACAAGGGCCGCATGACCGCCGAAGCGCAGCAGGCGCTGCTGGCCCGCATCACGCCCACCGCCAGCGCGGCCGACCTGGCGGGCTGCGACCTCATCATCGAAGCCGTGTTCGAAAGCCGCGACCTCAAAGCCCAGGTCACGCGCGAGGCCGAGCCGCAATTGGCACCCGGCGGCTTCTTTGCCAGCAACACCTCCACCCTGCCCATCAGCGGCCTGGCCACCGCCAGCAGCAAGCCCGAGAAGTTTGTCGGCATCCACTTCTTCAGCCCCGTGGACAAGATGAAGCTGGTGGAGATCATCCGCGGCAAACAGACGGATAACGAAACCGTGGCCCGCGCCTTCGACTACGTTCAGGCGCTGGGCAAGGTGCCCATCGTGGTCAACGACTCACGCGGCTTCTACACCAGCCGCACCTTCGGCACCTTCGTGATGGAAGGCGCCGCCATGCTGGGCGAAGGCATCCCCGCCGCCGCGATTGAAAACGCCGCTATGCAGGCCGGCCTGCCTGTGGGCCCGCTGGCTGTGCTGGACGAAACCGCACTGACCCTGAGCGTGCATGTGCTGGACCAGACCCGTGCCGACTTCGCCGCCGAAGGCAAGACCTACACCGCCACGCCCGGCGAGCTGCTGGTGGAGCGCATGGTCAAGGAACTGAAGCGCCCCGGCCGCGCGGGCGGCGGCGGCTTTTACGACTACCCCGCAGGCGCGAAGAAGCACCTGTGGCCGGAGTTGAAGGGCTTGTTCGAGAAACCCGGCGTGGAATGGAGCGTCCAGGAGATCCAGGACCGCCTGCTCTACCGCCAGGCCATCGAGACCGCGCGCTGCCTGGCCGAGGGCGTGCTGACCAGCGTGCATGACGCGAACATCGGGTCGATTTTTGGGATTGGGTTTCCGGCGTGGACTGGGGGGGCGATGCAGTTCATATATGGGACGGGGATCGAGACATTCCTTCAGCGTGCTGATGAGTTAGCGAGAAGGTATGGCGCTGGTTTCGTGACAGAAACGAGGGTGCGCGAGAGCATTGAAGAATTTCAACCTGCGTACTTTGAACAGAATGCACTTTGAATCCGACTACCTAGACACAATCGATCTCAACCTTGTCAAGCATCCGTTTTCTGACGGCCTCAGGGAAGTTTTAGGATTTCTTACATCCGTCTCACAACGCGTTAAAACATTGGAAAGGACACAAAAAGCATGGGTGAAGGACTGACCGAAGACCAAAACCCAAGAGACGCCCCCAACAGCCTTGATGAATTTCTCGCCGATTTGCTACCCGGGATTGACGAGTTCCTCGCAACTCAAGGTACACCACTGTCACAGCGCCCCATGCGAGCCGCGTCTTTCGTCGTAGAGCGTTGCATAGTGAGCGTAGACGGAGAGTCCACCGATGGATTTTTGGTGAAGGGATGGTTTGGAGTGCTGCTGTCGCTCGTAATCGAATGGTACGAGCGCCTCTATGGTGATGCGATAAGCGCGCAACCAAAGAAAACACATACGGCAGCTCTATTGATTCGAAACACGCCTACGGCGCTAGAAATACCGCTATCTTTTTTCTCGCCCTTGGCAGAAGACAATACCCGCTGGTTCACGTTTGCAAGTGACGTCCTTCCTCACGAGGAGCCACTCAGTTGGCTTGTCCGACCCCCAACGCTTTCGCTGTTGACAGAGGCCCAGGCAAAGGAGATTTCTGCTGAGGTTACGGAGACGGTTGCAAACATTCGGCGCTGTTCGATTGGAGTCCTCTCAATTTCAAAGGACCATCCGCTTTCGATGCGCCACGGAAGCCTGGTATTGCAGTATTTGGAACGAGCCGCCCAGAACATTTTGAGCAATGAAAGGCACAATCTCTCCACTGCTGTATGGGATACGAACTTCGCCGCAGAACAAGCCGTGAAGTGCTACCTCCATCAAGCCCAAACTGTCGATGTCCCGAACAAACATGATGTTCGAAAGTTGGCAATGCTGGCAGCAGCTGACCAAACTCCACAAGACGTCACTGTCGCTCTGGAAACAATGCCTTCAGGTGCGGATGCCATTGGCTACCGCTACGGGGAAATCTCAACTCCATCTCTATCGATGGTTATGAGCATTTATCGCGCTGCCTTGGTTATCTGCCGGTACTACCTAAATGCCTATCCGCGCAGCATCCGACTCGATAACGCAAGGTTCCAGCTGAAGTTCCCCCCCATGCCGTCAAATATCACGCGCTCCAAATCAGATTAGCGCAGCGTAGACCGCTGCTGCAGTAGCGCACTTGACATGAGTCGGCGTGCTGCGCTGTCGTACGCTAAACGGGCCGTCGCGCAAAACAAAAGGCCCAATGCGTGATCCTTGCAAACTGATCATCGTATGATCAATTTGCAAGGATCACGACTCGATTGAACGAGCAACCTGCCACGGTTACGCCGTGCACGCACCCGTTAACCCCAACACCCCCCGCGCCTCCTGCGGCGAAGCCACGTCCCGCCCCGCATTGCGCGCGTACTTTGCGAGCTGCTCAATCAACGGCCCATTCGAATCCGCCTTGGTCCCGTCCGGCAGATAGAACGTGTCCTCCAGTCCCGTGCGCAGGTGCCCGCCCAGCTCGGCCACGCGCTGGTGCACGGGCCAGATCTCGCTGCGGCCGATGACGGTGGCTTGCCAGGGGGCGTCTTTGATTTTCAGCTTGAGCAAGATGGGCAGTAGGTCCGGGTCCGCAGGCATGCCGGACTCGACGCCCATCACAAAGTTGTATTCGGGCAGGCGCTCGGTGTACATGCCGGTCTGCACATACATCTCCACGCAGCGCACGATGCCCACGTCAAAGCATTCGAACTCGGGCAGCGTGCCGGTCTCCAGCATCACGTCGATGAAGTCCTTGACCTTGGCGGGCTGGTTGTCGAACAGCATGGGCGACCAGGCCCAGGTGCCGTTGCTGCGCACCTTCAGGTAGTTGAGCGATCCGGCGTTGCATGCGGCCATCTCGGGGCGGGTGGCGCGCAGGCAGTCGAGCGGGCCTTGGTAGTGGGGGCCGACCACGCCGGTGGTCTGGTTGATGATCAAACCCGGGCAGGCCTCGCGCATGGCTTGCACGCAGTCGCGCGCCACCTGCGGGTCCCAGCTGGGCAGGTGGCCCTTGCCGGGCTCCTGGTTGCGAAAGTGCACGTGGACGACGGCGGAGCCTGCGTCGTAGGCGCGGCGGGCTTCTTTGGCCAGTTGCTCGGGCGTGACGGGCACGTGGTGCTGGCCGGGGTCGGTCAGCACGCCGGTGATGGCGCAGGTGATGATGGCTTTGTTGCCGTGGTCGGTGCTGTGCATGGGGCCTGTCTCCTTCAATTCCTCAGATGCCTAGCTGACGCGCAGCCAGGTCTTTCATGATTTCTTCCGCACCGCCGCCGATCATCATGACCTTGACCTCGCGGTAGATGCGCTCGCTGACGGTGCCGCGCATGTAGCCCATGCCGCCCAATATCTGCACGGCCTGATCGGCGCAGAACTGCATGGTTTGGGTGGCGTGGTTTTTGAGCAGGCAGACCTGCGCCACCCAATCGGGTCCGGTGCGCCCAGCGTCGGCCTGCGCGGCCACGGATTCGCACCACGCGGCGGTGGACTGGATGCGCATCTGCATGTCCACCAGCTTGTGGCGGATGACCTGGTGCTCCACCAGCGCGGCGCCAAAGGTCTTGCGCTGGCGGGCCCAGGCCAGGGCCTCGTCGTAGCAGGCCTCGGCGAAGCCCAGGGCCGACGCGGCGAGGCCAAAGCGCTCGCCGTTGAAGTTGGCCATGATGATGCGAAAGCCCGCACCCTCTTCGCCCAGCAGGTAGCGGGCAGGCACGCGCACATTGTCAAAGCGCAGATGGGCCGTGTCGGAGCAGAGCCAACCCATCTTGTCGAGCTTGCTGCGCGACAGGCCCGCGCTGTGGCCGGGGATGAGCAGCATGGAGATGCCTGCGCTGCCCTTGCTTCCGGCCTCCACGGTCCTCACCGCCACGGTGATCCAGTCCGCGCGCATGCCGGAGGTGATGAACACCTTTTCGCCGTTCACGATGTAGTCATCGCCCTCGCGCCGTGCAGTGGTCCTGAGCTGCGCCACGTCGGACCCGCCACCGGGCTCGGTGATCGCCAGCGCGGCAATCTGCTCACCTGCCAGCACGGGCGGGATGACCTCGGCACGCACGGCGTCGCTGCCATGCGCCAGAACGGGCGGCAGGCCGATGTTGTGCGACAGCAGGCTGGCCAGCACACCGCCACTGGCGCCATGGCGGCTGAGCGCGCGCCACAGCGGCAGGCGCAGCTGGTAGGTGGCGGGCGTGCCACCGTAATGCTCGGGGTAGCCCAGGCCCAGCAGGCCCAGGTCGGCCGCGCGGCGGTACAGGCTGCGGGGGAATTCGCCCGCTGCGTCCCACGCGTCCACATGCGGTGCGATTTCGGCGCGGGCAAAGCGGGTGACGGTGTCGGCGAGGGCGGCTCGGTCTTCGTCGCTCACAGCACTTGCATCGGATCCGGCGGTCATGCGGGCACTCCTTGCGTGGCGGGTGCAAAGCGAGCCAGCACCTGGCCGGGCGATACCTGCTGGCCGGGGGCCACCAGCAGCTCAGCCACCGTGGCGGCTGCGGGGCTGGACAGGCTGTGTTCGAGCTTCATGGATTCGATGACCACCACCGTGTCGCCCGCCGCCAGCGCCTGGCCTGCGGCCACGGGCAATGCGACCACCTTGCCGTTGAAGGGGGCGCGCAGCTCGGATGCGCCGCCAGTGGCACCAGCTTGTGTGGCGGGCTCCAACGATGCGTCCTCCACCCAGCCATCCACGCCGCCGGTTTGCCAATGCCAGCGCCGGGGGCCCACCGCCACGCAGTGCACGCCGCGCTGGGGCAGTTGCAAAGTCACAGGTTCTGCCCCGGCCTGCTCCACCAGCAGCCGCCCACCGCCCAACTCGCGCACGGCGATGGAGTGCACCTCGCCCTGGTGCCGCAGCCGCAGGGGCCTGGCCAGGGCACAAGGCAGGTCCGACGCGAGATTGGAAGCAAAAATAGCCGATAGCGCTGAATTAATATGCGCTGACAGCTCATTATTTGATAGCAATTGCTGCAACTCCTGGGCATGCTCCGCCAGGAACGGCACCAGCGCCCGGCCGCTGGCAAACACGGGGTGCTGCAAGCAGACCGCCAGAAACGCGCGGTTGGTGGGGAGGCCCAGCACACGGGTGCTGTGCAGCGCACGCACCAGGGCGTCGATGGCCTCGGCCCGCGTGGGGGCGTGCACGATGAGCTTGCCCAGCATGGCGTCGTAGTGAGGCGTGACCTCTGCCCCCTCCTCCAGCGCATGGTCAAAGCGCAGCGCGCCGGGCGCAGCCCGTTCAAACGCGGCGGCTGGTGGCGCGCTGAACTGCAGCACGCGGCCGGTGTGGGGGCGGAAATGCGCGTCTTCGGCGCACAGGCGCACCTCGATAGCGTGGCCTTGCAGATGCACCTGGTCTTGCGTGAGCGGCAGCGGCTCGCCGCGCGCCATGCGGATTTGCCACTCCACCAGGTCCAGCCCCGTGAGCGCTTCGGTCACCGGGTGCTCCACCTGCAGTCGGGTGTTCATCTCCATCAGGTAGAAGTCTTCACCATCCAGCAGAAACTCCACCGTGCCCGCGCCTACGTAGCCAGCCGCCTGGGCTAGCGCCACGGCGCAGGCGCCCATGCGTTCGCGCAATGCGGCATCCACCGCTGGGCTGGGTGCCTCTTCAATGATTTTCTGGTGGCGGCGCTGCACCGAGCAATCGCGCTCGCCCAGGTGGATGCACGCTCCGTGGGCGTCGGCAAAGACTTGCACCTCCACATGGCGCGGCTGCAGCAGCGCGCGTTCGATGAGCAGGTCGCCACAGCCAAAGCCTGCCAGCGCCTCGGACCTGGCACTCGCCAGCGCAGCGGGCAACTGCGCCAGGTCGGTGACCAGCCGCATGCCGCGCCCTCCCCCACCGGCCACAGCCTTGACCATGAGGGGTGTGCCAATGCGCGCGGCCTCGGCGGCAAAGCGCTCGTCGCTCTGGTCGTCGCCCGCATAGCCGGGCAGGCAGGGCACGCCGTGTGCCTGGGCCAGCGCCTTGGCACCTGCCTTGCTGCCCAGCGAGCGGATGGCGGCGGGCGGCGGGCCGATCCAGGTCAGGCCCGCATCCAACACAGCCTGAGCAAAGTCGGCGTTCTCGCTGAGGAAGCCATAGCCGGGGTGCACGGCATCGGCCCCGGTGGCGCGGGCGGCGGCGAGCAGCTTGTCGGTGCGCAGGTAGGTGTCGGCGCTGGCGGCGCCGCCCAAGGCCACGGCCTGGGTGGCTTCGCGCACATGCAAGGCGTTGGCGTCGGGGTCGGAGTAGACGGCTACCGTTTCAATGCCCATGCGGTGGGCGGTGTGAATCACCCGGCGGGCGATTTCGCCGCGATTGGCGATGAGGATCTTTTTCATAGGCTGTGCCCTCGCGGCTCCATCGCCCGCCTGCACGCTGCGCGTGCGCGGGCAATTTGCTTCGCCATGCCTTCGGCATGCACAGCCCGATTGGCGATCAGTATCTTTTTCATGGCTTCGCACTCCACGGCGGTGCCTTGCGCGCAGCAAACGCCGCCAGCCCTTGCGGAGCCTCGGACCCGCGCAGCGCTTGCGCAAAAGCCATCGCCGCCTCATCCAGCAGCGCGGACAACGACGTATCAGTCTGGGCCAGCAACAAACGTTTGGTGGCGGCCACGGCCCGCGGCGCTGCGGCGGCATGGCGCGCGATGGCGGCTTGCACAGCAGCCTCCATGTCGCCAGCCACCACCTCATCCACCAGCCCCGCACGTTGAGCAATCGCAGCATCCCAACGCTCGCCCGTCAGCAAACACCGCCGCGCCGCCGCAGGGCCGAGGCGCCTCACGACAAATGGTGCAATCTGCGCGGGCACGATGCCCAGCGTGACCTCGGGCGTGGCGAACTGCGCGTTGGCGTGGGCCAGCACCTGATCGGCGCAGCACACCAGGCCGAAGCCGCCGCCCATCGCGGCGCCCTCCACCGCCACGATGAGCCACTGCGGCAGCGCGCACAGGGCCTGCAGCAGCGCGCCAAAGCGGCGGTTCAGCGGTACTAGCGGGTCAGCCTCGCCCGCAGCCAGGGGCTGGCCGATGGTCTTGGCAAAACCGCCCAGGCTGCCACCCGCGCAGAAGTGCCCACCGGCACCGCGCAACACCACACCGCGCAGCTCGGTATCGGCCGCAGCTCGCTCACACGTGGCCATCAAACCGTCAACCATCGCCTCGGACAGCGCATTGCGGCTGGCCGGGTCGTTGAGCGTCCAGGTTTCCACACAGCCGCTGGCCAGCGGCGCGCGGTCGATCAGCAGCGAATCAGCCATGTCAGTGGACGGGTCGCTTGGCAATGCCCATGAGCTTGGCGAGGATGCCCAGCATCACTTCGTCGGCCCCGCCACCAATCGACGCCAGCCGCCCGTCGCGGTACATGCGGGAGACCTTGTTCTCCAGCGTGAAACCCATGCCGCCCCAGAACTGCAGACAGGTGTCGGGCACCTCGCGGTTCAGGCGGCCGGCCTTGAGCTTGGCCATGCTGGCCAGCTCCAGCACGTCCTGCCCGTTCACGTACAGGTCACAGGCGCGGTAGGTGAGTGCGCGCAGGGCCTCGACCTCGGTCTTGAGCTCGGCCAGCTTGAACTGCACCCACTGCTGGTCGGCCAGCGTGCTGCCAAACAGCTTGCGTTCCTGCGCATAGTCGATGGTCCACTGGATGCAGTGATTCAGCGATTCGAGCGTGCTGGCGGCGCACCACAGGCGCTCTTCCTGGAACTGCTGCATCTGGTAGATGAAGCCCTGGCCTTCGGCACCGATGCGGTAGCTTTGTGGCACCCGCACTTCGTCGAAGTAAATCAACCCGGTGTCGCTGCTGTGCATGCCGATCTTGCGAATCTTCTGCGCCACCTCGATGCCCTTGGTGAGCTTGCCGCCCGGGCCATCGCGCATGGGCACCATCACCAGGCTTTTGTTCTTGTGCACGGGGCCTTCACCCGTGTTCACCAGCATGCACATCCAGTCGGCCTGCAGGCTGTTGGTGATCCACATCTTCTGGCCGGTGATCACGTAGTCGTCGCCGTCCTTGCGCGCCACGCTTTTGATGCCTGACACGTCGCTGCCCGCCGCCGGTTCGCTCACGCCGATGCAGCCCACCATGTCGCCCGTAATCGCAGGGGCGAGAAAGTTGCGTTTGAGTTCTTCGCTGCCGTAGCGCGCCAGCGCAGGCGTGCACATGTCGGTCTGCACGCCAATCGCCATAGGCACGCCGCCACAGTGGATGTGGCCCAGCGTCTCAGCCATGGCCAGGCTGTACGAGTAGTCCAGCCCCTGCCCGCCATACTCTTCGGGCTTGCACAGGCCCAGAAGGCCCAGGTTGCCCATCTTCTTGAAGACCTCGTGCGCGGGGAAGATCTCGGCCGCCTCCCACTCATCCACGTGGGGGTTGATCTCTTCGTCGATAAAACGCTTGAGGGTCTTCTGGATCTCGCGGTGCTCGTGCGTGAACTGCATGGTGCTTGTCTCCGTGATGGTTTTTGTGAGCGAGAGGGCCGGGGTAATGCGCTAGCTACATGCGCGCCACCCCGAATTGCATGGGCCGGAGCGTGCGCGCTGCGCCTTCGGCCACGGTGTCAAGGCAAAACGCCAACACGGCGCGCGTGTCGCGCGGGTCGATCACGCCGTCGTCCAGCAGCAGACCGCTGGTTACGAGCGCATCGGCCTGGGTCTCGAACATGGCGACGATCTTGTCAAACTGGGCTTGCGACTCGGCCGGGTCGGGGGTGATGCCTTTGCGCGCCAGCGCTGCCTCGGTCACGATCTGCATGGTGCGCGCTGCCTGCTCGCCGCCCATTACGGCCGTCTTGGCGCCCGGCCAGCTGAACAGAAAGCGCGGCGCATAGCCCCGCCCGCACATGCCATAGTTGCCCGCGCCAAAACTGGCGCCGCACTGGATGGTGATCTGCGGCACGGTGGCGTTGGTCACCGCCTGGATCATCTTGCTGCCGTGCTTGATCATGCCGCCCTGCTCGCTGTCCTTGCCCACCATGTAGCCCGTGGTGTTCTGCAGATAGATGATGGGGTGGCCCAGCTGGCACATCCACTGGATGAAGTGCGTGGCCTTGTTCGCGCCCGCCACGTCGATGGGGCCGTTGTTGCTGATGAAGCCGACGGCATGGCCCTGGATGCGCCCTTGCGCGCAGAGGGTGGCGGCACCGTAGCGGGCCTTGAACTCCAGCAGATCCGATCCATCCACCAGCCGCGCGATGACCTCGCGCATGTCCACGGGTTGGCGCAGGTCGGCGGACATCAGGGACAGCAGGTCGTCTGCGGGCAAGGTGGGGCTGGGTGCGCTGGGTCGCGGCGCTACGCCCCACCCCAGATGCGCCACCACATCGCGCGCCAGACCAATCGCCTCGCGGTCGTCCTGCGCCAGGTATTCGCCCAGGCCGGAGATGGCGGTGTGCATCTCGGCGCCACCCAGTTCTTCTTCCGTCGCAATCTCACCCGTGGCGGCCTTGAGCAGCGGCGGCCCGGCCAGAAAGGCGCGCGAGCGGCCCTGCACCATGATCACCACATCCGACAAACCAGGCATGTAAGCGCCGCCTGCAGTGCCAGAGCCGTGCTGCACGGTGATGACCGGGATGCCCGCCGCCGACAGCCGCGCGAGGTTGCGGAACAGTGTGCCGCCGTGCACGAAGCCCTCCACCCGGTAGCGCATGAGGTTAGCGCCCGCACTCTCCACCAGATGGATGAACGGCAAGCGGTTTTGCAGCGCGATCTCCTGCACCCGCAGGATCTTCTCCAGGCCCATGGGCTGGATGGCACCGGCCTCGATGCCCGAGTCGCTGGCCACCACCATGCAACGCACACCGCTGACAAAACCAATGCCCGCAACCATCCCGCCACCGGGCACGGACTTCTCGGGGTCTTTCACGTCCTGCAGGTATCCCGCCAGCGTGCACAGCGGCAACCAGGGCGCACCGGCATCCAGCAGCAGCGCCACGCGCTGGCGCGGCAGCAGCTGGCCGCGCTTTTCAAACTGGGGGAGCGACCGGGCCGAGGCGGCGGCGGCACGCTCTTCCAGCGCGCGCAGAGCATGAAGGCGGGCCTGCAGCGCTGCGCGGCGCTGCGTGGCCTCGGCGCTGCCTGGGTTGAATCGGGAGGTGAAGACGGCAGTCATGCGGCCTCGGGCTTGGGGGGATGGGAAGGTGCAAACACCCGCGGCACCTGCGCACGGTGAAAGCCGTCAAACGGCCGCACGGCCGGGTGTGCTGCGGCGGTGGCACGGGGCGGGCGCTGCGGCCAGCCCATGCGCACCTGGGGTCGGGCGCCGTCCACCCGCAGCGTGGTGCCGCTGATGAAGCTGGCTGCGGGGCTGAGCAAAAAGGCAATGGCCGCCGACACCTCGGCTTCGTTGCCAAAGCGGCCGAGCGGCACCGTGCGCGGCATGGCGCGCAACATGTCGCCCGCCTCGGGCGGGTAATTGTCCATACCGCTGGACGCGATGTAGCCCGGCGCAACCGCATTCACGCGCACGCCGCTGTGGGCCCATTCGAGCGCGGCGGTTTCGGTGAAGCTGACCATGCCAGCGCGCGCCGCGCCGCTGTGCCCCATGCCCGGCATGGAGCCCCACATATCGGCCACGATGTTGACGATGGAGCCGCCCTGCTGCGCCATCCACTGCCGGTAGCACTCACGCGCCATCAGAAAGCCGCCCGTGAGGTTGGTGTGCAACACGGCCTCCCAGCCCTTGGCGCTGATGGATTCGAGCGGTGCCATGAACTGCCCTCCTGCGTTGTTGACCAGCGCATCGATGCGGCCCTGCGTAGCAAGGATCTGCTGCACCAGCGCGACCACGCCTTCTTCAGATCGGATGTCGCACACCTGGCACGACACGCGGCCGCCATCGGCGGTGATCTCTTCGGCCACGGCCAGCAGTTTTTCAGGCTTGCGCCCCACCAGCACCACATGCGCGCCCAGGTGCGCCAACTCGTGCGCCGTGCACCGGCCAATGCCGGAGCCGCCACCGGTGACCACCACCACCTGCCCCTGGAACAGGCCCGGAGCAAACACAGACTGGTAGGCGTTACGCGCTGTGGGGGCCATGGTGACTCTGCCTTGATGGGGTGGTTATGAACGGATGAATAAGGCGAGTGCCTCGTCGGTGAGCGCGTCGAGCGACTTGCCCTTTTTGGGAGAGAACCACTGCACCGCCCAGTTGAGCGCCCCGAAGATGAACAGCCGCGCCACACCCGGCTCTGCCTGCAGCGCGCCCTGCTGTGCCAGCGCTTCCAACACGGGCATCCAGGTGGCCTCGTAGCTGTCCTTGATGCGGGCAATGCCCTTGCGCTGCGCAGGTGTGAGTGAGCGCCATTCGTACAGCATCACCGGGATGAAGCTGCTGCGCGGGCCCAGCAGGACTTCGAAGTGGTGGCGAATGAGTGTGTGCAACTGCTCGCGCGGCGCGGCCTTGGCGGACAACGCATCCAGCGCCTGTTGCTGGCTTTGCGTGGCCATGGTCATGCCCTCACTCATCACTGCGTAGAGCAGCGCATTTTTGCTTTCGAAGTGATAGAAGGGCGAGCCGCTGTGCATGCCTGCGGCCGCTGCAATGTCGCGCGTGCTGGTGGCTGCAAAGCCCTGGGTGCGGAACAGCTTAGCCGCGCCGTCCATGAGCTTGCGGCGGCGGTTGCCGTCGTCGAGTTCTTCGGCAGTTTTTCGGGGGCGACCGCGGGGGCGACGTGTGGCGGCTGCTTCCGATGGGGTTTCTGCGGGGACTGGGTTGGCGCTGGCGGGCACTGCGGCCTTGCTACGGGGGCGGGCCGGAAGTTTCTTGGGAGCGGGGGCAATGGCGCTGGGGCGCGGCACGGGTGAATCCATGCAGGCACGATAGCAAAACTGTTTATTTTTAGCAAGCAAGTGCTTTGTATAAATAAATAACTTGTCTGATCGTGACTACCAAAGGGTGCTGTTTGCTGCGAGGTGCTTATATGTCTTGCTTGGCTCGCTACTTTTTTGGAAGCTGATGGCGTGCCTGAGTGAAGGGCAGAGGCCGGGAGTCGCCCGGTATCCGAGTAACTTTCTTTCGCTTGCTCGACAAGAAAGTCACCAAAGAAAGGGCGCCCCTACTGCCTGAGACCCCTTCGCTGCGCTACGGGGCAACCTGGGGTGCTCGGTCACGGGGTGCACCGCAGAACTCGCTGCGCGCCTGCGGCGCTCCGCTCAAACAGCTGCGGTAAGTCAGTTCACGAAGCACGCGCGCTCCGACGCGCGTGCCACCCCGCGCCCTGCGCGCCCCAGGCGCCTCCAGAAGGGAACCCGGGGAGCGGACATCCACACGGGCCATTGCTTCGCTGCGCTGCGCTCGGCCCTGTCTCGCGGGCGCAAGCGCCACGCGCTGCGAAAGCTGGGCCGAGCGCAGCGATGGCCCGAATGGATGTTGGCTGTTCGGCGGTCCCACCCCTGCTGGCTGCGCCTGCGGCGGGGCGGTTGCGGGGTGAGCATGGGCGTCGAAGCGCCCATGCTTCGTGCTCTGACTCGCCGTGGCTGTCCGAGCGGCGCGCGACAGCGCAAAGCGAGTTCCACGGCGCACCCCGCAACCGCCCCGCTGCAGGTTTGCCCCTTCGCATCGCGAAGGGGTCGCAGACTGGGGGTCGCCTTTCTTTTGGGTACTTTTCTTTGGCGAAGCAAAGAAAAGTACCTCGCCCGCCGGGGCGACTCCCGGCTCCCGCACTCAACACGAGCATGCAGCAGCAACCGCCAAGACAGGCTTCGACAGGCTCAACCCAAACGGATCGGGCGAGAACGAACTCTAAAAACAATAGCTGCCAGCGCTTTCTGTATAAGCGCCCGCAGCCAAAAAGACGTCAAAACCAGTGACTCAAACTGCGCTGAAATCCGGCTTGCGCTTCTCCATGAACGCCGAGAAAGCCTCCCGCGCCGCGGGCTCGCGCAACATGCGCCCAAAGCTCTCGCCCTCTTCCGCCATCACCTCCAACACCTTCGCCGTCTGCCCACCCTTCATCAACCGCTTGGTTTCGATGAGCGACGACAACGGTTTGGCCGCCAGTTTCTTCGCCTGCGCCTGCGCCACCCCATTGCACTCAGTCGGCGGCACCACACGGTTCACCAGCCCCACCTCCAACGCCGCCTCGGCCATGAAGGGCTCGCCCAGCAGCAGCGCCTCGGCAGCGCGGTGATAGCCCAGCATCTGCGGCACGAGCAGACTCGATGCCGCTTCGGGGCACAGGCCCAGATTGACGAACGGCATGGAGAACGCTGCGTTGTCGCCCGCATAGACCAGATCGCAATGGAACAGCATCGTGGTGCCGATGCCCACGGCCGGGCCGCACACCGACGCGATCACGGGCTTGGGGAAGGTGGCGATGCCGCGCAGAAAACGGAACACGGGCGAGTCCTGCGTGGCAGGCGGCTGCTGCAAGAAGTCGCCAATGTCATTGCCCGCACTGAAGATCGCCACATCGCCCTGGAACACCACCACGCGCACGCTGGCGTCGGCCTTGGCGGCGTCGAGCGCGTCGGCCATGGCAGCGTACATGTCGCGCGTGATCGAGTTCTTCTTGTCCACGCGGTTGAACGTGATGGTGGTCACACCGGCTTCGGTGTGGGCGAGGATGTCTTGGGTCGTCGTGCTCATGGTGCTGTTATTCCTTGTAGTAAACGATCTGGTGGCTGGTGGCCAGCATGGTGCCTGCTTCATTCCAAAGCTGCACGGTCTGGTCGAAGAAACCGTTGCGGAACTCCTGCCCGCGTGCCTGGCCGAGCAGGAAGCCCGTGCCCGTGGCCTGCAGCTGCTCGACCGTGGCGTGGAAGTACACGGTGATGGACACCGTACCCGCAGGCACCTGGCGCGCACGGCGCAGCCACACGCGGGGGAAGAACACATCGGCCAATGCAGACAGCGCGACAAAGTCGAGCGGCCGGGGTGGTGTGTCGCGCATCCACAGCTGCGTCAGGCTGTGGTCGCCACTGCCGTCCCACGTGCGCGGGATGAATCCGGCAATGGGGCGCATCTCATAGCGGTTGAGCCACTCCACAGCACCCAGCGGCGCGATGATGGCCTTTTGTTCTGCGGGGGGCGGCACTTGCGGCATGGGCACATCGCCCACGCTCCAGGTCTCGCGGCGCACAGCGGTGACGGCGGTGGCCGTGGTGGTGACCACCTGCGCACCATCGGCGCCGGCCTGCAGGATCGACAGCGTCCAGTGCTGGGTGGATCGGTTGGTGCGCACGGGCGTGGCCTGCACGGTGAAGGCTCCGGCTGTCAGTGCGCCAGCGTAGTTGACCGTGAGCGACAGAGGATCGCCCAGACGGTCGGGGTGCTGCAAGATAGCCTGCAGCAGCGTGGCGGCGGTGATGCCACCAAACGGGCCCACCATGTTCCAGTAGCCGGGGTGGGTCTGCCCTTCGTACTGACCCGTCGCAGTGGACGAGGCCGTCAGTTGCAGCGCTTCATCCAGCGGGTGCCGGGCCGAGGACGAAGACGAAGAAGTGGATGAAGAGGAAGTCATGCTGCGAGTGTGCCGCGAAACGACTGCTCAGGCCGTCGTACCGGAGACTTCGCCGTGGGGAACGCTACCACCCAGGGCAACCAGCGCAGCCGCTGCGCGCGGCCACAGGCTTTGGCGGAACTGGTCGTGAAAGAAACCAAAGTGCCCGATGCGCCGCACCTGCAGGTCGGCCGGGGTGATGCTCTCCACGCGGCGTTCGGTGTTGGCGTACAGGTTGACGAGGTTGTGCGTGCCGCGCAAGGTCATCAGCTCGTCGTCGGACATGGACAGCGCCAGCACCGGGAACCGCACAGCACCATAGCTCTGCGCCACCGCAGGCCCCTCGGCGCCCACGCTGTATGCAGGGTCGAGGCACCAGCGCCGCCACTGCAGGATCACGCCTGCCGGCAGGTCACCCACCTTCTTGAGCGTGCGCCCCGGAAAGTACCCGCACAGCCGCGTGGCCAATGGCACCAGCACCCACCAGAAATACGGAACGATGCGCTTGAGCTGCGGCGCGTTGTCACGCCAGTAGCCGCTGCCTGCGGCCACGCTAAGCAAACCTGCCACCTGCTCGGGCTTTTTCAGTAACCCCGGCAGCTGCGCACCCAGGCTGTGCCCCAGCAGGTACAGCGGCTGCGACGGCAGCACAGCCTTGGCGGCGGAGATGACGGCCTCGTAGTCCTCCGCCCAGTCGAACAGATCCGCCTTCACATCGCGCATGGCGCCCTGCAGCGAATCGCCATGGCCCCGGTAGTCAAACGTGATGACCCGGAACCCCTGCTGCGCCATCCACAGAGCAAAGGCCTCGTAGTACGACTGCCGCACCCCCATCGCGCCGCCGATCACGACGCTGGCGCGCGGAGCGCCCTCGGGTTCGTAGACACGCAGTGCCAAAGACACCGCCCCGTTGACCTGCAAGGTTTGCTTGTTCATGTCTGTCTCCTTGGTTCGAAACCGATCTGCGCCGGCTTGAATGGAAAACAAAAACAGGCAGTGCATTGCCCCCTGCCTTCACACCCCACCCTCCAGGGCGTAGCGAGCGGGATCAGCTGCTAGGCGGCCGGAGCGCAGGAACCGGAACGTACTTGCGGTACGTGAGGATTCCGAGCACCGCCCAACGACGCAGATGGCCCGCGCAGTAGCCAGCTAACTCACAGCGCTTCGATGATGCCGGCGGCGCCTTGGCCTGTTCCTACGCACATCGTGACCATGCCGTACTTCAGCTTGTGGCGACGCAGCGCATGCACCACCGTCGCCGCACGGATCGCACCGGTCGCCCCCAGCGGATGCCCCAATGCAATCGCGCCGCCCATGGGGTTCACGTTCGCAGGGTTCAGCCCCAGCGTATTGATCACGGCGAGAGACTGCGCTGCAAACGCTTCGTTCAGCTCGTACCAGCCAATGTCGTCGCTCTTGAGACCGGCATAACGCAGCGCCGCAGGAATCGCCTCGATGGGGCCGATGCCCATGATTTCGGGCGGCACGCCACGCGCTGCGTAGCTCACAAAACGCGCCAGGGGCGTCAGGCCAAACTGCTTCACGGCCTTTTCGCTGGCGACGATGAGCGCACCCGCGCCGTCGCTGGTCTGCGAGCTGTTGCCCGCTGTGACGCTGCCGCGCGCGGCAAACACGGGCTTGAGCTTGGCCAGGCCTTCCAGGGACGTGTCGGGGCGTGGGCCTTCGTCCAGGCTCACGGTGCGACGCTTTTCCACCACCTCGCCGGTGGCCAGATTGGGCGAGCGCTCCACGATCTCGAAGGGCGTGATTTCGTCGGTGAACTCACCCGCCTTTTGGGCCTTGATGGCACGCAGGTGCGATTCGAGAGCGAACGCATCCTGCATTTCGCGGCTCACCTTCCACTGCTGGGCGACCTTTTCTGCGGTGAGGCCCATGCCGTAGGCGATGCCCACGTTCTCGTCCTTCGCAAAGATCTCGGCGTTGAACGAGGGCTTGTTGCCGCCCATGGGCACCAGGCTCATGGATTCTGCGCCACCGGCGATCAGCACGTCGGCCTCGCCCACGCGGATGCGGTCGGCGGCCATCTGCAGCGCGGTGATGCCCGATGCGCAGAAGCGGTTGACCGTCACGCCGCCCACGGGGTGGTCGAACGCCAGGCCCACAGCGATGCGGGCCATGTTCATGCCCTGCTCGCCTTCGGGGAACGAGCAGCCGATGATGGCGTCTTCAATCGCCTTGGGGTCCAGCGTGGGCACCTGCAGCATGGCGCTCTTGATGGCGGCGACCAGCAGGTCGTCGGGGCGGGTGTTCTTGAAATAGCCGCGGCCCGAGCGCCCGATGGGCGTGCGCGTGGCGGCGACGATGTAGGCGTCCTGGACTTGTTTTTGAGCCATGGTGATGAAACTCCTTCAATTCTTGGGGGGGCGGCTGGAAGGAACCCAGGCCCACGTAAATACACATTCGACCGGCTCTACACCGGCTTCGTCGGTCACAGTGACTTGCACCTGCACCTCGCCCCTGTCGCTGGCCAACATGGCGGCGCGCTGCTCAGCGGTGAGCGTGGCCACGGCCTTGAGGCCACCCGTGGCGCGCTTCTTGAACGCCATGCTCAGCTCCTTGGCCAGCGGCAGGCAGTCATCGCGCACGTTCATGCCCACCACCATGCCGGTGGCCGTTTCGGCCAGCAGGTTCATGGCCGAGGCGTGCACGCCACCGATGTGGTTTTGCACGCGGTGGTTGTTGGCCAGGTGCACCTCGACACGCTCGGGCGTGAGCGATACGAACTTCACCCCGGCCGTGCCGGTGAAAGGCACGGCCCGGCGCAGGATGATGTTCTGCACGAAGCCGCGCATGAAGGCGGGTGCCTCGTCCAGGCGCATCAGCGAGCGCTGGAGTTTGTTGGGGGCGTGCAATTCGGTCATGCCCAAACTCCAGCACGCAGCCCGCTACCCAGTGCGAATAACACAGGCACAGCACAGGCCAGTGCACCCGTGGAACTGGCTTTGCCAGGCCACCGGGTGCGTCCCCCTCCCGCAGGAGAGGGGGAAGGCGCGAAGCGACTCAGGGGGTGCATCATCAATTCCGGACCGGCTTGCCGGTGGACAGCATGCCCAGGATGCGCTCGTGCGTCTTGGGCTGTGCAATCAGGTGGCAGAACACCTTGCGCTCCAGCGTGAGCAGGTATTCCTCGCTCACCAGGGCACCGGCATCCACGTTACCGCCGCAGACCACCTCGGCGATCATGGTGCTGACCTTGAAGTCATAGGCGCTGATGAAGCCGCCGTCGCGCATGTTCACCAGCTGCGCCTTGATGGTGGCCAGGCCACTGCGGCCCGCCACGGGGAACAGGCGCTTGTGCGGTGCACGCCAGCCACTGGCAGCCATGGACTTGGCTTCGTTGATGGCCACGAACAGCAACTCGTCCTTGTGCGGAACGATGACGTCGGACTCCAGCAGGTAGCCCAGCTTGCGCGATTCGAGCGCGCTGGTGCCCACCTTGGCCATGGCAGCAGCGGTGAAGCCTTCGGTCAGGAAGGGCAGGATGTCCTTGCCGGTAGATGCCGCCATGTTCTCGGCCGCGCGGCGGGCGATGTAGGTCAGGCCGCCAGCGCCGGGCACCAGGCCCACACCCACCTCCACCAGGCCGATGTAGCTTTCTATGTGCGCCACGCGCTTGGCCGAATACACGGCCAGCTCGCAGCCACCGCCCAGCGCCATGCCGTGAATGGCAGCGACGACGGGCACCTGCGCGTAGCGGATGCGCAGCATCAGGTTCTGCAGCTCTTGCTCGATGCTTTCCACCGCATCGGCGCCGCCGACCATGAAGGCGGGCATCGTGGCTTCCAGGTCAGCGCCCACGCTGAAAGGCGCGTCACCGGACCAGATGACCATGCCCTGGTATTCAGACTCGGCCAGCTCCAAGGCTTCCATCAGGCCCTCCATCACTTCGGGGCTGATGGCGTGCATCTTGTTCTTGATGCTGGCGATGATCACTTGGCCATCCAGCGTCCAGGTGCGCAGGGCTTTCGATTCAGCAATGGTCGTACCAGCGGTGCGCCAGTCGGGCAGGTTGGATTCGCCCAACAGAGCCTCGGGGAAGATCTGGCGCTGGTACACGGGCAGCTGGCGACGGGGCACAAACTTGTTCTGCGAAGCGCTCCACGAGCCTTGCGCGGTGTGCACGCCACCGGCTTCGGCAACGGGCCCCTTGAACACCCACTCGGGCAGCGGTGCCTTGCACAGGGCTTTGCCGGCGTCGATGTCTTCCTGAATCATCTTGGCGACTTCGAGCCAGCCTGCTTCTTGCCACAGCTCGAAGGGGCCTTGCTTCATGCCGAAGCCCCAGCGCATGGCCTGGTCCACGTCGCGCGCGTTATCGGCGATGGTGCCCAGGTGCACGGCGGCGTAGTGGAAGCTGTTGCGCAGAATGGCCCACAGGAACTGGCCGGGCGCGCCTTCGGCGTTGCGCAGCAGGCGCAGGCGTTCGGCGGCGGGCTTCTTGAGCATGCGCGCGTACACCTCGTCGGCCTTCTGGCCGGCGGGCACGTACTCTTCGCTCTCCAGCTCGAAGCGCATCACATCACGGCCAACCTTCTTGAAGAAACCTGCCTTGGCCTTCTGGCCCAGGTTGCCCAGTTCCAGCAGCTTTTTCAGCACGGCGGGCGTGCCAAAGCTTTCGTAAAAGGGGTCAGTCTCGATGCTCAGGTTGCACTGCAGCGTCTTGATCACGTGGGCCATGGTGTCCAGGCCCACCACGTCGGCGGTGCGGAAGGTGCCGCTGGATGCACGACCGAGCTTCTTGCCGGTGAGGTCGTCCACCACGTCGTAGGTCAGGCCGAAGTTCTCGACCTCTTTCATGGTGGCCAGCATGCCGGCGATGCCGACGCGGTTGGCCACGAAGTTGGGCGTGTCGTGCGCGCGCACCACGCCCTTGCCCAGGCCGCTGGTGACGAAGGCTTCGAGCTGGTCGAGCACTTCAGGCTGGGTGGTGGGGGTGTTGATCAGCTCCACCAGCGTCATGTAGCGCGGTGGGTTGAAGAAGTGGATCCCGCAAAAGCGCGGCTTGATGCTCTCGGGCAGCACTTCGGAGAGCTTGGTGATCGACAGGCCCGAGGTGTTGGACGCCAGGATGGCGTGCTTGGCCACGTGGGGCGCGATCTTCGTGTACAGATCGAGCTTCCAGTCCATGCGCTCGGCAATGGCCTCGATCACGAGGTCGCATTCCTTGAGCAGGTGCATGTGCTCTTCGTAGTTGGCCTGCTGGATCAGCGCTGCGTCGTCGGCCACGCCCAGGGGCGAGGGCTTGAGCTTCTTCAGGCCTTCGACGGCCTTGGTGACGATGCCGTTCTTCGGGCCTTCTTTGGCGGGAAGGTCGAACAGCACCACGGGCACCTTCACGTTGACGAGGTGGGCGGCGATCTGCGCGCCCATCACGCCTGCGCCGAGCACGGCGACTTTTTTCACTTGGAATCGGGACATGGGTTGGGTTCCTGGTTGGGGCGTTGCGCAACACCGCAGGGGGCGCGCAAGGCCACGGGAATGGGGTTTACTGGATGCGGATCCAGGTTTGCGTGCGGCCGAACGGGCCGATCGAGCCGCGCACTTCGAGCTTCTTGCCGCCTTCGATGGGGGTCATGCGCAGGGTGTAGTTGCGGCCGTTCTCGGGGTCGAGGATCTTGCCGCCCTCCCACACTTCCTTGTCATCGGCCTTCTTGGCGCCGCGGATGATCTCCAAGCCCACCAAGGGCTTGCCCTTGCGGTCGTCGGAGCACTCCTCGCAGACATCATTGGGCTTGGCGTCCTTGGACAGACGCTTTTCCAGCGCCCCGTTCAGCACGCCGCTGCCGGTGTCACGGATGCGGATCTCGGCCTTGGCTTCGCCGGTCTTGTCGTCGATGTTGCGCCACAGGCCTTCGGGTGTCATCTGCGCCCAGACGGGCAGCGCACCCGCTACCAAAACAATAGCCACTACCGCTTTGAACATGTGCACTCCCGGGCCAGAAGGCTTGAAATCTGCATCCGGCACCGATCAGGCCAGGGCCAGGTCGGTGTCCATCAGCACCTTGCTGCCGGCGCGGGCCGTGCGCATCAGCGTCGCCGTTTCGGGGAACAGCTTGGCGAAGTAGAAACGTGCGGTCTGCAGCTTGGCGCCGTAGAACGGGTCGGTGTTGCCAGCCGCGATCTCGCGCAGGGCCACCTGGGCCATGCGGGCAAACAGGTAGCCGAACACCAGGTGGCCAGCCACGCGCAGGTAGTCCACGGCAGCGGCGCCCACTTCGTCGGGGTTCTGCATGCCCTTGAAACCGATCTCGGTGGTGAACTTGGTCATCTGGTCGCCCAGCATCGCGATGGGGTTGATGAACTCGGCCATCTTCTCGTTCACGCCTTCTTCTTCCACCAGCTTGCCGATCAGCTTGCCCAGCTTTTTCAGCGTGGCGCCGTTGTTGCCCAGGATCTTGCGGCCCAGCAGGTCCAGCGACTGGATGGTGTTGGTGCCTTCATAGATCATGTTGATGCGGTTGTCGCGCACGTACTGCTCCATGCCCCATTCCTTGATGAAGCCGTGGCCGCCGAAGACCTGCATGCAGGCGTTGGTGGAAATGTGGCCGTTGTCGGTGATGAAGGCCTTCACGATGGGGGTGAGCAGCGCCACCATCTCTTCGGATTCGGCACGCACCTTTTCGTCGGGGTGGCTGTGCACTTTGTCCAGCAGCAGCGTGCAGAAGATCTGCAGCGCGCGGCCGCCCTCGGCGTACGCCTTGGCCGTGAGCAGCATCTTGCGCACATCGGGGTGCACGATGATGGGGTCGGCGTCCTTGTCCTTGGCCTTGGTGCCCGACAGGCTGCGCATCTGGATGCGGTCCTTGGCGTAGGCCAGGGCGTTCTGGTAAGCCACTTCGGTCAGGCCCAGCGACTGGTTGCCCACGCCCAGGCGGGCGGCGTTCATCATCACGAACATGGCGGCCAGGCCCTTGTTGGGCTGGCCCACCATGGTGCCGATGGCGCCGTCGATGGCGATCTGCGCGGTGGCGTTGCCGTGGATGCCCATCTTGTGCTCCAGGCCCGTACAGAAGATCGGGTTGCGCTCGCCCAGGCTGCCATCAGCCTTCACGTTGAACTTGGGCACGACGAACAGGCTGATGCCCTTGCTGCCCTTGGGCGCATCGGGCAGGCGGGCCAGCACCAGGTGCACGATGTTGGCGGTCATGTCGTGCTCGCCGGCGCTGATGAAGATCTTGTTGCCGGTGATCTTGTAGGTGCCGTCGGCTTGGGGTTCGGCCTTGGTGCGCAGGAGGCCCAGGTCGGTGCCGCAATGGGGTTCGGTCAGGCACATGGTGCCGGTCCACTCGCCGCTGGTCAGCTTGGGCAGGTAGATCTTCTTTTGTTCTTCGGTGCCGTGGGCGTGCAGGGCTTCATACGCGCCGTGCGACAGGCCGGGGTACATGGTCCAGGCCTGGTTGGCCGAGTTCATCATTTCGTACAGGCACTGATTCAGCACGAAGGGCAGGCCCTGGCCACCGTAAGCGGGGTCGCACGACAGCGCCGCCCATCCGCCTTCGACGTACTTGGCGTAGGCGTCCTTGAAGCCCGACGGGGGCTTCACTTCGTGCGTCGTCTTGTCCAGCACGCAGCCTTCGGTGTCGCCGCTGATGTTCAATGGGAAGGTCACCTCGGCAGCGAATTTGCCGGCTTCTTCGAGCACGGCATTGATCGTGTCCACATCCACCTCGGCATGGGGCGGCATTGCCTTGAATTCATCGCTGACCTTGAGCACTTCGTGCATGACGAATTGCATGTCGCGCAGGGGCGGCGTATAGCTAGGCATGGGTTTACTCCTTGGATGGGGTGGTTTGGTTGGAAACTTTGCGGCGCGCCACGGTGGGTGCCTTGGCGGCCGATGCGGGCGCGCTGTAGCGCGCCAGGATGTTGTGAAAGCCCATGACGGCACGGTCGATGGAGCCCGGGGTCTGCAGGAACCGCGCCTCGTAGTGCAGCGCCAGGATGAGACCGTGGATCTCGAAGAGCATCTGCTCTTCCTTGGTGTCGGCACGCAGCTCGCCCAGCTCCTTGCACTGCTCGATGGCGCGGCGCATGGCGGCGTGCCAGGTCAGCACCGAACTGGCCAGCGCGTCGCGCACGGGCCCGGTGCGGTCGTCGAACTCGACCGCACCGCTGATATAGATGCAGCCCGAGTCGATTTCGATGGAGGTGCGCTTCATCCAGTTGTCGAACAGCGCAGACAGGCGGCCGACGCCGCGCGGGGCCGACATGGCGGGGTAGAACACTTCCTGCTCGAAGCGGGTGTGGTATTCGCGGATGACGGAGATCTGCAGCTCTTCACGGGAGCCAAAGTGGGCGAATACGCCCGACTTGCTCATGCCTGTGACGTCGGCCAGCGCCCCGATGGACAGGCCCTCCAGCCCGATGTGCGTGGCCAGGCCCAGCGCCGCCTCGACGATCGCCGCCTTGGTCTGCTGGCCTTTTTGCAGGGCGCGGCCGGTACCGCTGCGAGCGCGCGGGATGCGGGTGACCTGGCGGGATTCGGGGGTGGATGACATGGGCATGAATAAAAACGAACGTTCGTTCTATTCTGCAGCAAATTCCCCGCAGCCCCCAAGCCCCCGAAAAAAATAGGGAGACCCACCCAAACCACCCGTTGCAGCCGCGCCACCTCTTACGGAATGCGCAGCCTCAACGGCGCGGGCGCTACAACATCAACGCCAGGCTGGCTTCCAGGTGCTCGGTGGGCAGGCGCCGGAACCCCGAGCGGGCATAGCCCTGCAGCCGCCCGACCACAAAGGCCGTCAGCACGCTGGCTGCCACCTGGGCATCGACCGTGGGCGTGCTCGATGCGGCCGTGCTCGCGCGCAGGCACTGGCGCAGGGTGGATTCGATGCGGTCAAAAAACTGGTTCATGCGCTGCTGCAGGCGTTCGTGCTCGAACACCAGCGCGTCGCCCACCATCACCCGCACCATGCCCGGGTTGCGTTCGCCAAACTGCAGCACCAGGGCCACGATGCGCGCGGCCTGGCGGGCGCCTGCATCGGCAGGCTTCGCGGGGTCGGGCACGTCGCGCCCAGTTATCTGCTGCACCAGTGTGAACACCGATTGCTCGATGAAATCGATCAGCCCCTCGAACATCTGCGCCTTGCTGGCGAAGTGGCGGTACAGCGCCGCCTCGCTGACCGACAGGCGCGCGGCCAGCGCGGCGGTGGTAATGCGCTCGGCCCCCGGCTGCTCCAACATGGCAGCCAAGGCCTGAAGGATCTGAATGCGCCGCTCTCCGGGCTTGGGCCGCTTGCGGGCAGCCGCAACATCACCCGCTTCAGCGGTACTGGCAGGCTCGGGCAGGGGCGAGATTTCAGACATGCAGGACAGGGGCTCCGATGGGGCCCTGCTTCCGGTGCACATGCCACCGGGCATGGTCTGGTCACGGCAGGGCATGAATCACGATGTCACGTCTTGGACCAGTCAGCGGGGGCTTCGCCGCCACCTGTTTGCACAAGTCAATCGTGTGTGGAAATGATTCTCGCACAGGCACCAGACCGGCCTGGTGGGACGGCTTGCGGGGCGCGCTACAGCGGAAACACCACCGTCACCAAGAGCCCGCGCCCCTGGGGGCCCGTGCCCAGCGTCAGCGTGGCGCGGTGCACGCGGGCAATCTCATCGGCAATAGCCAAGCCCAGGCCCGTGCCCTCGCCACCTGCGCCCGGCACACGGTAGAACCTTTGCAGCACGCGGGTGCGCTCGGCCTCGGGCACGCCCGGGCCGTCGTCCTCCACCGCCACATAGGGCCGGGGCGGGCCCGCACGTCCCTGGCGCATCCCGCAGCGGATGGTGACCACCCCACCGGGCGGGGTGTATTTGATGGCGTTGTCCACCAGGTTGGACAGCAGCTCGCGCAGCAGCCAGCCGTGCCCCGTGACATGGACCGGCTGCACATCCAGCCCCAGGTCCAGGCCCTTGCCGGTGGCTGCGTCCAGAAAGGTCTCCAGCAGCGATTCGCACAGGTCCTTGAGGTCCACCCGCTGTGGCGGCTGCGCATCCAGGCTGCGGGCATCCGCACGGGACAGCGCCAGCAACTGGTGCGCCAACTGCGAAGTGCGGCGCGTGGCGTTGCGCAGCTTCTCGATCTGATCAGCTCCCAAAACAATAGCGCCCTGCGCACGATCTTCATGCGCTAGCGGCATTTTTCGGTCGAAATCCGGGAAAGACGTGCGTGGAGGCGCCGCCGCCTTGGCCATCATGGCCCAGGCCTCGACCTGGGCCTGCAAGCCTGCCAGCGGCGTGCGCAGCTGGTGCGCCGCGTCGGCCACAAAGCGGCGCTGCCCCTCCGCCTGCGCGTTGACCAGCGCAAACAGGCGGTTGAGCGAGTGCACCAGGGGGCGCACCTCGTCGGGCGATGCAGCTTCATCAATGGGGCTGAGGTCGCGTGGCGAGCGGCGCTCCACCGCCTCGGCCAGCCCCACCAGGGGCTTGAAGGCCTGCCGCACCGCCCAGTGGATCGCAAAGCCCGCCGCAATCAACAGCACCAGATTGGGCAGCAACACCCGCAGCAGCAGTTGCTGCGCCCATTTCTGGCGCGGGTCGGACCCGTCGGCGAGCGCCACCACCAGTTCGCCCGCCCCCGTGCGCCCGCGCTGCGCCGCCACTCGGTAGGTCACCCCGCCAAACTCCACACTGTGGAACTCAGGGGCCTGGGTGGTGGGTACACCGCTGTGCACCCAGTCCTCGCCCAGCAGCAGGCGCCCCGAGGTGTCCCGCACGCTGTAGGCAGCAAAGCCTGCGTTCTGGCGCAAAAAATCTTCGATGGGGGGGGCCAGCAGCAGCAGGGGTGGATCGTTGTCGTGGATGGGGGGGGCCAGCACCGAATCGGCCAGCGCGGGCAGCAGCCGCACCAGCCGCTGGTCGTGCTGGCCGGCCGCCTCGTCGGCCGACCGGTAGTCCAGCCACACGCCCACCAGCGCCAGCACGCACAGGGGTAACACCAGCATCAGCAAGAGCCGGGTGCGCAAATCCGACGTCATCGCGCGCAAGCCGGGCCGCCGGGAGGAGTTCTTCTTCCAAAGCATGGCGAGGCGGCGAAGAAAGGGGCGAGTTTCCGCTCAGGTAGCCTGCAATTCGAGGCGGTAGCCAAAGCCGCGGATCGACCGCAGGGCCACCCCATGGGGCTCCAGCTTGCCCCGCAGGCGCGAGACATAGACCTCTACCGCGTTGGGGGTGATCTCCTTGTCCCAGCCCGTCAGCGCCTGAAGCAGCTTGTCTTTGCTCGCGGGCTTGGGGGCGTTGATGAGCAGGTATTCGAGCACCGTCCACTCGCGCGGCCCCAGTTCGATGACCTGTTCACCTGCCGGCGTGCGCATGCTGGCCCGGCGCCCCGCGGTGTCCAGCTCCAGCGGGCCAAAACTCAGCACCGCCGTGGTCGCGGCCTGTGACCGGCGCAACAGCGCCCGCAGGCGCGCCAGCAGCTCGGGCAGCTCAAACGGCTTGACCATGTAATCGTCCGCCCCCAGATCCAGCCCCTGTACCCGGTCGTGCAGGGCATCGCGCGCGGTCAGGATCAGCACGGGCATGGACGGGCTTGCCATGTCGGGGCGGCGCAGGCGGCGCGTCAGCTCCAGGCCGTCCATGGCGGGCAGCCCGATATCGATGATGGCCGCATCGAATGACTCGGCGCGCAGGACCTCCTCAGCCCGCTCGCCACTGCCCACCCAGTCCACTGCATAGCCTGCATCGGTCAGCCCCAGCTTGATGCCGCTGGCCACCATCACATCGTCTTCGACCAAGAGCAGGCGCATGGAGCCCTCTTGCGGGTCAGTGGGACCGGATCATCGTGCCGTACGCCTGCTCGGTCAGAATCTCGAGCAGCATGGCGTGTGGCACGCGGCCATCAATGATGTGCACCGCGTTGACGCCGGCCTTGGCTGCGTCCAGCGCGCCAGCAATCTTGGGCAGCATGCCGCCCGAAATGGTGCCGTCGGCAAACAGCTCGTCAATGCGGCGGGCCGTCAGGTCGGTCAGAAGGTTACCAGCCTTGTCGAGCACGCCAGGGGTGTTGGTCAAGAGCATGAGCTTTTCGGCCTTGAGCACCTCGGCCAGCTTGCTGGCCACCACATCGGCGTTGATGTTGTAGCTCTCGTTGTTCTCGCCAAAGCCGATGGGGCTGATGACGGGGATGAACGCATCGTCCTGCAGCGCCTTGACCACACTGGGGTCGATGGAGACGATATCGCCCACCTGGCCCACGTCGTGTTCGATGCTGGGGTCCTTGCTGTCCACCATCTTGAGCTTTTGGGCCCGGATCATGCCGCCATCACGGCCCGTCAGGCCCACGGCCTTGCCGCCGGCCTGGTTGATCAGGCCCACGATGTCCTGCTGCACCTCGCCAGCCAACACCCATTCGACCACTTCCATGGTTTCGGCATCCGTCACGCGCATGCCCTGAATGAATTCGCCCTTCTTGCCAAGGCGGTTCAGGGCCGTTTCGATCTGCGGGCCGCCGCCGTGCACCACGACGGGGTTCATGCCCACCAGCTTGAGCAGCACAACGTCTTCGGCAAAGTCAGCCTGCAAGGCCGGGTCGGTCATGGCGTTGCCGCCGTACTTGATCACCATGGTCTTGCCATGGAACTTGCGGATGTAGGGCAGCGCCTGGGCCAGGATTTCAGCCTTGTCGCGCGGTGCAATCGAAAGAAGGTCGGTCATGGAGGCGTGCCATCCGGAGAAAACTGTGAGGCGCAAATTGTGCCGCATTCGCCAGGCTGCGGGCGCCAAACTGCCTCAGTGGCGCAGCCAGTTCGGTACTTTGAACCGCACGATGGCCAGGTAAGCCATCACATAGCTGACCACGAACAGCCCACAAAACGCCATGAGCAGGGGCGTGTTGTTCCAAAACAGTACGGCAGGCACCACCGTCAACAACGTAAAGCCCCACAGATAGGGCGACGTGCGGTTGTTGCGCATCAGCACGCGGCGCGACTCGTCGTCGTGAAACACCCCACGCACGATGCGGCGGTAGATGAGCTGGTGGAAATGCAGCGCATCGGCCACACCGGGCGAAACACCTCGCACCGCCTTGCGATAAATGGAAAAAACTGTCTCCCAGACTGGGTAGATCAGCAGCAGCATTGGGAACCAGGGCGAAACATCCGCATTGCGCTGCACCAGCGAAATACTGGCGATGGCTATCACCACGCCCCACACGTAGGCGCCCCCATCGCCGGCAAACAACATGCCGCGCGGGTAGTTCCAGACCAAAAAACCTCCGGTGGCCGCGGCGGTGGACACCAGCAGCGCCGCCAGCGCACGGTCCCCGACCTGCAACGCCACGTGGGCCAGGGCCAGACACACGATCAAGGCGACCATCCCCGCCAACCCGTTGTAGCCGTCGATGATGTTGAAGGCGTGGGGCAGCCCTGCGACTGCCAGGACGACAATGGCCAGTCCCAGCCAAGGCGCCGCAACCAGGACGGCATCGAGCCACGGCCAACCCATGCGCGGCAGGTTGAGACCCAAAAGCCACACCGCCAACGCGCCGGATGCTCCCGTCAAAGTGAGGCGGTAGCGCACCGACAGGCGCTGGGTAAGGTCTTCTGCAATCCCGCCCAGCGCGGCGGGGAGCACTGCGACCAGCCACGCGCCCACCCACACATCAAGCCTGAGGGAGCCGGGGTCGCCCCAGTAGACAGACTGCAGCACGCCCAACGCCCATCCGATGGACGTACCCACTAACAAAGCCGCACCACCCAACCGTGGAACATGCCCCAGGTGAAATCGCTGGGGCATGGAGTCGCCGTACAACTCCGCATGCTTCCGCCCCCATCTCACAATGAGCCCTGCAGCCAGCGCCGCCACCAAAAAACCAACCACAGACAACCAAATCATGGAGCGCCGATGGTACCGTTGTCAGCGGACTGCGCGGTTAGCAACTGTAGCGCCCGGGTGTAGACCGGTGAGCGCCACAGCCGCCAAAGGCTCTGGAGGTGCCAGCCCAAATGTTTCAGGCTGCGCGAACTGGCACGCTGCCCCGCATGAATGACCCGCACCGGCGCCTTCGCCAGATGCAGGCCGCGCAACCGCAGCCGCAGGCAAAGGTCCACATCCTCGCAGTACATGAAATAGCGTTCATCAAACCCGTTCAACGCATGCCAGACCACAGATGGCAGGACCAGACACGCAGCATTCACCCAATCCACCCGCATCTCCTGACGGCCCAAAAGTCTGCGGCGCAAAAGCGCCATGGGAGAAGGGACTTCGCGCTCACTCCCCTGCACACGGCCGGCTGGATCGATCTGGACAGGATAGGCACAACCAATGTTTGGCGCACCACACGCAGAAATCAGCGCCTTGAAAGGGTCGCTATTGCCCACCAACGCCACATCGGGGTTGAGAACACACACAAACGCCTCGGTGGCATGGGCTAGCGCGCGGTTGTGATTGGTGCCAAACCCGAGGGGAACCACATTGACTACCCGTAACAACTCAAATGGCCAGCCACTGGCGGGGGGAACAGGCTCCGGCTCTGGCAGGTTCTGGGTCAGCACCACGCGAGATACCGACGTAGAGGAAACATGGGCCAGCTGCAGCAGCAGCGCCTGCACCATGTCACCGTGCCCATGACTAACCACGGAGACCACCAAACCAGGCTGAAACAAAGGCTGAATGACTGACATTGGCCCGTATTGTCCCCTGCGCGGCACACAAAGGCGCCGGATCTGGCCCGTCATAATCGCCGGATGACGAATTCTATTGACGACCTGCACGTGTATTTGCGCTCCATTGCAGAAGGAGAACGCACTTCTCTGTCGGTCCTTGCCAGCCTGATCAATCGCGGCGCTAGCGTGCTGGACCTGGGGTGTGGCAGCGGCGCCCTGGGACAGTATCTGAAAGAGACCCGCGATTGCACGACGGACGGTGTCACCCTGAGCCAGGCAGAAGCGGTGCACGCCCAGCCCCACTACCGGCAGGTCGAAGTAGCGGACCTGGAAACAGCCGATCTGCTCCGCATGTTCGGGACCAACCAGTACGACTACATCGTATGTGCGGATGTCCTGGAGCATTTGAAGCGCCCAGAATCCGTTTTGCAGGTGTGCCGAGAGCTACTCGCAGCCGACGGCCGGCTGCTGATTTCAGTGCCCAATGCCGCGTACTCCGGGCTTTTGGCTGAGTTGCTCGAAGGAGAGTTCCGCTACCGCGAGGAAGGTCTGCTCGATAACACCCACCTGCGATTCTTCACACGTCGATCGCTCGTGAGGTTCCTGTCCGAGCAGCGCTGGGACCTCGATGCGGTCGACACCATCACCCGGCAATTGCCAGACTCGGAATTTCAGGCGGCATTCGACCGGCTCCCCCCTCCCGTTGCCCGCTACCTGCTGGGCATCCCCGACGCCCTCACCTACCAGTTCATTGGCATTGCACGGCCGGTGGCCTACGTGCCCAGCGCGGTGCACGCACCCACTGACCTCGGCACGGCGCAGGCGCTCTTTACGGCACAGCTCTATATGGGTCGGCATGGAGGCTATGCGGAAGACGACAAACTCAGTGCCACCGGCGCCATCGGCTCTGAGCACCAAACGGTAAGCTTTCAAATACCTGCAGCCAGTGCCCCCGTCACCCGGCTCCGCTTCGATCCCGCAGACCGCGCCGGCTTCTTGCACCTGTACAGCATCACCCTGCGCAGCGACCGGGGCGATGCACTGTGGCAGTGGTCGGCCAACACGGCCAGTCGCACCTTGCTGGCATCCACCCCCCACAGCCAGATTGCCTGGCAAGCCCCCATGCCCCCGGCGTCCGGCGCCAGTCTGCTGCTGCTCACGGGTACCGACCCCTGGCTGGAGCTCCCTATCCCCGCCGAGGTGCTTGCGGCCGCCAGCCCTTCAGGCTCAAGACTGGATATTGAACTGGGCTGGCCCATGTCTGCCGACTATCTGGCGCTGTCCAACACCGTCAAGCCTCTCGGTGACCGCATCGACCAACTGGAGAGCAACGCCCGCGATGCGCAAAGCCGCATAGACCAGCAGCAAAGCCAACTACAGGTGGTGGGAGGCAGAGCCAGCCTCCTCGAAGAAAGCAACAAGGCACTTGCACAGCAACGCGCCATGTGGCAACAAGAAGCCACGCGTCTAGACAAGGACTACCAGGCGCTCGCCGACCACCTCAAGACCATAGAAAACTCCACCGTGTTCAGAGCCACCCGCCCCCTGGTGCACGCCAAGATGCGCATTGATCGACTGCTGGGCCGCAGCCCGGCGACCGTGCAGCCCGCCCAGCCAGCCCCCGTGCCCCTGGCGCCGCCACCCCACCCGGTGGACGTCATCGTGCCCGTATACCGGGGTCTGGCAGACACGCAACTGTGTATCAACTCCGCACTGGCAAGCCAGTGCGAAACGCCCTGGCGTCTGATCGTCATCAACGATGCAAGTCCGGAACCCGAAGTCACCGACTGGCTGCGCGAGCGCGCACGCCAGGACAGTCGCATCACGCTGCTCGAGAACGCGGAGAACCTGGGCTTTGTCGGCACCGTGAACCGCGGCATGGCGCTGAACAGCAGCCACGACGTGCTGCTGCTCAACAGCGATACCGAGGTGGCCAATGACTGGCTCGACCGCATTCGCCGCGCCGCCTACAGCGACCAGAAGGTCGGATCGGTCACGCCGTTCTCCAACAACGCCACCATTTGCAGCTACCCCCGTTTTTGCAAGGACAACGCTTTGCCCACGGGATACGACACAGCGCGACTGGACGCACTGTGCGCACAAACCAATCCTGGCGCCGCGGTGGACGTACCGACCGGTGTGGGGTTTTGCATGTATATCCGCCGTGACTGCCTGCAGCAGGTCGGCCTGTTTGATACGGAGAACTTTGGGAAAGGCTACGGCGAAGAAAACGATTTTTGCCAACGCGCCGCCGAGTCGGGTTGGCGCAATCTCCATCTGCTGGACACCTTTGTGCTGCATACCGGTGGCGTGAGCTTTGGGGACAGCAAGAGCCCGCGCGAGCGCGCGGCCATGGAAACTTTGCGACGCCTGCACCCCCGCTACGAGCGCGATGTCATGGCGTTTGTGCAAGCAGACCCTGCGCAGCCTTATCGGCTCGCGTTGGACGTGGCTCGCATTCAGCGCGCTCAACTGCCCACTGTGCTGGCCGTGTTGCATGACCGCGCAGGCGGCACGCTGCGCCATGTGCGCGAACTGGCCCAACACCTGGGGGCCCAGGCCATCTTCCTCACGCTGACGCCCGCACCGGACCAGTGCGTGCGCCTGGAGCTGGCCGGCAAGGAGGAGGGCTTTGAGCTCGTCTTCCGGCTCTCCGACCAATTCACCGACCTCATAGTGGTACTGAAAAGCCTGGGGGTACGACACATCCACTACCACCACCTCGTCGGCCATGATCCGCTGGTTCTGGACCTGCCTGCACAGTTGGGGGTGGACTACGACTTCACTGCGCACGATTTCTACAGTTATTGCGCCCACATTTCCATGACGGGCAGCGACAACCGCTTTGCCGGTGAACCCGCCCCCGGGCAGTGTGCATGTTGCGCCCCTCAAGACCCCGCCCCCATGGGTACCGGCACGGTGTCTGATTGGCGCCATCGCAACCGCCACTTTCTGACGAGCGCTCGCCTCGTGATCGCCCCGAGCATCGACACTGCACGACGCATGACAGGTTTTGCCCCCGGTGCACGCGTGCGGGCCATTCCCCATACCGACATGGCCGCGCCCGGCAGCCCCGGAGCACCCGAGCCGCACGTCAAGCCGCTGGCCTCAGACGCACGCCTCAAAGTGGTGGTTCTCGGGGCGCTCAGTGCCATCAAGGGCGCGGACGTGCTCGAGGCGGCGGCCATAGAGGCATCCCGAGCGGGAGCCCCCGTAGAGTTCCACCTGCTCGGTTACGGCTACCGCCACCTGCAAACCCAGCCCCGCGCGCGGCTTACCGTGCATGGAGCCTATCAGGAGGAAGACCTGCCGGGCCTGCTGGCTTGGCTGCAGCCTGACGTCGTGTGGTTTCCCGCCCTCTGGCCCGAGACCTACAGCTACACGCTCAGCAGCGCGTTGCAGGCGGGCTTGCCGGTGGCCGTTCCAGACATTGGTGCATTTGCAGAGCGTGTGGCCGGCAGACCCTGGAGCTGGGTATGCCCGTGGGACCAGGATGGAAAGCAATGGGTGCACTTTTTCACCACCTTGCGCGCCGAGCATTTCGTTGCCGCGGTGCCACCCGAAACCCCTCCCGCTCCCCCCACATCAGGTACCCCGACGCCCTGGACGTACCAGAACGACTACCTGCAGGGCGTGTCGGCTACGGCAGACGCTCAGCCACCCATGGCAGCTGTATCGCTGGCCCCCTACCTGGCGCCCAAGGGCGCATCCGCTCGCTCAGAGGCACTGAACGCACTCGCTTACCTGCGTTCGCTCCCTCTGCTGCGCACTGCGGCCCGTCGCATCCCTGCGCATTGGCAGCGCAGAGTCAAGAATTGGCTGCAGAAGTAGGGCTTGCCCTCTCCGCAGCATTGCGGAGCAGGCGCTTGGATCTGGAACATCTTGAAGAATCCCTGAGGGGGTGGCGCCATCACCGCTCTGGCGAGGAAACTACTGCAACTCTCGAATTTGGTGAACCACGCGATTCCACCAGAATCTCTAGCGCACCCTGCACAGCCCTGGGCACGTTATAAACGTGGGCGACACGCGGGGTATCGCTGTAGTTTGCCTAAGCCAAAGACACGACTACACAACGCTGAACATTTGCCGCCATTCAATAATCAATCAACAGACGATCAACCCCTCGGTGTTGGGCCCTGTGGCACAGCCTCAAAGAAATCTACGAAGACGCCCCTGAACTCTTGTCCAGAGACCCAGCGCAGCGCTCCAACACATCGGCGTTTTACCAAGTCGAAATAAAGTCGATGCATCTGGTGCTGGAACAACACCACCTGTTCCCCGGCCGCCCAGGGGCGCTGACAAAGCGCATCCACGCCCTGCGGCACGTCGTCTTGGACTCCCACCGTTGTCAGGCTATACGGCCTACCCGCCTCGGCCATGAAACCCCGCAGATAGTAGTTGAAATAGATGGCATTGGGAGCCCAGGTAGCCACCACCGTAGGAGAGCCTTGGGCATACCGCGCAATGAAGCGCGATGCCTCACGGTACTCCTCCTTCCACGGTTTGTGGTAAGAGGTCAGCACAACCTGCAAGCTGGCAGCACATCCGAGCAGCACGACCAAACCAGACAACCCTCTGCGCGGCTCCGCCAGCGAGAACAGCAAAGCGAACAGTGCAATACCAACCGGGAGCATGGCTGAGAAATATCGCTCGTGCCACACCCTGGCATGAAATGCCGTGTAGATGCCATAGCCAAAATGCGCCACTACCATACCCGCGAACGCCGCCACCAACAACCATCGCGCATCCCGCCGACACGCATCCGACCGACGGCATTTCCACAACGCTCCCACAAATGCCAAGGCGAGAAGCCCCCACAGGGTATGCAGGCCCGGCATGAGAAATCCTGCTGCCTTGGGCAACATCAGTGACCACACATCCGGCCAGTCATAGTCACGCCAGCCAAAGCGCCCTGTACCTGTCGCTGCCATGGAGAACCAGTTCAGGTACATCCAAGGCGCCAACAACACCGGCACCGCCACAAACCATCCGAACTCGCGCAGAGGTTTATCCTGCCACCATGCCATCGCAAACCGTACCGCCACCAGGGCACACGCGAGCACCAGTCCAGTGTAATGCGTGTACGACAGCAACAAATACAGGGTCACATCCAGCCCGATGCGCTGTGGCTCCGCCTGCAAGGCATACCGCACCAACCGCACCACAGCACAGGTTGCCAGCAGCATCAGGAGTCCGTAGCCTCGCGCCTCCTGCGCGAGAGCCACTGCCGAAGGCGCCAGCGCCAGCAGCAGCCCAGCGGCACCAGCAGCAAAACCGCCCAAGGGGCGCCTTAGCCCGGCAAAAAGCACCAACGGCGCCAGACTTCCTGCCACGGCGCTGAGCGCACGTACGGCAAAATCCGAAGTTCCAAATACCAGGGTCCACAGCCACAGCAGCAGTTCAAATAAGGGCGGCGAGTTTTCCCCAGCCTTCCAAGTCAAGGCGGAATCCTCGATCCGCAAATCTGGAAAGACCTTCTGTACATAGTCATACCAAGGACGGCCTTCACCCACCTGAGTAACGATGGAAACGGAGAATAATTCATCCGACCAGAGGCCCTGGCTATCCAGCGCATGAAAGCGCAACCCCGCCGACAGCATTGCCAGCACGACCAGCCATGCAGCAGTACCTCGCCTCATGTGCGGTAGCCGGGCACCGTCCAATACCGCAGTTGTTGCATCAACTGGCGGCGCCAGCGTTGTGCCAAAGAGAGCGGCGGCTGGCGGAATACGCCCACAGTGTCGCCCCAGGGCGCGCTCTCAGGATCCGCGTGCGGCGCCCAATCCGTGCTGACCTGCAGCAACTCCATACTCGAGTATTTGGCAAGCGCGCGATAGGCATCGGGGTAAAAGCGCCAGCAATCCTGCGGGTAACGATGCTCTGGCCCTCTCGATGGCGCCAGCAGAAAGATGACCCCTCCTGGCTTGAGCACCCGCGTCATCTCCATCCAAGTCAGCCAGAAAAATTCCACGTGCTCGAACGCTTGGCCCGAGACAATCACATCCACCGAATGGCTGGTGAACGGAAGGCGGTAGGGCGACTGCAGCACCACGTCCACATTCGGCCCGGCGGCTAAGTCCACCCCTGCATATCTCCATGCAGGGTGTAAAAAGAACTGCTTGTAGCTGCCATTCACGTCATAGCTGCCTATGTCAATGATGTTAAGCGGCTTGCCTGTGCTGGCTGAAAGATATTTGTGAACCAGCCCCTGCACATGGGCTAGTGAACTTGCATGCATATATTGAGAATCTTCCTAATCGGCAAAAAAACGTTGCGCCTCACCCCACAGATGCCAAGACGCCGGTCGCAACAGCATCACCCGCTCCAGTCGTTCAAACAGCGCCTTGGTCAACTCGTCCTCATTATTTCCAGGCTCCAGAATTTCAAGATCTAGTAAGCGTAGTCCAGTTTGCATATCCACGTTCATCAGCACAACCGTCACCGGAACTTTCTGCTGCACCGCCAAGGATGGCAATACCCTAGGAACATTCACCGACCGCCCCAAAAGACTCACCCTCCGTGTCTTTGCTACCTGATCGGGAGGCACATCCAACACCACCAGCACTTGCTCCTGGGCAGCCAAAGTATCAAGCACCTTTGGCAAACCGCCCTGCGCGTAGATTACGGGTCTGCCGCTGGCACGCTGCACAGTGTCCATGCGTGCCTTGATGTAACGATGCAGGAACCATCGTCCTTGAAATGGCGGCCCCTCAGTCGCAGCCACCAGCATGTGGGGGTGCAGACCCTCGGTAGCAGCGTGCCGGAGGCTCCACAGTCCCAGCCCCCAATGAAACGTCACCAGAAGTCCGGGTTTGCCTGCAGGCTGCCATTGGCCTGATACCTCCACGAATCTATGCATCCAACGATTCGTACGGCATCGGAATAGGTAATGGTCAGCGTGATCAATCAGGGTAATCAATCGACGTTCCTGCAACCAGACCTTTTCGTCCCTGACCATTCCCATCCCACGTGCCAGCGTAAGTGCGCGCAGGCAAGGCTCGCGGTAAAGCCATCCACAGAGGGCCAGCGCTTTGAACAAACGGAATGCTACAGGCCACGGCAGCACTGCTGCCAGACCTGGCAACAGCACCAACTCCAACGCATCGCGCGCTTCCACGCGCATCCGGCGCCAGACCTTGGGAATCACGCCTCTCCCCAGTAGTGAGGCAATCGCACGAGCCCCGGCGTCAACTGTGGATTTACGTACCGGAATCGCGCATGCTGGTACCACTCGTCGTAGACCACTACGCCCGCGGTATCGAACAGGTATGCGCTAAGGACATATTCACCCGAGTGCAACGGAAGACCAGGGTACGTAAGAACAGCTTGCCAATCCCCATTGGGCAGCCGCGTCAACTGGGCACCATCAGCGCGTGAGGAATCGGATGTAATGCCGTGCCCCTGGAACTGCTCCAACATCACAAGCACATGGGGCATTTCATCAGTCCCCTCTAACTGCGCCGTAAGGCGAACGCGAAGATCTGCCCCTTGCAAAAGCGGCGGCTCTGACGCATCTGTCTGATCAATCGTCAGGGCGACGATACGGGCGCCCAAGCGTTGACTGGAGACTTGAGGAATTGGCACATTTGCCGGCAACTCAAGCTGCGGTGTCTCCACAGATTCTGGCATTTCTCGCAGCCGCGAGTGCACTTCGTAGGCCGAAACCACATCCTCTGTCGGCCCTTGCATCACCAATTCGCCGTGCTTCAACCATAGTGCAGCATCGCAAAGGCGCCGTATATGGTAGAAGCTGTGCGAACAGAACAAGATGGTGCAGCCATTCTCACGAAACGCCATGATGCGCTCCACGCATTTTTTTTGAAAATGCTGGTCACCAACGGCAAGCGCCTCGTCGATGATCAGTACATCCGGCTGCACCGCCGTCACCAACGCGAAGGCCAGGCGTACCGTCATGCCCGACGAATACGTCTTCACCGGCCGCTCCATCGCCTCGCCCAGCTCGGAAAACTCCACGATGCCCGCTTCTAGGCGTGCCATCTCCTCATGGCTGATGCCGATCAGGCTGCCACCAAAATACAAATTGTCACGCCCACTGAACTCTGGATGGAACCCCGCCCCCAACTCCAAAATAGCCGTCACTCGGCCCACACGTTCCAATGTGCCTGCGCTCGGCTGCATCGTGCCGGCCAACAGCTTAAGCAGCGAACTTTTGCCCGCGCCGTTGTCGCCTATCACGCCAATGCATTGACCGCGACGCAGCTCGAACGATACGTTGCGCAGCGCCCAGTGGCTACGATGGCGGGTACGCGTACTGAACAGCGCCTTGAAGCGTTCTCGGGGGCTGGTGTATAGACGATATTCCTTGCCCAGGCCTGATACGCGCAACACCACTTCAGTCGACATAGCCACCTGATTGCTATTGCTGTTCATAGCCAATCCACTAGCTGATCGCGGCTACGAGCCACCACGCCATTCAGCACCAGTGCCAGACCAGCCAGCCACACAGCAGACACACCCCATACGGTCAGTGGTGGCCATGCACCTTGCAGCAGCACCGCTTGCAAGCCCACGACCACCATTGTCACGGGATTGAGCCACAGCATCCATTGCCAACCTTGCGGGAACATAGACAGCGGAAAGAGGATGGGCGAAAGATAGATGCCCACCGACAACAGAAAGCCCACCAGTTGCACCACGTCACGCAGCGCTGCCGCCAAAATGGCGAACAAATAAGCCAGTAGCCACGCCAGTACCACCAACAGCAGCAACAGCACGGGCACCGCCAGCATCGACGCGCCGAAGTGGTGCAACGGCGCGTATGCCAGTGCAATGAGCAGTAGCAGCGGCCCATAGATAAGTGCGCTGGCCAACACCGCCCGCGTCACGAAGAGCACTGGCGGCAGTGAATTCTTTTGCAGCAATCCACCGGCTTCCAGCAGGCTGTTCATACCGCGCGAGACAGCGTCGCAGAACGCCATCCACGGCAAGGCGCCCACGATCAGGAAGGTACCAACCGCACGTGCAGGCGCCCCGTCACCCAGACGCATCGAAAACACCACGTCAAAAACCAGGTAGTACGCAGCTACCGTGAGTAACGGCTGCAAATAGGGCCAGATGACGCCTGCGGCGGTACCGGCGTGTCTTGCCGCTACTTCACGACGCACAAGCACCCAAAGCAAGCTGCGCGCACGCCAGATGGCTAGCGCATCAACCGCAAGCGCTGGACGCGGCATGTAAACCATTTCCAAAACGATAGGAGATCTGCGTCAATGCACGGTCGCCTGTTTCCAAAAAAATACAGGTGAACAGTAAAGCCGGGTCACGCAAAAACAGAAATTTCAACGGGTGAAATCCGAAGGTTTGAATTTCGAGGAAAACGTATTGACCGCCGCCTCATTCACTTTCATGCCCTCTTGCAAGCGCTGCGCTTCTTTTGCACGTGCTTCACGCAACAACGCCGTCCGCGCCTGCATCAACAATTGTTCGCGTACTTCGTCGAAACCACGTTTGCCCGCAGAACGCCTCTCTTCCAGGCGAATAATGTGATAGCCGAACTGCGTCTCGACCACATCACTCAGGTCCCCGGGCGTCTTGAGCCCCTTCATCGCTTCTTCAAACGGCACGACAGTGCTGCCCTCAGTGACAAACCCTATGTCACCACCCTGGGCCACACTCCCCGTGTCTTCGGAATTATCCTTGGCCAGTTGCGCAAAGTCTTTGCCCGCCCTTGCATCACTCAGTATCTGCTCGATACGGGCACGCGTTTCGGGGGACTTCTGCTTCAACAAAATATGCCGAACGCGAGTCCGTTCTGGAGCGTCCAACTGCTTGCCATCGACCGCCCTGTAGGTGGACTGGGCGTAAGCCAACAATGCGGCTTCGCTTGGCTGATGGCTTTTATCAAAATCGGCCAAATAAAGATCCGCCATGGCCTTTTCACGGGCCAACGCCAGTGCTGCAGCAGACTCTCGACCTGCAGTGAGCCCCTTGCGCTCAGCCTCCACCGCCATGGCGCGCTGCACATACACATTGGATGCCAGCTGACCCACGTTGTCCGGACGGGAAAGCACGGTTGCGCGAGCGGTATCCGAGATACGCGTAGCGGCATCCGCCATCACATCTGCATCAGTCACTTGCCCCACAGGCCCCTGTACCAGTGCATATTGGGCCGACACCAACAGCGGTGCGAAAGAGCAAATAGCCGCACAAAAGATCCGGCCGACAGAGATACGTACTGTGAGCATGTTCATTCCGAAAAGAAACATCAATCAATCAGTTACACAATGAAAAAAGGCGGGGGCAAGCCCCCGCCTTATGCTTGATTGCCGCACGCGGCAATCAGAACCTCAACCATTAACGCGTGAAGCGGTGGGGTTGGGTCAGGCTGAAGTTGGTGGACTTGCCAGCAACCACAGGGCCCGTCATCTTCACGAACGAGCTACCCACGATTGGCAGACCAGCGTTGGCCAAACCAGCGGTGTTGATGTTCAACCAGCCGTTCACGAAACCAGCATCGATGTTCTTAGGCGCGATCTTGGCTTGCAGCGAAGACGTTGCGTTGAACGTCAGGATGCTGACTTCACCGCAGAACACAACCTTCTTGGTCGTGCCTGGCGACACCACGAACTCGCCAGAAGCCGTGGCTTCTTCTTGATCGTATGCGGTCACGGCACCACCGGGTTCCACGCAAGCTTGGTACGTTGGGTTACCCGAAGTACCGCCCGTGCCCATCTTCGTGTTCACAGCCGTGAAGTATGGAGAAACGTCATTGCCAACCGTGATTTGCTGAGCAGCGGATGCATTGAACACTGCGCTCGGGCCTGTTGCAGGAGCGGCAAACTTGTAGTTCACGCCCACAGCGTAGCGACGGGTAGGCATGGAGAACACCCAATCCGTAGCAGCCGAGATGGCAGAGTTGGTCACATACTCGTTCAGCACGTTCTTGACAGCCAGGGCTTGTGTCAGCAGCTTGGCTTGCAGCACAGGTGCGTCGCTCGCAGTGGTACCTGGAGCAGCAGCAGCAACACCAGCAGCAGTGATGGCGACAGCCGTCAGATAAGGCGTCGACATGTCAGGCAGATCGTACTGAGCAGCTTCAATGATAGCCGTCGAAGGCGCCACACCGGTGTTACGCAGCAGAGGATCGGAAGTCAGCGAGTTGATAGCGGTGGCAGCAACTGTGGTGTCCTTCTGGGGGGAGAACACGACGCGACCCAGACCAGGAGCGCCACCAGCAGCCACGCGAGCTTCCACAGCAGTCATGTTGCCAGACCAAGCCACGGATGCACCGGCGATGTTCAAAATCGTCCAAGAGCCGGTCAAGCCCGTCGAAGGAGCCCACAGACCGTGGTTGAGCAGAGCGGTACGGTCGGCAGCAGCAGCAACAGCACCGGTGATGTCCGTCAGCGTAGGATCAGCAGCCAGCTTCAGCACAGCAGCAGGCAGAGCGGAATCACTAGCGGCCAAGCCGCAAGGGTTGGTACCAGCAGAAGTATGCTTGATAGCGGTGAACAGAGCGTTATCGATCAAAGCAACTGCAGCTTCATCAGCAACACCAGTAGCACCTGGAACCTTTGGAGGAATGTCAGCCATGTTGAAAATTTCAACATAACCTTCCAAAGTTTCGCCGGCCTTTGCAGCATCGGTAGCACCGAACACGCGATCGGTCTTGAACTTCGTTGCGTTCAGCACAGCACGGCGAGGCAGAGAGCAGGTGTTGTCTGGAACGTAGATTTGAGCCAGACCCGTGGCAGTATCCTTGCTCACGTTGGCCGTCCACACGTCACCAGGCGACAGGAACAACGAAAAGTCGAACACGTCGTCAGAGTTAGCTGCACCACGGAAGCGCACCTTCACCGCCTTGCCGTTCTTAGTATCAGTATTCACCAGGCTCAGCAGGGTGCCGTTACCTTCTTGCACGGAGTAATAAGGCACAACCAAATTGTGACCAATGCCGTCAGGGCTCACTTGCAACACAGTTGCAGTCGTTGCAGTCAGGCCAGCGGCAGCGCCAGCAGCGGAGGCCACGGCCGCCGTTTGATAAGCGACACCAGCAGATGCAGCCCCAGCAAAACCCAGACCACCAATCATGGCAGCGATGCTCAGAGAGAGAACATTTTTTTTCATGAAAACTCCAGTTAGAAAAAGTTGGTAAGCGCAACTACCAAGATTGTTTACGCTCAAGGATGGTAGCACAGCAAGAATCGGGTGAAGTCATCGAAATTTCTGCGTCAACCCGATGTGTTGATTAAAAGCAACAGGCCTCTGTCCGTTTCGATACTTGCCCTCCCATGCACTAGGCAGAAAGATGTTGAGAGGTCACAGTTTTTGGTACAGCCACCACTGCCCATCTTCCAGAAGCCACGTTTCATCCACACCCGTGGTAATGGTACCGTTGTATGGCTTTGCGAGGATAGGCTTGGCCTCAATTTTTACAACAGCAGTGCACTTTTCTGTCGCACATTCGACACGCACTACCTCTGCCTTGACCCACGTGGCTGCACCACCGATCCCAGAGCTGTACCGCTCAAAGGAAGTAACAGCACGGTACGAAGGCGCGGTGAATGTGTACGCCTTCTGAATGTCTCCGGCAATCAGCGCCTCCCAGCGCGCGGCAGCACGCTGCTCCACCACCTTTTCGGGCGACGGGGGCACCACTGCAGCACAACCCGACAATGCGACCAGGGCCATTACTGCTGCAGTACGCATTGCGCCAGCGGAAAACTTCATGGGTTTCAACTCCTTCATTGATTTCAATTGTCTGTAGACCGACCCAAGTCATGGGCCTGACTGCGAAAAACCGCCGATCACCTTAGTTCCGTAACATGGAAGGTTGTGCGGTCGACGGCACCGAGGACCCCGAACTCGCAGCTGACGGCAGCACATTGGCGAAGCCCTTCATCCTGTCGCGCAAGTCCTCACTGACCTGACGAATATCGATGTCGGATCGCACCACTCGAGGCGTGATGACAACCAATAGTTCCGTACGCCGACCATCGTTGCTCGTCGAACCAAAAAGATTCCCCAGCAAAGGCAAAGTGTGCAGGATAGGAATGCCAGATTTTGTCGCAGTGCTGTTTTCTTGGATGAGCCCGCCCATCACGATGGATTCACCGGAGCGCACAGCCACTTTGCTGGACAATTGACGCTGCAAGAAGGCTCGCTGATTGGTCACCTCGTCTTTGGCCCCCACATCAGTCACTGATTGCTCCACCTGCATGGTGACAATATTTCCAGCATTGACCGAGGGCGTGACCACCAGATTGACACCCGTATCCTTATATTGAATATTGGTTGAGGTGACCGTTCCCTCAAGATTGCTTGTTGTTCCCGCCTGGATTGGCGTTTGGTCACCCACCGCGATGGCAGCTGTATGGTTGTCCAGCACCATCAGAGAAGGACTGGCGACCACCTTCACTGTCGTCTTGGCAGACAAGGCATTCAGCATGGCACGCACATTGCCAGAGGGACTCTTGAGAGCATAAGAAAAGCCAGAGAGCGCACTACCAACAATTCCACCCGACGCGTCCCCATCACGGCTGCTGAGCGTTCCACGCCCGGTGTAATCGGTACCCGCACGGCTATCGCTGAAGGCCCATTGCAACCCGTATCGCAAATCGTCGTTCAGAGTGACTTCAATAATGCTGGCCTCGATGAGCACCTGCGTCGGAGGCAGATCCAAGCGCTTCAATGTTGACTCGATCTTGGCGTACTCCGCACGCGTGCTCCACACCAGCACTGAATTGTTCAGCTCATCCGCCATGACACGGACACCTCCCAAAGAGGCCACCGCAGGCGCCTGCACCCCAGCCTGTTGCGCCACTCGCCCAGCCAGCCCACCCGTTGTGCCCGACGCGCCTCCCAAAGACCCCCCCCCCGTCCGCCCCGAAAAACCACCAGCCCCGCTGTTAAGGGTGCTGTTGCCGCCGAACGCGGAGCCGCCCATTGTGGACTGCCCGAGCGAACTACCCGTGGCCGTTGTCAACCCAGGTGCCACTCCACTGTTTGTCGTGCCGCCAGCAGGCTGTGCCGATCCAAAAATGCCGCCCAACACCGTTGCCAAGTGGCGCGCATTGACATTCTGTACTTGGTAGATAAAAAGCTGCGCCTCAGCAGTGTTATCCGAAGGCTGGTCGAGTCGATCAATCCAGCGACGCGCCTCATCGAGATACGAGGCGCGCGGAGTTACCACCAAAATACTGTTGATCCGTTCAATGGGCATCACACGCACAGCACCCGCTAGCGGCAAGTTATCAGCAAGCCCAACCGCGCTTGCCGCTCCAGTTGCCGCGCCTGCTGCGCCAGGCGTCCCAGCCCCCCTGCTAGGCGCCGTGTTTTGAGCGCCCCCCCCACTCGCGCTTAACAATTGAAGCGCTGCCTCCACCTCCTTGACAGAGGCGTACTTCAAAGGGAAAACGCCTACTGACATTCCCTTAAGAAGGTCCACGTCGAAGGTATTCACAATGTCAAGCCACCCCTCTGCCTGGGTTCGGCTACCCGCAAACACAAGCAAATTACGGACAGTGTCTACACGGATCAACGATTCGGCTGGCATCATTGGACGCAGGATGGACGCCATCTCAGAGGCCCCGATAAACTGAAGCGGCACAACCACCGCGCCAGAACCCGGGGGCAGAGCGCCCCCGCTTACCTGTCGCACAGCAGCGCCAATACCCTTGAGCGCCTCCGGCTTGCCCACGTGATAAGACCCGCGAGGGTCTCTCACCATAACCAAGCCATTGGCCTGGAGAGCACTTTCCAGCAAAAAGATCGCCTGATCGGGCGACACAGGAACCCGCGTTGCAAGCGTGACGGTGCCACCGATAGGCGGATGCAGTACGTAATCAACCTTGAGAACGTCGCCAAGCATGGTGCGAACCACTTCGGCGATCGGTGCCTCTTCAAACTTAAACGAACTCGGAGCCCCGTCGATCACTTGCGCGGGCTTTGCGGCACCTATCACACGATCGTTGCCTCTAACAATTCGCGGCTCGTATGCCCCCCCCCCTTCGTTAGGCAGGCCGTCGGGATGAGTATTGCTGCCTGCTGACCCTTTGGATCCAAGCAGAGCAGGCATTGGCTCAACACTCGGAACGAGCGCTTCATCTGCAGCCCACGCCGCGGAACCAGCCAAAAAGGCACAGGCGAGAGCTAGAAAACGCGGCGCGACCATATAAAAATGACTCATGAATTTACTCTTTAACCGGGGGAAATCCTTGCTCAGCTCGCCTTGCATTACGCAATGCAAGGCGAGCCCGTTCACGCTCTTGGCGCTCCTGCTCTTGTTTGGCCACGGGGTCATCAACCTGCGCCGGAACCGCACCCTGCGATTTCTGTGCGTCGATTGAGTTACCTGAGGTACCCATAGGCGCGGGCACCGCAGCCCCCAGTTTCGAGGGAATGAGCCGTAATACCCTTATCTCCTCCCCCCGAGCAAAAGCGGCATCACGGCCTTCAATACTCTTGAGTGTCCACATTCCCAAGGCACCGCCCACCGCTAGCCTGCGATCCTTACCGTCGATTTTTGCAAGAATCCCCCCTCCGTCGCCAGAGGAATACACCCCTTGAAGCTGGATGTTTGCTAGCGCGTCGGGCTCTGGCACAGTTTCCACCTTGACGGGGGCGGGCGGAGGGGCGCGCCTATTGGGCGAGAACAGGGGGCGCTCGAGCACAGCCAGAAAGCGACTGGTGTCGGCGGCTTTGGGTGCGGCAATCCCACTTGGCTGTGCGATGTCGGGCACGATTGCGACAGGTGCCACCCAGGCGGTGCCCCGGACTTGCCCCGAAGGCTCAAGCCATAGCGCGGCCAAGCCCACAGCCAGTGCAGCATTGACCGCCAGAAGCGTCGGCGTGGGGTGGATCTTCATGGGCGCCCCCTGAGAACGAGCATGTCGAACTGCACAGCCAGACGCTGCGGAGTGTCGGCCCTGACGGAGCCAATGGTCTGCAGGCTCATTCCTCGCACCAGGATGACAGGTGTTTGCCCCGACAAGCCAACCAGCGCGCCTTGAAGAGCCAAAAGGTCGCCTTCGGCGCGTACGGCCAGGGGTATGCGGTCGTAGTTCTTCTCGGCCTTGGCTGGCAGCACCTGGCTGCTGACAATCTGCAGCCCAGCCGCGGTGAACAGGTTGCGCACGCGCTGCTGCGCGGCGTTGCCCACTTGGTTAGCGTCTGTTTCCGCGGGGTAGACATACTGCGCCACCAAGCCCTGCGCTTCGGCTTGCGCTCGCTCAAGCACATCGACGCTGCCTTGGAGCCCTTGTAGGCGCGCATGCCGGGGCTCCATTTCCTCCATGCGCTTCGCGGCCGCCTGGTGCTTGTCGTAGACGTAGTAACCGCCCCCTGCGAGCGCGGCAAGCACCACGCCCAGCATGAGTAGCAGGAGCATAGCCCCCGAGGACAGGGTGCGTATCTTCATGGCTTGGATGCCTTGGGCTGTGCCCCGAGCGCCGCAGAGGCAGCAGAGGCCGGTGACGAAGCAGGCGTCGCAGGCGCCAAGGAAGCTGCGGATTTCACGGCCGCCTGGTCCGGCTGGGGGCTGACTGCAGCCTGCAGAAGGAGTGCCGGGTCGATCTGCGCCTCGATGGTGAAGGTGTCCTTGGTGGCTCCGGGCGGGCGCGTGGCGGCCGTAGGGGCACGCACTTCGCGCAGCCCGGGTTCGTTGCCCAAACGCTCCAGCAGCGCTGCAGAGTTGGCAGTCTGCCCTGTGAGGGTGATTTTCAGGCCCTGTACCTGCAAGGTGAGGAGGGATGAGTCGTCTGGCAGCGCACGTGTGAGCAAGTCCATGATTTGCAAGGGGTCGGCTTGCTCACCCAGGATGGTTCGCAGTTCGGTCAGTTGGTCTTGGGAGCGCACAAGCGATTCACGCTGTGCCAGCGCAGGCGCCGCAAGGCGGGCCAGTCGCTGGTAGTCCTGCATGGCGACGAGGGCACGCGCGCGCAACTGCAAACTAGGCGTGATCGCAATGGCGCCCAGCAAGACCAGTGCGCCCGCCATGAGGACGAGGTTGAGGTTGCACCCACGGCGCTGCGCGCGCTGCCTGCGCGGTTCTGCGAAACCTGCAAGGGCGATGGGCTCACCGGTCTGGTCAGAACGGCACCAAGCTTCGCTGTTTTCCAGCGCAGCTGCGCCCGGTTGGGCTGCGAGGTGCTGCTGGATGAGCTCACGCGAGGCCAGAACGATTTCTACGTCTTGGCTACCACGCCGCTGCGCGGCAGGGGCAGTGCGGGCGCCCCATACGAGTTCGTGCGACGGGAAGGGGCTGTGGGTGCTGGCTTCGAGCGCGATGGCCTGGGCTGTGGCTGCGGGAGTCAGGGTGGGCAGCGTGGTGTGGCGCCGCAGCACGATGGTGTCCGGTACTTCGACGGCCGTGAAGGGCGCAGCAGTGCGGGGGCCGTCGGCCTTGTCGCGCCGCAATTGCCCGCCACTGGCGAGCCAGACTTCCTGCGTGCCGTCCGCCCGGTACCAGCGCACACGTGCCTCGGGGGTAAACCAGTCGAGGATGGGGCCGTCACGCAGCTCCGCCCAGGCCTGAGCAAGCGTTTCTCGCAGTTGATGCGTGTCCAGTCCGAAAAATCGGGATGGTGAAGCAGAGGGCGACATGGTATTTTCAGTAAGCCGCAGTGTCTTCACGCAGGCGTTGCTCGAAACGATAAGTGTGCCATGGCATGCCATCGCGCACCGAAGGACTGAGGTTGACACTGCGCGCCACAACGGCCGCACCGCCATCGGCGAGCGGTATGCGCGCCGTCAGCCGAAAGCGCTGTGTGGCGGCATTGTTTTCAATGAACTCGCCCATGAGCCCGGTGGTGTCGATGCCTACGGCGCCAGATGCCCGCTGGGTAATTATGGCCGCCGCCTTGCCTGCATCGCCCCCCGATAGCACAAGCAAAACAGGCTCAGGCGCGGCCATGGGATTGACACGGTCGCCACCCAGTTCGTCAGCTGTCAGAAGGGGAGCAATTTTAGCATAGAGGTCATAGTCGACCCCCGGTACCTGAAGTAGGTCTTCGGTGGCCTCGAAGTTCCTAGCAGCGCCTTGCGCGTCGCGGCTGGTGCGGACGTCTACGATGGTTTGAGCCAGCGCCTGCGCCGCATTCTGGGGCATACCCGCCCCGGTGAGCATCTGCGCCAGCAAGGGCGCGCCAGCGCCATTGAGGCTAATGAGCCCATTAAGGGGAAGGATCTCGACCGCGATGTCCCGTCCGCCATAGACAACGGGCACCACTTGGAGCCTTTGCTGCCGCTGTCCCTGCAGGGTGCGGGCCATCATTGCCTGCAGCACGATGTGGATGGCCGCGTCCCCCAGGCCTGCAGCCTCGGCGATCTGCCGCGATTGGCCTGCAAGACGGGCCTCTCCGCGCAGGTTGTGCACCAGCCCCATGAGCATGATGCTAAGTGCGGAGACGATCCAGAGCACTGCGATGAGCGCCATGCCGCTGCGGCGGCGGCGAAGCGGCCGGCTCTTCATCGGCGGCGGCCTCCACCTACCGAGAAGTCCTCGTTACTGCCGTCAGTGAGCGGCAGTTTGTACAAGGGAATTACCAGCGTGGGCCAGTCTCCGGCTACCGTGGCGATGTCGATGGCGATACGGCCCGGCAGTTGGGTTGGATCAGCCCAGCCAACGCCCCAGGCGGGCGGCTCCTCACGGTCGTTTTCGTAGCGCATTGAAAGGGCCTGTACTTCGTCGGCCAGGATGCGGCTGTCGGCCGCCGCCCAATCGGGGAAGGCGGCGGCATCGGGCGCCCACGGCACAAAACGCAGCACGAGGCGTGTCTGACCCTCGACTTTCTCCAGACCGAGTCGGAAAAAATGCCGCCCGCCACTTCCATAACGTGCGGGCATGACACCGACCCAGGCCACGACGTCCGTAGCGCCGGCAAAGAGGTAAGAGCTGGTTTTCTCATCCATGCCACGCACTTGCCTGCGGGCAGAGATGCGCCCCAAGGTGTCGCGGATAAAGCCGACAGCCAACCGGTAGTCTTCGATCTGCGTGAGCTTATTGTCAACGCGCTCTTGGCTTTGCGCCACTGTGCGAAACGCCGATGCCATGGCCAGCACCATGAGCGACAGCAGTGTCAAGACGACCAGGAGTTCCACCAGGGTGAAGCCCAGGCCGCGCGCTGCACGGATTTTCATGGTGAAGTGCCCCCTGGCAATGGCTTGCGCTCGGGGCGCAAGGTGACGACACGCAGGGTGCGCCCGACGCCTGCATCGGTCCACTGGATCTCCACCGTCACCTCATGCAATGGCGGCACGTTGGCATGCGCCACGTCGGTTGGATACGGCGTGCTGTGAATGCTCCAGGCAAACCCGGCGGTTTCTCCCGTATCAGCCCAACCCACTGCAGGCACGGCGTCACGCAGGGTCAGCAGGGATTGCGCCAATGACGCGGCACGCTGGGTGGCCTCGATGGTAGAGACCGAGCGAACACTGCCTCCAGTGGCCCGGTAGAGCACGCCCAAGGCCATGGCCATGATCGAGAAGGCCACCAGGACTTCCAGCAAGGACATACCCGTCTCACGCCCCCAGCGCACAGCCCTCGTCATGGAGCCAAGGCGGTTTGGGTCACCCGCCCGGAAAGCCAATCCACCCGCAATTGCACCCCCGTGCCGGTTTTGCGCATTACCTGCACGCTGCCCCCCGTGGCACCGCCGTCGGGCAGGAAGCGAATAGCGGCGACACCGTTGTGCATTTCGCCTTCCGCGACCAAAGCACGGAAGTCAATGGTGTCCGGCAGGGGGCGCAGCGCCTCCCCCGCAACTCCGTACCGGTGCTGCGCCAGATCGAGGATGAAGCGCGTTTCGCGCCCACGCAGCCGCGCTACCTGGCGCGCCTTACGCATGTCGCTGAGAATGCCGCGCACGACGTCGCGATACTGCGCACTCTCCCTAGCCCTGTCGTAGGCCACAGGCACCACGCTGATCAGCACAGCCATGATGGCAAAGACCACCAAGAGTTCGACCAACGTGAATCCGCGAACGTTTGGCATCGGCCCCGGCAGCCTGGCTGCTCAGTTTGTGTTGCGGATATCTGCGTTCTCGCCCTCGCCGCCAGGGGCGCTATCGGCACCGAGGGAGAGAATCTCAATGCCACCATTCGGGCCGGGATTCGCATAGCGGTAGGGGTGGCCCCATGGGTCGGTTGGCACGCCTCCCTTCAGATACGGCCCCGTCCAGCCATTCACGCTGCCGGGTTTTTTGACCAAGGCGTCGAGTCCTTCCTCGGTAGTGGGGTAGCGGCCTACGTCCAGCTTGAAGAGTTCGAGCGATTTGTCGAGGTCGGCGATCTGGACGCCCGCAGTCTTGGACTTGGCGCCGCCGAGCTGGCCGAGCACGCGCGGGCCGACCAAACCGGCCAGCAGCGTGAGAATGGCCAGTACGACCAGCAATTCAATGAGTGTGAAGCCATGCGAAGACTTGCGGGCAAAGGCGGTGCCGCAGGTGCGGCGGGCACGAATACTCACCATTGGAGACGGTTCCTTGAACAAACAAAAATTATACGGCCAGGTCATTGATGGATAGGATTCCGAGCAGGATGGAAACAATGATGGCGGCGATCAGCACGCCCAGCACCAGAATGAGCACGGGCTCGACCAGCGTAAGGAGGCGTTTGATGCCGGTTTCGACCTCGCGGTTCAATATATTCGCCAGCTCCAGCATCATGGGGCCGATGCGGCCGGTTTCTTCGCCAACGCGGATGAGGTTGATGGCAAGGGGCTCGAAGATGCCGGTGGCCGAAAGCGCCTGCACCACCCGGCCGCCTTCCTTGACGATGGGAGCCACACGCCCCAGCGCCTGCTGCAGCACGACATTGCCCACAGTTTCGGTGGCGATGTGCAGCGCTGTAAGCATGGGCACACCATTGCCGAGCAAGGTACCCATGGAACGCGAAAACAGCGTAAGCTGGTACTTGAGCGCTAGCGGACCCATGAGCGGCAGGCGCAGCACCAGAGTCTGCCACCAACGCCTACCCGAGGATGAGCGCAGCCAGCGCGTCAGCAGCATGCCGCCGCCCACGGCCACCACACCCATGAACAAGCCATAGCGCGTGAACGCATGGCCCAGGCCCATGACTAGGCGCGTGGGCATGGGCAGTGCATCGCCCATGTCGGTGAACAGTTTTTCGAACTGCGGCACGACGAAACCGAGCATGGCGACAAGCGAGAGCACGGCCACCCCGAGCAGGATGGCAGGGTAGATGGTGGCCGAGATGACGTTGTCACGCAGGGCGCGCTGGCGCTCCATGTGTTCGACTAGGCGGTCAAGCACGGCGGACATCTGGCCGCTGGCCTCGCCCGAGCGCACCATATTGATGTAGAAGTCGCCAAACAGCTCGCGGTGCGCGGCCAGTGCTCGGCTGAGCGGAGTGCCGCCCTTGACTGCATCCAGGATACCCTGCACCAGAGCGCCGATGCTGGGCTTGTGGCTCATGTCGATCAGCACGCGCAGGGCGTTGTCAAGCGCCAGACCTGCGCGCAGCATGATGGCCAACTCTGAAGTCAGCGCCAATACATCGGGCGCGGTGACCGGGCCTTTGGCTTGGCGCACCTTGGGCCGCGCAGGGCCACTAGAGGCATTCGCCGCGCTAGCCCCGCCCGCCAATGCGGGGGCCTTGCTGGCGTCGTTGATGCTCAGCGGCGTCAGCCCCTGGCCGCGAAGTTGCTTGAGGGCTGCAGCCGCACTGGCGGCGCTGAGCAGACCTTCCTCGACCTTGCCAGAGGCTGCGGCGGCACGCCAGACAAAATCAGGCATCGGTCTGGTCCTGCGTGACGCGGGCCAATTCGTCCAGCGTCGTGTGGCCCGCCACCACCTTGCGCAGGCCATCTTCGTACAGGCTCAGCATGCCGCTTTGTGCGGCGATGGTGTTGAGGACGTTGGCGTCGCGCCCTTCTATGATAGCGCGGCGCATGGGTTCGTCGAGCACCAGCAGCTCATGGATGCCTGTGCGCCCCCGGTAGCCCGACTGGCGGCATTGCTCACAGCCCACCGCCCGGTATATGGGCTTGCCCACGCTGCCAAAACGCAACAGGCCCGAGCTTTCACGCACTTCGGGGCCCGGCTCGTAGGGCTCTTTGCAGTGCCCACACAGTGTGCGCACCAGGCGCTGGGCTAGCACGCCGTTGACGGCCGAGGTAATGAGGTAGGGCTCCACGCCCATGTCCTGCATGCGGATCACGGCGCCAGCGGCGGTGTTGGTGTGTAAGGTGGACAGCACCAGGTGCCCTGTTAGCGCGGACTGCACGGCGATCTGTGCGGTTTCGCCGTCGCGCATTTCGCCGATCATGATGATGTCGGGGTCTTGCCGCAGGATGGAGCGCAGGGCGTTCGCGAAGGTCAGGTTGATCTGCGAATGCACTTGGATCTGGTTGATGCCTTCGAGCTGGTATTCGACCGGATCTTCGACGGTGATGATCTTTTGCGCTGCGGCA